>NZ_LAVK01000162.1 GCF_001083795.1 Streptomyces sp. SBT349
CGCGCGCCGAGCGCCAGATCACCCCGTCCCACCCGTCGGCGGGGAGTTCGCCGAGCGCCGGGTCGCCGTCCCAGGCGAACGGTACGCAGAACGCGCGGGCGACCGCCTGGTCCGGGGCGGCGGCGCCCCGCGGGCATCGTACGGAGCCCGCGCGCCCGCGCGCGGAGCCGTATAGAAGTCTTGGAAGCACCCGCGCGCACGGCCGGGGGAGCGGGCCAGGATGGCAGGGTCGGCGCCGCCCCTCGGGCCGCCCCTCCCGCGCCGCCCGGCCGGGGCTCACCTCCGCCACCCACGTCTTGCCTCCCTGTCCGCGCCCACGGAACGGCGTCCTCATGTCCCAGCTGACCGATCCGCCGCTCAGCGGCACCGCCACCGATCTCTCCGACCCCCGGCGGTACACCGCCGAGGGGATCGAGGACGTGTGGTGTCGGCTGCGCGCGGAGGGGCCGCTCTTCCACACCAGGCGCCCCGTCGGCCACGACTTCTGGTCCGTGCTCGGCCACGACCTCGCCTCGCGGGTGCTCAAGGACGCCGCGAGCTTCTCCTCCGCCGGCGGGATGCGGCTGGACGCCGACCCGGTGGCGAACGAGGCAGCCGCGGGGAAGATGCTCATCGTCACCGACCCGCCCCGGCACGGCGGCATCCGCCGCGTCATCAACTCGGCCTTCACCCCGCGCATGGTCCGCCGGCTGAACGACACCATCCGGCGGACCGCGGTCGAGGTGATCGAGGCGGCGCTCGACCGCGGCGAGGTGGACCTCACCGAGGTCGCCTCCCGGCTGCCGGTGTCGGTGATCTCCGACATGCTCGGAGTGCCGCGCGCCGACTGGGACTTCATGCTCGAACTCACCATGATCGCCTTCGGCGCCGACGAGCAGGCGGGCTCCGACCCCAAGCGGATCGCCGAGGCCCACACCGAACTGCTCGTCTACTACGACGACTTGCTCCGCCGCCGCCGCGACGACCCGCAGGACGACATCGTCTCCGCGCTGGCGCACGGCACCGTGGACGGCACCCCGCTGACCGACGAGGAGGTCCTGCTCAACTGCAACGGCCTGATCTCCGGCGGCAACGAGACCACCCGGCACGCCACCGTCGGCGGCATCCTGGCGTTCGTCCGCGAACCGTCCCAGTGGGCGCGGCTGGCCGCGGACCCCGGCCTGCTGCCCACGGCCGTTCAGGAGATCCTCCGCTTCACCAGCCCCGCGATGCACGTCCTGCGCACCGCGACCCGTGCGGTGACGCTGGAGGGCCGGCGCATCGAGGCGGGCGACCAGCTGGCGGTCTGGCTGTCCGCGGCCAACCGCGACGAGGCCGTCTTTCCCGGCCCGGACCGCTTCGACATCGCCCGCACCCCCAACCGGCACCTCGCCTTTGCCTCCGGCACCCACTTCTGCCTGGGCTCCGCCCTGGCCACCAGCGAACTCACCATTTTCTTCGAGGAGTTCGCCGCCCGCGTGGCCGAGGTCACGCGCCGCGGGGAGCCCCGGCGCATCGCGTCCAACCTGATCTGGGGCCACACCTCCGCGCCCGTCACGCTGACGCGCCGACCGGCCGGGCGCTGACCCGGCGCCCGCCGGTCCAGGACCGCCACCACGTTCCGCCGTCCCGACCCTCCGGCCTCCGGAGCCCGGGGACTTCGAGCAAGGGAAGACACATGACCACGTCGCAGCAGCCCGTCCCGGCCCCGGGCGACGGAGCCCTGCCGCTGGACCTCATCCACGGCGAGCGCCGCGAGATCGCCACGCTCGCCGCCGAACTGGCCGTTGGCGCCCCGGCGCTGGTCGACGACCCGAGGTGGGTGGCGCGGGCGCGCGGCCTGTCGTGCCGCCTGCCGGAGCGCGCCCGCGAGGCGCTGCGCCGCTACCGCCACGACCCGGGCCCGGACGGCATCCTGATCCTGCGCAACCTGCCCGTGGACGAGACCGTCCTGCCGCCCACCCCGAACGAGCCGGACTCCGTGGAGCGCGCCGCGACCGTCCCGGCGGCCGTCGCCGTCCTGGTCACCCTGCAACTCGGCGAGATCGCCGCCTACCGGGACGAGAAGTCAGGGGCGCTGGTGCAGAACGTGGTGCCGGTGCCCGGCCGCGAGGAGTCGCAGAGCAACGCGGGCTCCATCCCGCTCGAACTCCACATCGAGAACGCCTTCCACCCGCGCCGCCCCGACTATGTGGGCCTGCTGTGCCTGCGCAGCGACCACTCGGGGACCGGCGGCACCCTGGTCTCCTCGATCCGCAGGACGCTGCCGCTGCTGTCCGCGGAGACCGTCGAGGTGCTGAGCGGCGAGCGGTTCACCACCAGCCCCCCACCGTCCTTCCACGGCAGCGGCGCGACCGCGCCGCACGCCGTGCTCGTCGGCGACCCCGCCGACCCCGACGTCAAGGTGGACTTCCACGCCACACATCCCCACGACGAGGCGGCCAAGTTCGCCCTGGAGCGGCTGCGCACCGCGTTCCTCGAAGCCGCCACGGTGCTCACCCTGCGGCCCGGCGAGATGGCATTCGTCGACAACCGCATCGCCATTCACGGAAGGACCGCCTACGCCCCGCGCTACGACGGCAGGGACCGCTGGCTGCACCGGACGTTCGTCCACGTCGACCACCGGCGCACCCGCCCCTACCGGCCCGGCGACGGCAGCGTCCTCCTCTGAGTCCCCGGCCGGACCCCGGCGCCGCGACCGCGGGCGGAACGCTCCTCCTCCAGGCGTATCCCCGGCCGGGTCCGGATGGACCCACGGTCTGATGCGGCGGAGGGACATGGCACGGAAAGGTGACAGCATGACAGTTCCCAGCCGACCTCGGCCGGAGGTGACGCCGTGACCGCCCCTCCCGCCCGTTCCTCCGCGCAGCCCGCCGCGGACACCGGTCCGGAATTGCCTCGTGACCCGCGGCCGGCCCCCTGGACCCGTCGCTGGCCGCTGTGGGCGCCCCTGGCGGCCGGTGTCTGGAGCGGCGTGTACGCCGCGGTGCAGATCGCCTGGGTCGCCGCCGGAACGACCGTGCCCTGGGCGCCGGACGAGGCGATCGCCGCCCCGGTCCTGCTCCTGCTGGCCGTGCTGGCCCTGGTGGCGGGCGCCGCCGGACTGGCCACCACCCGCGCGCTGGCCCGCCCCGGGCGGTTGGCGGTCGCCCTGGCCCTGGTCGCGGCCATCCCGGTGTTCGCGGTCGGGATGGCCAGCGTGCCCGAGTACCTCGTCACCGTGGCCTCCCTGTCCGGCCTGGAGAGCGCCACCGGCCTGACCTGGGTGCTGCTCAACGCGGTGGGCACCGGACTGCTCGCCATGGTCGCCCTCGCCCACCGGCGGCGGCTGGCGGGCAGGTGCCCCCGCTGCGCCACGCGCCACGGCGGGGACCACCACGGGCCGCTGGTCCACCCGCCCGCCAGCGTGGCCTCGCGCCGCACCCGCGTCACCGTCTACCTCTTCATGTGCGGGCTGCTGCCGTGGGCCGGGGTCAAGACGATCTGGACGCTCGGCGGCGACGCGCTGAGTGTCACCGCCGAGGGATGGCGCG
Source organism: Streptomyces sp. SBT349 (assembly GCF_001083795.1). Lineage (GTDB taxonomy): Bacteria > Actinomycetota > Actinomycetes > Streptomycetales > Streptomycetaceae > Streptomyces. Next base: position 3,513 of record NZ_LAVK01000162.1, read on the forward strand.
ACGCGACCGACGGCGACTCCGACGTGGCCAGGGCCCTGTCCTCGGTCGGCATCGACGTCACCGTGCTGGCCGCCGCGCTCGGCATCTTCCTGCTGCTCGGCCTCCTGTACCCGTGGGGCCAGGTCTTCCCCCGCTGGACGCCGCCCCTCGCCGGGCGCCGGGTGCCGCGGATGCTGCCGCTGCTGCCCGCCTGGACGATCGCGGGCGGACTCTCGCTGTACGGCTCGGTCCTGGTGATCTACGCGCCGCTCAGCGCCCTGGGCTGGGCCCCCCGGGTCGAGCCCGCGGTGCCCTTCACCTCCCAGTCGGGGATCACGTGGATGGTTCTCTTCGGCGGACTCGCCTTCGGCGGCCTCGGGTTCGGCCTCATCGCCGCCGCCCGCTCCTACGCCGCCAGAACCCACCCGGTCTGCGCCACGGCGCAGCACCCCCCTGACGCCTGAGGTCCCGAGTCAGGGATTCGTCGGCGATTCGTCGGCCGCGGGCGGCGGACGAGGCGCTCCGAGCCGGGGCCCCGTCCGCCGTGGCGCCCGTTCCTCAGGCGCCGCCGGCGGCCGATGTCCAGGAGGCGAGGACGTCCCGCACCTCGCCCCCGGCCAGCCCGAGCGCCTCGGCGTGGGCGGTGGCCAGGACGTCGTCCACCCGGACCCTCCGGTCGGTGCGGGCGGACAGGACGGCCGAGGCGACCATGGCCAGGCTCAGGACGTTGTCGTGGATCTCTCCCATGGGGACCGTCCCGGTGCGCAGCGCGTGCGTGAACTCGGCGAGGGATCCCTCGATGCCCTCGCCCCAGCTCGCCACCGGCGCGGCCCCGCCCCGGTCGCCCACGGCGTCCGCGGTGCCCTCCTCCGCCGTCTCGGCCGTCTCCTCCGTCTCGGGCGGGTCGTCGCCGTTCCAGCGGGCGCTGCCCCGTGCGCCGCTGACCCGCCAGGCGCCGTTCCACGACGTCTCCAGCCCCGGGCTGCACCAGCTCCCGTTGTAGAGGTAACGGGTCCCTCCCGTCATCTCGAAGACGGCGGTCGTCGCCGCGTCCCCGGCGTACCAGCTCCACGAGGGGTTGTACTCCTGGCAGTAGACGGAGACGGGGTCCGCGTCGAGCAGGTGGCGGGCGGTGTCGAACGGGTGGATGGCCATGTCGAGCAGCAGCGGGTGCTCCATGGTCTCCCGGAATCCGCCGAAGTGCGGCGCCTTGAAGAACTCCGTGGTGAGGATGCCCAGCGCGCCGAGCCGCCGGGCCCGTTCCTTGAACGCGGCCAGCTCCGGGTGGTAACGCCGCGACTGGCTCACCATGAACAGCTGCCCCGACAGCTCGGCGGCGGCGATCAGGCACAGCGCCTCGGGCAGGGTGGCGGCGGCCGGCTTCTCGCCGAGCACCGGCAGCCCCAGGCCCAGCGCCCCGAGCGTGACGGGGAGATGGGCGGCGGGGACGGTCACGTTGACCACGGCGTCGGGGGCGGTGTCGTGGACGAGCACGGCGAGGTCGGCTCCGGCGGGCACCCCGGGGGCCCCCGCACCGTCGGCCGCCGCGCGGGCCACCAGCGGATCGAGGTCGACGACGCCGGCCAGTTCCACGTCGGGCGAGGACTCGACCGCGCGCAGCCACGCCCGGCCCATCGCGCCCGCGCCCACCACGAGGACCCGCAGCGGCGACCCGTTCCCCGGCAGGGCGCGGAAGGCGTCGGTGCTCACGCGCGGTCGCCCCCGTTCTCGAACCAGCCGGTGTCGTACCGGCCGATCGCCGGCTCGGCGCGCGGCAGCGAGGGCGCCGCCCAGGCGACGGCGTTGGCGAGGACGCGCCGCACGTCCGGGTGGTGGTAGACGGGGTAGTCCTGGTCGCCCGGGCTGAAGTAGAAGATCCTGCCCTTGCCCCGGTGGAAGACGCAGCCGCTCCGGAAGACCTCGCCGCCGGAGAAGGAGCTGAGGAACACGAGCTCGTCCGGCTCCGGGATGTCGAAGAACTCCCCGTACATCTCCTGCTCCTCGATGATGAGCGGATGCGGCACGCCCGCCGCGATGGGGTGCGCGGGATTCACGGTCCAGACCAGCTCGCGGTCGCGCTCGTTGCGCCAGCGCAGCGTGCAGGTCGTTCCCATCAGCTTGCGGAAGATCTTCGACCAGTGCCCCGAGTGGAGCACGATCAGCCCCATCCCGCCGAGCACATGCCGCTGGACCCGGTCCACCACCGCGTCGGCGACATCGTCATGGGACATGTGGCCCCACCAGGTGAGGACGTCCGTGTCCTCCAGCACGGCCTCGGTCAGGCCGTGTTCCGGCTCGTCCAGCGTCGCGGTCCTGACACGGGCCCGGTCGCCGAGGTGCTGCGTTATGCCGTCGGCCATGGCCCCGTGCATGCCCTCGGGGTACAACTCGGCGACATTGGCGTCCCGTTGCTCGTGGCGGCCTTCGCTCCACACGGTCACGCGCAGGGGGGCGGGGGACGGGGATGAGGTCATGGTGACTCCTGGTCGTGCTGTGGGCCATGGGCCCCGGGCTGAACGGGGTGTTCCCGCCGGGCGCCCGGGGCAATCGGCCCCCGGAGGCGGCCGTGGCGCGAGGATCTGGCCGCCGGGCCCAACGCCCCCTATCCTGGAGCGGTTTGACAAGTACATGCGTGTGCGTGCGAGGGAAGCCGGTGGGAATCCGGCGCTGACCTGCAACCGTGAGCGGAGCCGTCCACCGGCCCCGTGAGCCGGAATGCTCGGGCGTATCACGTGAACTGCTTCTCACTGTCACGGTTCGCAGCGTGGAGCCCTCGGCCGCCAGGCGCCTTGTGCCGCGGTCCCGTTGGGCGGTCATGTCTGCCCAAGGGGAAGGGCACGTGATGTCGCGGGCCGGGATACGGGCGGTCGCCATCGGCGGACTGCTCGCTGTGTTGCACGCACCGTTGCCACCGGCGGGGGCCGTCGCCCCGGCCGCTCCCGCGGCGGGGGCCGCGGCGGAGGGCACCGCCGGCTTCTGCCCGGACGCCTCCGGGGTCACGGTCGTGGTCGACTTCCAGCAGCTCGGCGGTGGCAGGGTGGTCCGCTGCGCCCCCGGACCCCAGGACGACGGGGTGCGGGCGCTGCGCGCCGCCGGGTTCGACGTCGCGGGCACCAACCGCTGGGGCGACGCGTTCGTCTGCCGCATCAACGGCCGTCCGGGCGCCGGTGACGAGTCCTGTGTCGACACCCCGCCGGCCGACGCCTACTGGTCGTACTGGCACGCCTCCGACGGCGGCGAGTGGACCTACAGCCAGCGCGGCGCGACCTACCGGGTCCCGCCCGAGGGCAGCTTCGAGGGCTGGTCGTTCTCGCGGGGCGAGGAGAGCGGCGGGACGCCGCCGCCCGGCGTGGCACCGCTCCGCCCGCCCGCCGACGGCTCGTCGGGCGGTGCGGGCGGCTCCGGGGGTACGGGCGGTTCCGGAGGTTCGGGCGGCTCGGGTGAGTCCGGTGGCGGCGACGCGGACGGCTCCGGCGGGGACGGCGGCGCCCCGGGCTCGTCCGGCGCGGGCGGGAGCGGCTCGGGCCCCGGCGGCGGTCCGGGGGCGGACGGCGGCGCCGAACCCGCGCTCCCCGGCGACCGCCCCTCCTCGCCCGCCCGTCCGCCGGACGAGGGCGCCGGCCCGCCGGGGCCCGGCGGGGAGAGCGCCCCGCCCGGCGGGGAGTCGCCTCCGGCGACGCCGGGCGGCGCCCCGGGTCCCACGCCCGCCGAGGACCCCGGCTGGAGCGGCGAGGACGCCGCGTTCGAGGAGCGACGCGAGGGCTCGGGCGGCTCCGGCGGGCCCTCCGCGTTCACCGTCGCCGCGCTCGGCCTGCTCGCCGCCCTCGCGGGCGCCGCCGCGTACGCCGCCCGGCGCAGACGGCGGTCCGCCGGATCGGCCGACGCCGGGTGACCGCCCGCGCGGGCCCGTTGGAGCGCGCCCTGCACCCGGGCGCCTGGTGGCTGTGGGCGCTCGGCATGGCGGTCGCGGCGTCCCGCACCACCAACCCGGTGCTGCTCGGGCTGCTGCTGGCCGCCGTCGGCTGCGTCGTGGTGCGGCGCAGGACGGACGCGCCCTGGGCGCTCTCGTTCCGGATGTACCTCGTCTTCGGCGCCGTGATCGTCGTGATGCGGGTCCTGTTCCGCGTCGTGTTCGGCGGCGGCGGGGGCGACACCGTCCTGGTCACCCTCCCGGAGATCCCGCTGCCCGAGGCCGCGGCCGGGATCAGGCTGCTCGGCCCGGTGGCCGCCGAGGAGGTGCTCGGCGGGTTCTACGACGGGCTCCAGCTGGCCACCATGGTGATCTGCGTCGGCGCCGCCAACGCCCTGGCCAACCCCAAGCGCATGCTCAAGGCCATGCCCGGCGCGCTCCACGAGGTGGGCACGGCCGTCGTCGTCGCGCTCACCGTGGCGCCCCAGCTGATCGAGAGCGTGCAGCGCGTGCGCCGGGCGCGCAGGCTGCGCGGTGCCAGGGAGAGGGGCAGGCACGCGCTGCGCGGCATCCTCATCCCCGTCCTGGAGGACGCCCTCGGCCGGTCCCTGTCCCTGGCCGCGGCCATGGCCTCCCGCGGCTACGGCCGCACCGGGACCACCCCGCCCGGCGCCAGGCGGGCCGTCGGCGCCCTGCTGATCGGCGGCCTGCTGGGCATCGCCGCCGGACTCTACGGGCTGATGGGCTCGGGCTCCCCCCGCTACCTCGGCCTCCCGCTGGTGGTCGGCGGCGCCGCCGACCACCAGCGGGAGGCCGAGGTAGCGGGGGGAGCCCGAGCCCATCAGCCCGTAGAGTCCGGCGGCGATGCCCAGCAGGCCGCCGATCAGCAGGGCGCCGACGGCCCGCCTGGCGCCGGGCGGGGTGGTCCCGGTGCGGCCGTAGCCGCGGGAGGCCATGGCCGCGGCCAGGGACAGGGACCGGCCGAGGGCGTCCTCCAGGACGGGGATGAGGATGCCGCGCAGCGCGTGCCTGCCCCTCTCCCTGGCACCGCGCAGCCTGCGCGCCCGGCGCACGCGCTGCACGCTCTCGATCAGCTGGGGCGCCACGGTGAGCGCGACGACGACGGCCGTGCCCACCTCGTGGAGCGCGCCGGGCATGGCCTTGAGCATGCGCTTGGGGTTGGCCAGGGCGTTGGCGGCGCCGACGCAGATCACCATGGTGGCCAGCTGGAGCCCGTCGTAGAACCCGCCGAGCACCTCCTCGGCGGCCACCGGGCCGAGCAGCCTGATCCCGGCCGCGGCCTCGGGCAGCGGGATCTCCGGGAGGGTGACCAGGACGGTGTCGCCCCCGCCGCCGCCGAACACGACGCGGAACAGGACCCGCATCACGACGATCACGGCGCCGAAGACGAGGTACATCCGGAACGAGAGCGCCCAGGGCGCGTCCGTCCTGCGCCGCACCACGACGCAGCCGACGGCGGCCAGCAGCAGCCCGAGCAGCACCGGGTTGGTGGTGCGGGACGCCGCGACCGCCATGCCGAGCGCCCACAGCCACCAGGCGCCCGGGTGCAGGGCGCGCTCCAACGGGCCCGCGCGGGCGGTCACCCGGCGTCGGCCGATCCGGCGGACCGCCGTCTGCGCCGGGCGGCGTACGCGGCGGCGCCCGCGAGGGCGGCGAGCAGGCCGAGCGCGGCGACGGTGAACGCGGAGGGCCCGCCGGAGCCGCCCGAGCCCTCGCGTCGCTCCTCGAACGCGGCGTCCTCGCCGCTCCAGCCGGGGTCCTCGGCGGGCGTGGGACCCGGGGCGCCGCCCGGCGTCGCCGGAGGCGACTCCCCGCCGGGCGGGGCGCTCTCCCCGCCGGGCCCCGGCGGGCCGGCGCCCTCGTCCGGCGGACGGGCGGGCGAGGAGGGGCGGTCGCCGGGGAGCGCGGGTTCGGCGCCGCCGTCCGCCCCCGGACCGCCGCCGGGGCCCGAGCCGCTCCCGCCCGCGCCGGACGAGCCCGGGGCGCCGCCGTCCCCGCCGGAGCCGTCCGCGTCGCCGCCACCGGACTCACCCGAGCCGCCCGAACCTCCGGAACCGCCCGTACCCCCGGAGCCGCCCGCACCGCCCGACGAGCCGTCGGCGGGCGGGCGGAGCGGTGCCACGCCGGGCGGCGGCGTCCCGCCGCTCTCCTCGCCCCGCGAGAACGACCAGCCCTCGAAGCTGCCCTCGGGCGGGACCCGGTAGGTCGCGCCGCGCTGGCTGTAGGTCCACTCGCCGCCGTCGGAGGCGTGCCAGTACGACCAGTAGGCGTCGGCCGGCGGGGTGTCGACACAGGACTCGTCACCGGCGCCCGGACGGCCGTTGATGCGGCAGACGAACGCGTCGCCCCAGCGGTTGGTGCCCGCGACGTCGAACCCGGCGGCGCGCAGCGCCCGCACCCCGTCGTCCTGGGGTCCGGGGGCGCAGCGGACCACCCTGCCACCGCCGAGCTGCTGGAAGTCGACCACGACCGTGACCCCGGAGGCGTCCGGGCAGAAGCCGGCGGTGCCCTCCGCCGCGGCCCCCGCCGCGGGAGCGGCCGGGGCGACGGCCCCCGCCGGTGGCAACGGTGCGTGCAACACAGCGAGCAGTCCGCCGATGGCGACCGCCCGTATCCCGGCCCGCGACATCACGTGCCCTTCCCCTTGGGCAGACATGACCGCCCAACGGGACCGCGGCACAAGGCGCCTGGCGGCCGAGGGCTCCACGCTGCGAACCGTGACAGTGAGAAGCAGTTCACGTGATACGCCCGAGCATTCCGGCTCACGGGGCCGGTGGACGGCTCCGCTCACGGTTGCAGGTCAGCGCCGGATTCCCACCGGCTTCCCTCGCACGCACACGCATGTACTTGTCAAACCGCTCCAGGATAGGGGGCGTTGGGCCCGGCGGCCAGATCCTCGCGCCACGGCCGCCTCCGGGGGCCGATTGCCCCGGGCGCCCGGCGGGAACACCCCGTTCAGCCCGGGGCCCATGGCCCACAGCACGACCAGGAGTCACCATGACCTCATCCCCGTCCCCCGCCCCCCTGCGCGTGACCGTGTGGAGCGAAGGCCGCCACGAGCAACGGGACGCCAATGTCGCCGAGTTGTACCCCGAGGGCATGCACGGGGCCATGGCCGACGGCATAACGCAGCACCTCGGCGACCGGGCCCGTGTCAGGACCGCGACGCTGGACGAGCCGGAACACGGCCTGACCGAGGCCGTGCTGGAGGACACGGACGTCCTCACCTGGTGGGGCCACATGTCCCATGACGATGTCGCCGACGCGGTGGTGGACCGGGTCCAGCGGCATGTGCTCGGCGGGATGGGGCTGATCGTGCTCCACTCGGGGCACTGGTCGAAGATCTTCCGCAAGCTGATGGGAACGACCTGCACGCTGCGCTGGCGCAACGAGCGCGACCGCGAGCTGGTCTGGACCGTGAATCCCGCGCACCCCATCGCGGCGGGCGTGCCGCATCCGCTCATCATCGAGGAGCAGGAGATGTACGGGGAGTTCTTCGACATCCCGGAGCCGGACGAGCTCGTGTTCCTCAGCTCCTTCTCCGGCGGCGAGGTCTTCCGGAGCGGCTGCGTCTTCCACCGGGGCAAGGGCAGGATCTTCTACTTCAGCCCGGGCGACCAGGACTACCCCGTCTACCACCACCCGGACGTGCGGCGCGTCCTCGCCAACGCCGTCGCCTGGGCGGCGCCCTCGCTGCCGCGCGCCGAGCCGGCGATCGGCCGGTACGACACCGGCTGGTTCGAGAACGGGGGCGACCGCGCGTGAGCACCGACGCCTTCCGCGCCCTGCCGGGGAACGGGTCGCCGCTGCGGGTCCTCGTGGTGGGCGCGGGCGCGATGGGCCGGGCGTGGCTGCGCGCGGTCGAGTCCTCGCCCGACGTGGAACTGGCCGGCGTCGTCGACCTCGATCCGCTGGTGGCCCGCGCGGCGGCCGACGGTGCGGGGGCCCCCGGGGTGCCCGCCGGAGCCGACCTCGCCGTGCTCGTCCACGACACCGCCCCCGACGCCGTGGTCAACGTGACCGTCCCCGCCGCCCATCTCCCCGTCACGCTCGGGGCGCTGGGCCTGGGGCTGCCGGTGCTCGGCGAGAAGCCGGCCGCCGCCACCCTGCCCGAGGCGCTGTGCCTGATCGCCGCCGCCGAGCTGTCGGGGCAGCTGTTCATGGTGAGCCAGTCGCGGCGTTACCACCCGGAGCTGGCCGCGTTCAAGGAACGGGCCCGGCGGCTCGGCGCGCTGGGCATCCTCACCACGGAGTTCTTCAAGGCGCCGCACTTCGGCGGATTCCGGGAGACCATGGAGCACCCGCTGCTGCTCGACATGGCCATCCACCCGTTCGACACCGCCCGCCACCTGCTCGACGCGGACCCCGTCTCCGTCTACTGCCAGGAGTACAACCCCTCGTGGAGCTGGTACGCCGGGGACGCGGCGACGACCGCCGTCTTCGAGATGACGGGAGGGACCCGTTACCTCTACAACGGGAGCTGGTGCAGCCCGGGGCTGGAGACGTCGTGGAACGGCGCCTGGCGGGTCAGCGGCGCACGGGGCAGCGCCCGCTGGAACGGCGACGACCCGCCCGAGACGGAGGAGACGGCCGAGACGGCGGAGGAGGGCACCGCGGACGCCGTGGGCGACCGGGGCGGGGCCGCGCCGGTGGCGAGCTGGGGCGAGGGCATCGAGGGATCCCTCGCCGAGTTCACGCACGCGCTGCGCACCGGGACGGTCCCCATGGGAGAGATCCACGACAACGTCCTGAGCCTGGCCATGGTCGCCTCGGCCGTCCTGTCCGCCCGCACCGACCGGAGGGTCCGGGTGGACGACGTCCTGGCCACCGCCCACGCCGAGGCGCTCGGGCTGGCCGGGGGCGAGGTGCGGGACGTCCTCGCCTCCTGGACATCGGCCGCCGGCGGCGCCTGAGGAACGGGCGCCACGGCGGACGGGGCCCCGGCTCGGAGCGCCTCGTCCGCCGCCCGCGGCCGACGAATCGCCGACGAATCCCTGACTCGGGACCTCAGGCGTCAGGGGGGTGCTGCGCCGTGGCGCAGACCGGGTGGGTTCTGGCGGCGTAGGAGCGGGCGGCGGCGATGAGGCCGAACCCGAGGCCGCCGAAGGCGAGTCCGCCGAAGAGAACCATCCACGTGATCCCCGACTGGGAGGTGAAGGGCACCGCGGGCTCGACCCGGGGGGCCCAGCCCAGGGCGCTGAGCGGCGCGTAGATCACCAGGACCGAGCCGTACAGCGAGAGTCCGCCCGCGATCGTCCAGGCGGGCAGCAGCGGCAGCATCCGCGGCACCCGGCGCCCGGCGAGGGGCGGCGTCCAGCGGGGGAAGACCTGGCCCCACGGGTACAGGAGGCCGAGCAGCAGGAAGATGCCGAGCGCGGCGGCCAGCACGGTGACGTCGATGCCGACCGAGGACAGGGCCCTGGCCACGTCGGAGTCGCCGTCGGTCGCGTCGCGCCATCCCTCGGCGGTGACACTCAGCGCGTCGCCGCCGAGCGTCCAGATCGTCTTGACCCCGGCCCACGGCAGCAGCCCGCACATGAAGAGGTAGACGGTGACGCGGGTGCGGCGCGAGGCCACGCTGGCGGGCGGGTGGACCAGCGGCCCGTGGTGGTCCCCGCCGTGGCGCGTGGCGCAGCGGGGGCACCTGCCCGCCAGCCGCCGCCGGTGGGCGAGGGCGACCATGGCGAGCAGTCCGGTGCCCACCGCGTTGAGCAGCACCCAGGTCAGGCCGGTGGCGCTCTCCAGGCCGGACAGGGAGGCCACGGTGACGAGGTACTCGGGCACGCTGGCCATCCCGACCGCGAACACCGGGATGGCCGCGACCAGGGCCAGGGCGACCGCCAACCGCCCGGGGCGGGCCAGCGCGCGGGTGGTGGCCAGTCCGGCGGCGCCCGCCACCAGGGCCAGCACGGCCAGCAGGAGCAGGACCGGGGCGGCGATCGCCTCGTCCGGCGCCCAGGGCACGGTCGTTCCGGCGGCGACCCAGGCGATCTGCACCGCGGCGTACACGCCGCTCCAGACACCGGCCGCCAGGGGCGCCCACAGCGGCCAGCGACGGGTCCAGGGGGCCGGCCGCGGGTCACGAGGCAATTCCGGACCGGTGTCCGCGGCGGGCTGCGCGGAGGAACGGGCGGGAGGGGCGGTCACGGCGTCACCTCCGGCCGAGGTCGGCTGGGAACTGTCATGCTGTCACCTTTCCGTGCCATGTCCCTCCGCCGCATCAGACCGTGGGTCCATCCGGACCCGGCCGGGGATACGCCTGGAGGAGGAGCGTTCCGCCCGCGGTCGCGGCGCCGGGGTCCGGCCGGGGACTCAGAGGAGGACGCTGCCGTCGCCGGGCCGGTAGGGGCGGGTGCGCCGGTGGTCGACGTGGACGAACGTCCGGTGCAGCCAGCGGTCCCTGCCGTCGTAGCGCGGGGCGTAGGCGGTCCTTCCGTGAATGGCGATGCGGTTGTCGACGAATGCCATCTCGCCGGGCCGCAGGGTGAGCACCGTGGCGGCTTCGAGGAACGCGGTGCGCAGCCGCTCCAGGGCGAACTTGGCCGCCTCGTCGTGGGGATGTGTGGCGTGGAAGTCCACCTTGACGTCGGGGTCGGCGGGGTCGCCGACGAGCACGGCGTGCGGCGCGGTCGCGCCGCTGCCGTGGAAGGACGGTGGGGGGCTGGTGGTGAACCGCTCGCCGCTCAGCACCTCGACGGTCTCCGCGGACAGCAGCGGCAGCGTCCTGCGGATCGAGGAGACCAGGGTGCCGCCGGTCCCCGAGTGGTCGCTGCGCAGGCACAGCAGGCCCACATAGTCGGGGCGGCGCGGGTGGAAGGCGTTCTCGATGTGGAGTTCGAGCGGGATGGAGCCCGCGTTGCTCTGCGACTCCTCGCGGCCGGGCACCGGCACCACGTTCTGCACCAGCGCCCCTGACTTCTCGTCCCGGTAGGCGGCGATCTCGCCGAGTTGCAGGGTGACCAGGACGGCGACGGCCGCCGGGACGGTCGCGGCGCGCTCCACGGAGTCCGGCTCGTTCGGGGTGGGCGGCAGGACGGTCTCGTCCACGGGCAGGTTGCGCAGGATCAGGATGCCGTCCGGGCCCGGGTCGTGGCGGTAGCGGCGCAGCGCCTCGCGGGCGCGCTCCGGCAGGCGGCACGACAGGCCGCGCGCCCGCGCCACCCACCTCGGGTCGTCGACCAGCGCCGGGGCGCCAACGGCCAGTTCGGCGGCGAGCGTGGCGATCTCGCGGCGCTCGCCGTGGATGAGGTCCAGCGGCAGGGCTCCGTCGCCCGGGGCCGGGACGGGCTGCTGCGACGTGGTCATGTGTCTTCCCTTGCTCGAAGTCCCCGGGCTCCGGAGGCCGGAGGGTCGGGACGGCGGAACGTGGTGGCGGTCCTGGACCGGCGGGCGCCGGGTCAGCGCCCGGCCGGTCGGCGCGTCAGCGTGACGGGCGCGGAGGTGTGGCCCCAGATCAGGTTGGACGCGATGCGCCGGGGCTCCCCGCGGCGCGTGACCTCGGCCACGCGGGCGGCGAACTCCTCGAAGAAAATGGTGAGTTCGCTGGTGGCCAGGGCGGAGCCCAGGCAGAAGTGGGTGCCGGAGGCAAAGGCGAGGTGCCGGTTGGGGGTGCGGGCGATGTCGAAGCGGTCCGGGCCGGGAAAGACGGCCTCGTCGCGGTTGGCCGCGGACAGCCAGACCGCCAGCTGGTCGCCCGCCTCGATGCGCCGGCCCTCCAGCGTCACCGCACGGGTCGCGGTGCGCAGGACGTGCATCGCGGGGCTGGTGAAGCGGAGGATCTCCTGAACGGCCGTGGGCAGCAGGCCGGGGTCCGCGGCCAGCCGCGCCCACTGGGACGGTTCGCGGACGAACGCCAGGATGCCGCCGACGGTGGCGTGCCGGGTGGTCTCGTTGCCGCCGGAGATCAGGCCGTTGCAGTTGAGCAGGACCTCCTCGTCGGTCAGCGGGGTGCCGTCCACGGTGCCGTGCGCCAGCGCGGAGACGATGTCGTCCTGCGGGTCGTCGCGGCGGCGGCGGAGCAAGTCGTCGTAGTAGACGAGCAGTTCGGTGTGGGCCTCGGCGATCCGCTTGGGGTCGGAGCCCGCCTGCTCGTCGGCGCCGAAGGCGATCATGGTGAGTTCGAGCATGAAGTCCCAGTCGGCGCGCGGCACTCCGAGCATGTCGGAGATCACCGACACCGGCAGCCGGGAGGCGACCTCGGTGAGGTCCACCTCGCCGCGGTCGAGCGCCGCCTCGATCACCTCGACCGCGGTCCGCCGGATGGTGTCGTTCAGCCGGCGGACCATGCGCGGGGTGAAGGCCGAGTTGATGACGCGGCGGATGCCGCCGTGCCGGGGCGGGTCGGTGACGATGAGCATCTTCCCCGCGGCTGCCTCGTTCGCCACCGGGTCGGCGTCCAGCCGCATCCCGCCGGCGGAGGAGAAGCTCGCGGCGTCCTTGAGCACCCGCGAGGCGAGGTCGTGGCCGAGCACGGACCAGAAGTCGTGGCCGACGGGGCGCCTGGTGTGGAAGAGCGGCCCCTCCGCGCGCAGCCGACACCACACGTCCTCGATCCCCTCGGCGGTGTACCGCCGGGGGTCGGAGAGATCGGTGGCGGTGCCGCTGAGCGGCGGATCGGTCAGCTGGGACATGAGGACGCCGTTCCGTGGGCGCGGACAGGGAGGCAAGACGTGGGTGGCGGAGGTGAGCCCCGGCCGGGCGGCGCGGGAGGGGCGGCCCGAGGGGCGGCGCCGACCCTGCCATCCTGGCCCGCTCCCCCGGCCGTGCGCGCGGGTGCTTCCAAGACTTCTATACGGCTCCGCGCGCGGGCGCGCGGGCTCCGTACGATGCCCGCGGGGCGCCGCCGCCCCGGACCAGGCGGTCGCCCGCGCGTTCTGCGTACCGTTCGCCTGGGACGGCGACCCGGCGCTCGGCGAACTCCCCGCCGACGGGTGGGACGGGGTGATCTGGCGCTCGGCGCGCG
>NZ_LAVK01000163.1 GCF_001083795.1 Streptomyces sp. SBT349
TGCCTGCCGGAAGGTGATCGGGACGATCTCCAGCCCTACTCCCCGGCGCGGACGATCCGCGACCGCTGGGGCGTGCGAGCGGGGGGCGGCGCACAGCCGCCCGCAGCGGACAGCGCGTGCGGGATCACGAGGGACTTGCATATCGCCTCCGGCCGGGGAGGGACGGCGGGCGCGGGGCCGGGCGCGGCCAGCCAGGCGCGGATCTCGGCGCCGTGCTCGTCGAGTCCCGGCGGGGGGAGCCGGTATCCGGTGGGGGTGTCGGAGAACGTCACCGGGTTGCGCACCGAGGGGACGGCCGCGTCGCCCTCGCCGACCGCGACGACCGGGTCGAGGCCCAGTTCCTCGGCGAACGCCACGCCCTCCGCCACGGTGTTGATCGGCGCGCACGGCACTCCGGCGGCGAGGAGGGCGTCGAACCACCGCGCGCGGGTGCGGGTGGCCAGCCGTTCCACCAGCAGCGGGCGGAGCGCGGCGCGGTGGGCGGTGCGGTCCTGGTTGCGGGCGAACCGGGGGTCCTCGGTCAGCTCGGGAACGCCGAGCACGCCGCAGAGCAGGGCGAACTGCTTGTCGTTCCCGGCGATGACGATCAGCTCGCCGTCGGCGGTGGGCAGCGCCTCGTAGGGGAAGAGGCTGGGGTGGGCGTTGCCCATCCGGTGGGGGACGGTGCCGCCCGCGACATAGGCGCTGGTGTGGTTGACCAGGCCGGAGAGCGCGGTGGAGAGCAGGTTGACCTCGACGCGCTGGCCCCGCCCGGTGTCCGTGCGGTGCCGGAGGGCGGCGAGGATGCCGATGGTGGCCTGGAGCCCGGACATGACGTCGAAGACGGATATCCCGCTGCGGAACGGGGGCCCCTCCGGGTCGCCGGTCAGGCTCATCAGCCCGCTGATCGCCTGGACCATCAGGTCGTAGCCGGGCAGCGCGGCGCCGTCGCCGGAGCCGAAGCCGGTGATGGAGGCGTAGATCAGGCCGGGGTTGGCGGCGGCCAGGGTCGCGTGGTCGAGGCCGAACCGGGCCAGGCCGCCGGGCCGGAAGTTCTCGATGAGGATGTCGGCGCGGGTGGCGAGTTCGCGGGCGAGGGCGGCGTCGTGCTCGTCCTTGAGATCCAGGGCGACGGAGCGCTTGTTGCGGTTGACCGCCAGGTAGTAGGTGGCGGTCTCGCCGCGGACCGGGGGCAGCCAGGTGCGGGTGTCGTCGCCGGCCGGGCTCTCGACCTTGACCACCTCGGCCCCCATGTCGGCCAGCAGCATCGAGGCATAGGGACCCGCGAGGATCCGGGAGAAGTCGGCGACCAGCAGGCCGTGCAGCGGCCCGCGCGGCGCGGCCGGGGGTGCGGTGGCCTCGGCGGTCATGGCGGCACACTCCTCGCTGCCGTTCACTCTGCGGACAGCTGTCCGCCACGGCGAGTCTGTGCGGCGGCGAACGACCGTGTCAAGGGAGGGGGCGAGGAACGGAGGTCAGGAGGGGACGGACACGTGGGGGACGGAGCCGTGGTGCGCGAAGTCCGCGCTCACCGCCGCGGCGGCCTCGAGCAGCAGCGGCAGGTACTCCTCGCGCAGCTTCTCCACGGAGGTCTCGGCGGCGTGCACGGTGACGTTCATCGCCGCGACCACCCGGCCCTCGCCGTCGCGCAGCGGCGCGGCCACCGACCGCACCCCGACGGCGAGTTGCTCGTCGGTGAGCGACCAGCCCCGCCGCCGTACCTCCTCCAGCGCGGCGGTCAGCTCGGCGCCCCGCGGCTGCCGCCTCGCGGTCACCCCCGCCCGGCTCGGCTCGGCCAGCACGCGTGCGAGGTCGGCCGGTTCCAGCTCGGCGAGCAGCACCTTGCCCAGCGAGGTCGAGGGCGCGGGGAAGCGGGTGCCGATGGAGACCGCCAGCGCGATGATCCTGGGCACCGAGACCCGCGCGACATAGACGATGTCCGAGCCGTCGAGCTGCGCCACGGACGTGGACTCCCCGGTCAGCCCGACCAGCCGTTCCATGTGCGGCCTGGCCACGTCCCACAGGCCCATCGACTGCACGAAGGTGTGGCCGAGTTCGAGAACGCGGGGGGTCAGCGCGTACGCGCCGCCGGTCCGGCGCGCGTACCCCAGCGCCTCCAGCGTCAGCAGCACCCGGCGCGCGGTGGGCCTGGCGAGCCCGGCCCCGGCCGCCACCTCGCTCAGCGTCATCGACGCCCGGCCGGGGGTGAACGCCTTGATCACGTCGAAGCCGCGGGCGATGGCCTCGATGAAGTTCGGGTCGGCGTCGCGGCGGGGCATCGGGCTCTCCTGTGGATGGTGGGGCCCGCCGGGAGACCGGTCCGCGGGCGGGCGCGTCCGACGCGAGCGTAGCCGACGCCCGTTCCGCGCCCGACGCGTCGATCGCCGCCGCGGGCGGGGCGCTGCGCCCCCCTTGACACCCCGGCGGCGCGCGCCGCATCGTTGCGCCACGACGCGGGGTGACCGTCAGTCGGACACTCGTCCGTTAACGTGGTGCCCCTCCGGAGCCGAGGACGCCGTGGAGGAGACGCATCCATGAACGCACCCCCCATCGAGCCGGGCCGACCGGTGGTCTTCCGCGGTGGCACGGTCCTGACCATGGACGACCGCGGGACCGTGCTCGACGGCGCCGACGTGCTCGTCCTCGGCGAACGGATCGAGGCGGTCGGGCCGGGCCTCCCCGTTCCCGAGGGCACGGCCGAGATCGACGCGTCGGGCGGGATCGTCATGCCGGGCATGGTCGACACCCACCGCCACATGTGGCAGACCGCGATGCGCGGCTACGGCGCCGACTGGACGCTCACCCAGTACTTCGTCTGGTACTACCTGGAGTGGGGCAAGGAGTTCCGTCCCGAGGACATCCGCACGGGGAACCGGCTGGCCGCCATCGAGGCCGTGGACGCCGGGGTCACCACCACCGTCGACTGGTCGCACGGGCTGCGGACCCCCGACCACGCCGAGGCGGCCGTCGAGGCGCTGCGGTCCATACCCGCCCGCTTCGTCCTGGCCTACGGCAACATCCACGGCGCGCCCTGGGAGTGGGCCACCGCGCCCGAGCTGCGGGCGTTCGCCGAACGGCACTTCAGCGGCGGCGACGACATGCTCGGCCTCCAGCTCGCCTTCGACGTCACCGGCGACCCGGCGTTCCCCGAGCGCGCCGCGTTCGAGGTGGCCCGCGACCTCGACGTGCCGGTCACCACGCACGCCGGGGTCTGGGGGGCGACCAACGATGACGGCGTGCGCCTCATGCACGAGGCGGGGTTCGCGACGCCGCGGACGGTCTACGTGCACGCCGCCAGCCTCACCGCCGACTCCTACCACCGGATCGCCGCCACCGGCGGCTCCGTCTCCGTCTCCACCGAGAGCGAGCAGAGCGCGGGCCAGGGCTACCCGCCCACCTGGGCCCTCCGCTCCCACGGCATCCCCGTCTCGCTCTCCACGGACACCAGCGTCTGGTGGAGCGGCGACCTGTTCTCCGCGATGCGCAGCACGCTGGGCGCCGACCGCGCCCGCGAGCACATGGCGGCACACGCCAGGAAGGAGACCGTCACCCACTGCCACCTGCGCGCCGACCAGGTCGTCGCGTGGGCGACCCGCGGAGGCGCCCGCGCGCTCGGGCTCGACGACCGGATCGGCAGCCTCCGGCCGGGCCTGAAGGCCGACGTGGTGCTGGTGAAGAACGACGCGTCGCCCGTGATGTTCCCGCTGGTCAACCCGTACGGGCACCTCGTGTTCCAGGCGCAGCGCGGCGATGTGCACACCGTGCTGGTCAACGGCCGGGTCCTCAAGCACGACCACCGCCTGGTCGGCGTCGACCTGGCCGCGGCCCGGCGGGAGGCCGCCGCCACCGTGGAACACCTCCGCGGCCGGCTGGGCGAGGACGCCTGGCGGCAGGGCATGAACCCGGAGACCGCGGCGCCCGAGATCCTCGACAACCCCTACACCTACACCGACTTCCGCACCTCGGCCACGCACGGCGGCTGACGGCGCGCGCCGCGGCATACCATCTCCTGGACAGGCAACCTGGGAGCCCGCGACGCCCACGGGGGCGGGGCTCCCGTCAACAGGTGACACAGGTGAGGGAATTCACGACCATGCCGACCGAGACGTTCGAGTTCCAGGTAGAGGCGCGCCAACTCCTCCAGATGATGATCCACTCGATCTACTCGAACAAGGACGTGTTTCTGCGAGAGCTGATCTCCAACGCCTCCGACGCGCTGGACAAGCTCCGCATCGAGGCGCTGCGTGACGGCACGCTGGGCGCCGACGTGTCGGATCTGCACATCGGCGTCGAGGCCGACCCGGAGGCCCGCACGCTGACCGTGCGGGACAACGGGATCGGGATGTCGCACGACGACGTGGTGGGGCTGATCGGCACCATCGCGAAGTCCGGCACCGCCGAGTTCCTCCAGCAGCTCAAGGAGGCCCGGAGCGCCGCGGCGGCGGAGGGGCTGATCGGGCAGTTCGGCGTCGGCTTCTACTCCAGCTTCATGGTGGCCGACGAGGTGACCCTGGTGACCCGCCGCGCGGGCGAGGGGAAGGGCACCCGCTGGACGTCCACCGGCGAGGGGACGTACACGATCGAGACGGTCGACGAGGTGCCCCAGGGGACGTCGGTCACGCTGCGGCTCAAGCCGGTGGACACCGAGGACAAGGTGTTCGACTACACCGCGCCCTCGAAGATCAGGGAAATCGTCAAGCGGTACTCGGACTTCATCACCTGGCCGATCCGGATGGCCGGCCCCGGGGCCGACCCCGCGGCGGGGGACGCGGCGGTCGACGCCGCGGCGGGCGAGCCGGAGGCCGGGGACGCCCCCGAGACGCGGCCGGAGCCGGAGCCGGAGACGCTGAACTCGCGGAAGGCGCTGTGGGCGCGGTCGCGGGACGAGGTCTCCGACGAGGAGTACCACGAGCTCTACAAGCACATCAGCCGCGACTGGGCCGACCCGCTGGAGATCATCCAGGTGCGGGCGGAGGGCACCTTCGAGTACCAGGCGCTGCTGTTCCTCCCCTCGCACCCGCCGCGGGACATCTTCGCGCAGGACACCCCGCGCGGCGTGCAGCTGTATGTGAAGCGCGTCCTCATCATGGAGGACTGCGAGGCGCTGGTCCCCGAGTACCTGCGGTTCGTCAAGGGCGTCGTGGACGCGGCTGACCTGTCGCTCAACGTCTCCCGCGAGATCCTCCAGCAGGACCGCCAGATCCAGCTGATGCACCGCAGACTGGCGAAGAAGGTGCTCTCCACCATCAAGGAGATGCGGTCCAACCGCCCGGAGAACTACGCCACCTTCTGGCGGGAGTTCGGGCGGGTCGTGAAGGAGGGGCTGCTCAGCGACATCGACAACCGCGACGCGATCCTCGCGGCCTCCTCCTTCGCCACCACCCACGACGCCGAGCGGCCGACGACGCTCCATGACTATGTCGAGCGCATGAAGCCGGGGCAGCAGCACATCTACTACATGACCGGCGAGTCCCGCTCGGCCATCGAGAGCTCGCCCCACATGGAGGCGTTCCGCGACCGGGGGGTCGAGGTGCTGATCCTCACCGACGCGGTCGACGAGGTGTGGGTCGGGGCGGTGCCCCCGTTCGAGGGCAAGGAGCTGCGCTCCATCGCCAAGGGCGAGGCCGACCTCGACACCGGCGAGGAGACGGAGGAGGTCAAGGCCGAACGGGAGCAGCGGCAGGAGGAGTACGCCGGGCTGCTGACGTGGATGGGCGAGCGGCTGAGCGAGGAGGTGAAGGAGGTGCGGCTCTCCTCCCGCCTCACCACCTCGCCCGCCTGCGTCGTCTCGGACACCCACGACGTGACTCCCGCCCTCCAGAACATGTTCCGCGCCATGGGCCAGGAGGTGCCGACGAGCAAGCGCATCCTGGAGCTCAACCCCGGCCACCCCCTGGTCGAGAGCCTGCGCCGGGCCCACGCCGACCGCGCGTCCGACCCGGAGCTCCCCGGCACGGCCGAGCTCCTCTACGGCATGGCGCTCCTGGCGGAGGGCAGCCAGATCGGCGACCCGGCCCGTTTCACCACGCTCCTCGCGGAGCGGCTGGAGCGCACCCTGTAGGGCGGAGGCGCGGGGCACGGACGAACGCGGCGGACCGAGGAGCAGGGTGAGGCAGCACGAGGGAAGCGGCGGGGCGGCGCGCCGGGGCGGCCGGGCCCGCCAGGGCCTGGACCGGGAGCTGGAACGGCTCGACGGGGCGCCGTACGGGAGGTACAAGGGGCTCGTCGGCGCCTGGGAACTCCCGGGCGGGTGGACGGTGGAGCTGGTCCGGGCGCAGGCCGACCCGTTCGCGCCACCGGCCCGCGTCGCCATGCACGTTCCCGGTGAACGGGCCGGGTTTCCCGAGGAGTTGCGGAACTCTCCGGTGCGGCGCCGCGCCCTCGCCGGGTATCTGGCGCGGCGCGCGGCGCGGGAGGTGGCCGGGGAGCGGGCCTGCCGCGTGGACGCCGGCGGCCAGGAGGTGCTGGACCGCGCCTCCTGCGTGATCGACGCCGACGACGGCTCGCTCACCCTGCGGCTCGGCGTCTCGCTGCCCGGCAACGGCCGGCGGATCGACGGCCGCACGGCGCGGCGCCTGCTCTGCGCCACGCTGCCGTCCCTCGCCGAACGCGCCCTGTGCCACGAGGCGTTGGACGCGGACGCGGTGCGCGACTTCGTCGCGACCGTGGAGGACTCCGCCGCGCTCCGCGACGCGCTGCCCGCGCTGGGCCTGGTGGCGTTCGTCGCCGACGGCGCGCTGCTCCCGCGCCGGAGCGGGGCGGACGACCGCCCCGCCCGGGGCGCGGAGGTGGTCCCCTTCCGCGCCCCCGACGCGCTGCGGGTGACCGTGCGGCTCCCGAACGCCGGTCCCGTCACCGGCGCCGGCATCCCCGAGGGCGTGACCCTGATCGTCGGCGGCGGCTTCCACGGCAAGTCGACCCTGCTGCGCGCCCTGGAAACCGGCGTCCGCGACCATGTGCCCGGCGACGGTCGCGAGCGCGTCGCCTCCCGGGGCGACACGGTCAAGCTCCGTGCGGAGGACGGCCGTTCGGTGACGCGGGTGGATGTGCACGGCTTCGTCGACCACCTGCCCTCCGGCTCCGACACCCGGGACTTCTCCACGCCCAACGCCTCGGGCTCCACCTCGCAGGCGGCCTCGCTCTGCGAGGCGGTGGAGGTGGGGGCGCGGGTCCTGCTCATCGACGAGGACACCGCCGCCACCAACCTGATGATCCGCGACGCCAGGATGCAGGCGCTGGTGGCCAAGGAGCACGAGCCGCTGACGCCCCTGGTGGACTCGGTGCGTTCGCTCCACCGCGACCACGGCGTCTCGACGGTGCTGGTGATGGGCGGCTCGGGCGACTACCTGGAGGTCGCCGACCGGGTGCTGATGATGGACGCCTACCGGCTCACCGACGTCACGGAACGCGCCCACCGGGTGGCGGCCATGCCCACCGGGCGGCGCGCGGAGGCCGAGTCGTTCCCCGGCGTCGTCCACCGCCGCCCGGACCCCGCCTCCCTGGACTCCACCGTCCGTGGCCGCCCCCGCGTCCGCGCGCGCGGCCTGGACGACCTCGTGTTCGGGGAGAACGAGGTGGACCTGCGCGGAGTCGAACAGCTCACCGACGCCCAGCAGGTCACCGGCGTCGGCCTGGCCCTCGAACTGCTGGTGCGCCACGGCCACCTCGACGGGCGGCGCTCCCTGGCCGAGGCCCTGGACCTGCTCGATCGGGACCTGTCGGGCCCCGAGGGCGTCGCGGCCCTGCTCGCCGTGCGCGACGAGGACTTCGCGGTCCCCCGCCGCTTCGAGATCGCCGCGGCCCTCAACCGCCTCCGCGCGCTCACGGTTCACCGCTGACGTTCGCGCCCGCGGTGGCGCCGCTCTCCCCGTTCGGCTCAGCAGGGGGTGGCGATCCCGAACACCCGGCGGAGCTGCGCCATGTCGTGCCGGTCGCGCTCGGCCGGCTCGTACCCCTGGTGGAAGAGGACCTGCTGCTCGACGGAGAGGCAGGGAACCGTCGTTCCCCCGATGGTGCCCGTCACGAAGCACGAGGCGGGATAGGTGAACGGACGCCCCGGCGTGAGCGAGGTCTGCACCGCCGAGCCGTCGGCGGCGAAGACGAGGGGATGGAGGTCGAGCTCCCGGCCGTCGGACGCCGCGACGACGAAGCGGACGGGCCGCCAGTCGACGGTCTCCGCGAACCCCGCGCCGGAGAGGGCCGTCAGCGCCGCGGGCTCCTGGCCGGCCCTGTGCATCAGGTCCAGGTCACGATGGTCCCGCGTCCGCTCGCCGATCAGGGCGTCGATCCCCCAGCCACCACCGACCCAGACCTCGACTCCCGCCCGACGCAGCAGGGTCAGGACCGCCAGCACGTCATCCGCTGTCATCACCCGAGCAAGGCTAGGCGTTTCGCCGGTGTCGTGTGGTGTGTGGGTGGGGCGGCTTCCACGCCTGGCCTAGGTGGCCGGCGCTTGCCCGGGTGTCGGCTCTCGTTCGGATGCACGAAAAGAGGCACCTGCGGGGGAGGGTTCGTGGGTGTTCGCCGTCCCGGTGACCGGCCAGTTTGTGGATGGAAGAGGTGGGTGTCCGAACGGGCGCAGCGGATGCGGGTGTTGGAGGGTCGGTCTGCCTGTGGTCGGCTGGGGTGGCGCGCAGCTGCTGCCGCCTCTGTGTGCCCTCGCTGGTCATCCGCCGGGCCGGTGGGGCTCGTTGCCCAACCGGGCAGTGGTGGCGGTGCGCAGTCGTCTGCCCCTTCGGGCATCTGGAGGCGGGGACTGTTCTGAAACGCGAAACACTTCGTTTTAAACAGAGTGTTGAAAACAAACCGTGCGCCGTTTCAAAACAGTCCCCGCCCTCCGATGCCCGATAGGGCAACGAACCCACCGGCCCGCTACATAAGCCCGGGCGGCGCGCGGACGACGACGAATACGTGCGGCCAGGGCAGGCCCGAAGGGTGCGCGCCACCCCAGCCCACCACCCACAGACCGACCCAAGACGGCCGCCATCCGCTGCGCCCGTCCGGACACCCACTTCTTCCACCCACAAGCCGACCGGTCACCGGGACGACCCCGACCCACGAACCCTCCCCCCGTAGGTGCCTCCCTCGTGCATCCGCACGAAACGGACACCCGGGCAAGCCCGCGCCACCTAGACCAGGCGTAGAAGCCGCCCCACCCACAACGGACGCCCCACGAGGAACGCCCCGCGCGAGCTACGGTGTGTGCGCCACACGGTGAACGCCCGGTGTACGAAGGAGACCGCCATGCCAGCCGTGACCGAGAGCATCACCAAGAACCGCCAGCCCACCGACGTGCTGCGGGCCATGGTCGCGCGGGCCTACGGCGACGCGCGGGTGCCCGAAGGCGGGGCGTGGTGCGAGGAGTTGGGTCACGGCTGGTTCAACGTGGCCTACCGCGTCCGTCTGCGGGACGGCGAGCGGGTGGTGCTCAAGATCGCCCCGCCGTCCGGCGTCGAGGTGATGACCTACGAGCGGGACGCGATGCGCACGGAGCTGGCGGCGCTGGCCCTGATACGCGAGCGCACCGACGTGCCCGTCCCCGCCGTCCACTTCCACGACGGAAGCCACGAACTGTGCGACGCGGACTGGTTCTTCATGGAGCACCTGGACGCGGACACCCTCGGCATCGTCAAGGACACGCTCACCCCAGAGCTCTACGGCACCTACCGGACGGCACTCGGCGCGGTGAACCGGGCGCTCAACGAGATCAGGGGCGACCGCTTCGGCCCACTGCTCGGAGGCCCGCCGCACGGCGAGGAAAGCGGCGGGGCCACCTGGCGGCAGGTCTTCACCGGGCTCCTTGAGGACGTCCTGTGCGACGGCGAGCGGCGTCGCGTCGACATCGGCTGGGACTACGACGTCATACGCCGGATCCTGGCCGACCACGCCGACTGCCTGGACGAGGTGACGGAGCCCGCGTTCATCGAGTGGGACCTCTGGGACGGCAACGTCATGGTGCGCGACGGCACCCTGGTGGGCATCATCGACCACGAACGCGCCCTGTACGGCGACCCGATCATGGAGGCGGGCTTCGTCGACCTCGGGCAACCGGCGGGCACCGACGCGAACTTCCTGCGCGGCTACGGCAGGGGCCCGCTGACCCCGGGCGAGAGCCTGCGGCGTCGGCTGTACACCGTGCACCTGCTGCTGATCATGGTGATCGAGACCGTCTACCGGGGGCACACCGACCCCTCGCAGTACAACGTCGCGCGGGACGGGCTGGCGGCGGCCGTCGCGGGCTTCGGCCACACGCGCTGACGGCGCGGCCGGGATGGGGCGCGCCGACCGCCGGGAGCTTGCAACGTCCCTGGGCACCCGGCCGGTTGGGCCCCTGCTGTGGAGTTCCACCTCCCAGGCCACCCTGTCGGTCACGACCTACGGCGTCTACGCGCTGACCAACGCCTGGTTCGTGTCCCGCGGCGTGGGGACGACCGCGTTCGTGGCCGTGAACCTCGTGGCGCCCGTGCTGCTCGTCATCGGCGCGGTGTCGACCACGGTCGGGGCGGGCGGCGCGTCGCTGGTCTCCCGCAGCCTCGGCGCCGGAGATCCCCGGGGGGCCGCCCGCGCCGCGGGCAACGCGTTCCTCGTCTACTGGACGGCCGCCGTGGTCATCGGTGGGCTGGGCGTGCTGCTGATCGACCCGTTGCTCACGCTGCTGGGCGCCACGGGCGCGACGCGGGGCCTCGCGCATGACTATGGCGTGATCATCCTGGCGGGCGCGCTCACCGGCACCGGCTTCTCCAGCCTGGTGCGGGCCGAGGGGCGGATGCGGTTCTCCACCGCGCTCTGGGTGGTCGCGGTGGTCTGCCAGATCGTGCTCGATCCGCTGCTGATCTTCGGTTTCGACCTGGGCGTCCGCGGCGCGGCCCTGGGGACGGTCGGCGGGCAGGCGGTCTCGGTGGCCATGAGCCTGTGGTTCTTCTTCGTGCAGCGCGACCGTCCCTACCGCATCACCCTCGCCGACCTCCGCCCGCACGGCCCCACCCTGCGCGCGCTGCTGTCCGTGGGAGCGCCGTCCTTCCTCGCCGGCTTCGGCGCCACGCTGGTCGTGGCCCTCGTCAACAACCTGCTGGTGGCGACCGGCGGCCCGGTGGCGTTGAGCGCCTACGCGATCTGCGGGCGCATCGGCACGTTCGTCCTGATGCCCCATCTCGGCATCTCCCAGGGGATGCAGCCCCTGATCGGCTACAACGCGGGCCGCGCCCTGACGGCTCGCGTCCACCGCGCCAGAACGCTCGCCCTGCGCGCGAGCGTGGTCTACGGGACGGCGGCGTGCCTCGTCCTGCTGGTGGCCGCCGGGCCGTTGACGGCGACGTTCACCGACGACCCGGCCGTGCACCGGGAGGCGACCTCCACCCTGCGGATCCTCGCCCTCGGTTACCCCCTCGCGGGCGTGGCGACGCTGGTGTCGGCGTACTTTCAGGCGCTGGGCCGGGCGCGTCCGTCCTACGCCATATCGGTCGGGTCGATCGCCGCGATCCGGGTGCCGCTGCTGCTGGTGTTCAGCCTCTTCGGGACGCTGTGGCTGTGGATCAGCATCCCGCTGGCCGAGGCGGTCGCCGCGGGAGCGGCACTGCTCGTACTGCGCCGCCTGGGAAGCCCGCGGGAGCCGGGCCGGGAGCGAACGGGCCCATTCCACCGGCTCCGTTGTCCAGGCCGTCGCGGCCCTTGACGCCTCCGCGTGCCGCACCCACTGTGGTTCAGCCACCTGGCGCATTCTGGCCGGAGCCGGAGGGAGCGGCGTTGTCCCCGGAACTGACGTCCATACTCGTCCTCGTGGTGGTCTTCGTGATCGCCACCACCCGCTCGATCAACATGGGCGTCCTGTCCTTCGCCGCCGCGTTCGGCGTCGGGGAGCTGGTCGCCGACCTCGACGCGGACGGCATCTTCGCCGGGTTCCCCGGCGACCTGTTCGTCGTCCTCGTCGGCGTCACCTACCTGTTCGCCATCGCCCGCGCCAACGGCACCACCGACTGGCTGGTGCGGGCCGCCATCCGGCTGGTCGGCGGGCGCGTCGCGCTCATCCCCTGGGTGATGTTCGTGATCACCGGCACGCTCACCGCCATCGGCGCGCTGTCCCCGGCCGCCGTCGCCATCGTCGCGCCCGTCGCGCTCAGCTTCGCGGCCCGGTACGGCATCAGCCCGCTGCTCATGGGCGCCATGGTCGTCCACGGCGCCCAGGGCGGGGGCTTCTCGCCCATCAGCGTCTACGGCTCCATCGTCAACGGCATCGTCGAGCGCGAGGGGCTGCCGGGCAACGAGGTCTTCCTCTTCCTCGCCAGCGCCGTGGTGAACCTGGTCATCGCCGCCGTGCTGTTCGTCGTGCTCGGCGGGCTGAAGCTGTCGGGGCGGGAGGGAGACCGCGCGGGCGAGCGGGAGGCGGGCGAGGACCCGGGGCTGAACCCGGCCCGGATCACCACGCTCGCCGCCCTGGCCGCCCTCGTCGTCGGCGTCCTCGCGTTCGACCTCGACGCCGGGCTGTCCGCCATCACGCTGGCCGTGCTGCTGAACCTGTGCTGGCCCGACGAGGGCCGCCGGGCGGTCGGGCAGATCGCCTGGCCCACCGTGCTGCTGATCTGCGGCGTGCTGACCTACGTCGGCGTGCTGGAGGAGATGGGCACCATCGCCTACGCGGGCAACGCCGTCGGCGACATCGGCGTCCCGCTGCTGGCCGCCGTCCTGCTCTGCTACATCGGCGCGATCATCTCCGCCTTCGCGTCCTCCGTCGGCATCATGGGCGCGCTCATCCCGCTGGCCGTGCCCTTCCTGGCCCAGGGCGAGATCGGCGCGGTCGGCATGATCGCCGCGCTGGCCGTCTCCGCCACCGTCGTGGACGTCAGCCCGTTCTCGACCAACGGCGCCCTGGTCCTGGCCGCCGCACCCGAGGTGGACCGGGAACGCTTCTTCCGCCAGCTGATGGTGTACGGGGGCGTCGTGGTCACGGCGGTCCCCGCCGTGGTCTGGCTCGCCCTCGTCGTCCCCGGCATCGGGTGACCGCACCGGCCCCTATGCTGGGCGTCGGCCGCCGGGGGAAGGGCGAGGGGGAAGGGCGAGGGATGGGCAACGGGGACGGGTTCACGGAGATCACCCTCTCCCCGCTGGGTCCCAAGCCGCGGCGGAAGCTGATCACCCCGGCCTGGAAGTACCTCCGCGGGGCCCACGCCAGTGTCCAGGGCATCTTCGAGGGCATGTCCCTCGTCCGCCGCGCCCGCGCGGAGGCGCGCGAGGAGTTCCGCGGGCGGCTGGCCATGGACGAGGAGAACCTGCTGCGGGCCGCCATCGTGTTCACCTCCAGCGGTCTCGACGCCTGCTGCAAGCGGCTGGTGCGGGACACCGTCGCCCTGCTCGTCGAGGAGAACGAGGCGGCGGCGAGGAAGTTCGACGAGTACGTGAGGCAGCAACTCGCCGGCGGGCCCTCGGAGACGTTCAGCGCGGCGATCCGCAGCAAGGCGCCCCGCACCGAGATGATCGGGCTGTATGTGGCCGCGCGCACGAGCGCCAGCATGCAGGGCAGCGGCGACCTGCGCAGGCGGGTCCGTGACACGCTCGGCATACCGAACGCGACCGTGCCGCAGCAACGACTCGCGCTGCTCGACCCGTTCTTCACCGCGCGGAACCACATCGTCCACGAGATGGACTACGAGAACCCCAACAGCACCGGCACCAGGCGGCATCAGCGCACGATGGACTGGGTCCGCGCCCAGTGCGACGACGTCTTCGCCGTCGCCCAGGACCTCATCTCCGGCGCGGCGGCGAACCTTCCCCGGGGCTGAGACGCCGCGGCCCCGGCTGTTACAGTGACCGGGAGTGACCATGGGCGAGGGAGACCATCGTGGTGGGTGACGACGACATCTCCGGGTGACACCGGAAGGGATCGGCCACGGGTGAGGACGCGGACGCGTCGCCGTGGCCATGTCGGCGTTCAGTGAACCCCCCTTCCGCCATGGGCGGTACCTCCCGCGTTCGCATGCCGCACGCGAGGACGGCGCCCGTCGGCGGGACGCTTCCTCGCCCGCGGCGCCGCCCGCCGGGCGCACGGCCTCCCCGGATTGGTGCTCTCCATGTCCCCCACCGCTCTGCTCGCCCACGACCTCGTCCGCTCGTTCGGCACCCGCCGGGTGATCGACGACTTCTCCCTCACCGCCGCCCCCGGACGCCGGATCGGGCTGATCGGCGAGAACGGTGCCGGCAAGACCACCCTGCTGCGGCTGCTCGCCGGGGTGGACACCCCCGACTCCGGCACCGTCGTCCGCCCGGCGGACCTGGGCTTCCTGCGCCAGGAGATGCCGTTCGACGCCGCGTCGACGCTCTCCGACGTGCTCGATCACGCCCTGCGGGAGGCCCGCGACCAGCTCGCCGAACTCGACGAACTCTCCCGGGCACTCGGCGAGGTCGCGCAGGACGCCCCCGGCCACGCCGACCTCCTCGCCCGGTACGGCGAGCGACTCCACCTCGCGCAGCTGCACGAGGTCTGGGACGCGGACCGGCGCGCGGCGATCGTTCTCGCCGGGCTCGGGCTCGGCCACCTCCCGCACGACCGCGCTTTGGGCTCCCTGTCCGGCGGCCAGCGCAGCCGGCTCGCCCTCGCCGCGCTCCTGACCCGGCGCCCGTCCGCGCTCCTGCTGGACGAGCCCACCAACCACCTCGACGACGAGGCCGCCGCCTTCCTGGAGGGGCAGCTGCGCGACATGCCGGGCACCGTCGTGGCGGCGAGCCACGACCGGGCGTTCCTCGACGCCGTCTGCACGGACCTGATCGACCTCGACCCGGCGGCGGAGGGACCCACCCGGTACGGCGGCGACTACACCGCCTACCAGGCGCGGAAGCGCGCGGAGCGGGAACGGTGGCGGCAGCGCTTCGAGCGGGAACAGGAGCAGCTCGCCGCACTGCGCCGCGCCGCGTCGGTGACCGCGCACCGGGTCGCGCCGGGGCGCGCGCCCACCGACAACGAGAAGATGGGCTACGACCGTTCCGGCGACCGGGTGCAGCAGCAGGTCGGGCGGCGCGTGCGGTCCGCCATGCGCCGGCTGGACGAGCTGGAGCGCGCCCAGGTCGGCCGGCCGCCCGAGCCCCTGCGGTTCCGGGCCCCGTCCCTGGCCTCCCCGCCCCTCTCCCCCGAGGGGTTCCTGCTGTCGCTGCGGGACGTGCGTGTGCCGGGGCGGCTCTCGATCGACCGCCTCGATGTGCCGGTCACCGACCGGCTCCTGGTCACCGGGCCGAACGGGGCGGGCAAGTCGACGCTTCTCGCGGTGCTGGCCGGGGAGTTGGACGTCGACGGCGAGGTGCGGCGCCGCGGCGGGCTCACGGTCGGCCTGCTGCCGCAGGACACCGTGTTCGAGCGGAAGGACCGCACCGCGCGGGAGACCTATGAGCTGGCGCTCGGCGCCGAGCGCGCCGAGGCCGTTCCGCTGGACTCGCTCGGCCTGCTGGGCGAACGGGACGCGGAGCAACGGGTCGGGGAGCTGTCGGTCGGCCAGTGCCGCCGGCTCGCCCTGGCGCTCCTGCTGGCCGACCCGCCGGAGCTGCTGCTCCTCGACGAGCCCACCAACCACCTCTCCCCCCGGCTGTGCGACGAACTCCAGGAGGCCCTGGGCACCGGCCCCGGCGCCATCGTGGCCGCCAGCCACGACCGTTGGCTGCGCGCCCGCTGGACCGGCCGCGAGATCGGACTGACCCCCCGCTGAGGAGGAATTCCGGCCAACCACGGAACCGTGTTGTCCGATACGTCGTGTATCACTAAGATCCGCAGACTGTTCTGAGCACCGTCACTGGGGGGAGCAGACCATGACACGCCCGTCCGACTGGAGTCCGGTGGACATGGACTCCGATCCGACTCCGGGGAATCCGGAGGAAGTCCGCACGCTGTCCGAGGACTTGCAGACGTTCGCCGATGATGTGGGCGAGGCGCTGGGGAAGATCCGGGGGATGGCGTCGGACCGTGCGATGCAGGACTGGTCGGGGCTGTCGGCGGACGCGTTCCGTTCGGAGTTCGACGGGGTCCCGGAGAATCTGACGAAACTGCGGGACTCCTATGACATGGCGGCGGACGCGCTGGGGCGGTACTGGCCGGAGCTGGAGCGTGCGCAGGCGCAGGCGGACCGTGCGCTGGACCGGGCGATAGCGGCGCAGGCGGACTTGCAGGCGGCGCAGAGCGAACTGTCCGGTGCGGAGGACTGGGTGGGGCGTGCGGGGGAGGAGGCGGAGCGTCTTCAGGAGGAGGGGGAGGACCCGGAGCCGCCCTCGGAGTCCGACGTGCGCTCGGCGGTGCGGGATCACGAGGCGGCCGAGGCCGCCGCGTCGGCGGCGCAGGGGCGGGTGGCCGCCGCGCAGGAGAACCTCAACGCCGCCCGCGAACTGGCCCAGCAGGCGCGGGAGATGCGCGAGGAGGCCGCGCGGATCTGCGCGCAGGACATCGAGGAGGCGTCCGACGCGGGGATCCAGAACCGGAGTTGGTGGGAGGACGCGATCGACTGGGTGGTGGACAACTGGGACACCATCGTCGACATCGCCAAGCTGGTCGTCGCCGTCCTCGGCGTCGTCGTCATGATCATCGGCGGGCCGCTGGCCTGGGTCGTCCTCGCCGCCGCCCTCATCGTCCTCGCCGACACCCTCATCAAATACGCCAGAGGCCAGGCGTCACTGTTCGACGTCGCGATGGCGGCGCTGGACTGCATCCCCGGCATGAAGGGGCTGACGACGCTGGGCGGCCTGGCGGCGGGCGTCCGCGGCCTGGCCCGCACCGGCCTGCGCGGCATGGGACGAGGCGCGCTGGGCCTGGGCCGCCGCACCCGCGGCGACGCGATCCCCATGAACGGGCGCAACGCATGCGGCGACCCCGTGGACGTGGCCACCGGCGAGCTGCTGATGTCCGCCACCGATGTCGAACTGCCCGGCGTCCTCCCCCTGGTGATCGAGCGCCACCACATCTCCTCCTACCGCTCGGGCCGCTGGTTCGGCGCCTCCTGGGCCTCCACCCTCGACCAGCGGCTGACCCTGGACGAGCACGGGGTCCGCTTCTTCTGCGCGGACGGCGCGATCCTGGAGTACCCGGTCCCGTTGACCGACCCCGGGGCCACCGTGCTGCCTGTGGAGGGCGCCCGCTGGGAGATGGCCTGGGACGGGCGGCCGGGCTCGGCGATCACCATCGACCAGCGCGACTCCGGCCGCACCCTGCACTTCGCCCCGGTCCCCGGCGCCGCCGCCGGTGAACTGCCCCTCGTCGCCGTCACCGACCGCAACACCAACCGCTACGACCTGCGGTACGACGACCACGGCGCCCCCGCCTCGATCACCCACTCCGGCGGCTACCACGTGGGCGTCACCACCGACTCCGGCCGCGTCACCGCGCTGCGGCTGCTGAGCGACCAGGAGGCGCCCACCCTCCTGCGCTACGGCTACGACGGCGCGGGCCTGCTGGCCGAGATCCACAACTCCTCCGGGCAGCCGCTGACGTTCGCCTATGACGACCAGTGCCGGCTGGCGCGGTGGGAGGACCGCAACGGGACCTGGTACCGGTACGAGTACGACGCCGAGGGCCGCTGCGTGTTCTCCACCGGCACCGACCGCGCCCTGGAGTACCGCTACGCGTACGACGAGGACAACCACCGCACCACCGCGACCAACGCGCTCGGCCACACGACGGTCTACCAGTTCAACGACAGCTTCCAGCTCGTCGCCGAGACGGACCCCCTCGGCCACACCACCACCCGCGAGCTCGACCGCTACGACCGCGCCCTGACCATCACCGACCCGCTCGGCCGCACGACCCGTTACGAGCACGACGACAGCGGCGCGGTCGTCGCCGTCGTCCGCCCGGACGGCCTCCTCACGACGCTGGAGTACAACGAGCTCGGGCTCATGACCGAGGTCGTCCAGCCCGACGGAGCCGCCTGGCGGCAGGCGTACGACGCCGCGGGCAACAGGACCGTGCTCATGGACCCGGCGGGCAACCGCACCCGCTACACCTACGACGACCGCGGCGGCCTGACCGGCATCACCGACCCCGGGGGCGCCACCACCCGCGTCCGCTGCGACGCCGCCGGGCTCCCCGTCGCGATCAGCGACCCGCACGGCGAGACCACCCGGTACACGCGCGACGCGTTCGGCCGCGCGACGGCCGTCACCGACCCGCTCGGAGCCGTCAGCCGCCTGGAGTGGACCGTCGAGGGAAAGCCCTCCCGCCAGACCGACCCGCTCGGCGGCGTGCGTACCTGGACCTGGGACCCCGAGGGCAACTGCGCGACCAGCACGGACGAGAACGGCGCCACGTCCACCTACGAGTACGGCGCCTTCGACCTGCCCACCCACCGCACCGGCCCCGACGGGGTCCGCCACGCCTTCGTCCGCGACCCCGAACTGCGGCTCGTCCAGGTCCTCGCGCCCGACGGCCTCACCTGGGACTACACCTACGACCCCGCCGGCCGCCTGGTCGCCCAGAAGGACTTCGACGGACGCGTCACCACCTACACCTACGACGCCGCCGGCCAGATGACCACGCGGACCAACGCCGCCGGCCAGACCGTCTCCTACCGCCACGACGACCTCGGCCGCGTCATCGAGAAGACCACCTCCGAGGGCGGCCTCGTCACCTTCACCCGCGACCCGCTCGGCCGCGTCGTGCGCGCCGCCGACGGGGGAACGGTCCTGGACCGCGTCTACGACCGCCTGGGGAACCTGGCGAGCGAGACCGTCAACGGCCGCCTCCTCAGCCTCGATCACGACGCGAACGGCCGGCNTCCTGCGCCGCACCACCCCGGCGGGCGTGGTGAGTTCCTGGACCTACGACGCCGCGGGGCGGCCGGTCAGCCTCTCCAACGAGGGGCACCGGGGCGGCGCCGGGTACGCCAGCGCGTTCCACCACGACGCCGTCGGGCGGGAGACGGGCCGCCGCATGGACAACGGCCTGGCCCTGGAGAGGACATGGGACCCGGCCGGCCGTCTCACCGGGATGTCCCTGACCGCCCCCGACGCGACGCCCGTCGACCGGCGCTCCTACGCCTACCGCGCCGACCACCACCTGCTCTCGCTCACCGAGCCGGACGGGACCACCGAGTTCACCGTCGACCCCGGCGGGCGGGTGACGCGACTCGCCGCCCCCGCCAGGTCCGAGAGCTACGCCTACGCCTCCTCGGGCGACCAACTCACCGCCGAATGGCCGCGGTCCAACACGCCACCGACCGGCGCCACGGGGGCCAACGGCGCGACCGGCGCGACCGGCGAACGCGCCTACGAGGGCCGGCTCGTGACCGGTGCCGGGCGCCTGCGGTACGCGTACGACGCGGCCGGGCGGACCGTCCTGCGCCAGAAGTCGCGCCTGTCGAAGAAGCCCGACACCTGGCGGTACACCTGGGACGCCGAGGACCGCCTCACCTCGGTCACCACCCCGGACGGCACCCGCTGGCGGTACGAGTACGACCCGTTCGGCCGCCGTTCCGCCAAGCGGCGGCTCGGCGCGGACGGAACGACCGTCGTGGAGAGCGTCGAGTTCACCTGGCAGGACGCCACCCTCGTCGAGCAGACCACCACGGGCGCCGGGTCCGGCCGGGACGGGACACTGACCTGGGACTACAACGGGCTCCACCCGCTCACCCAGATCGAGAGCGGCGGAGGAGGGGACGCGCAGGCGGAGTTCGACCGCCGCTTCTACGCCATCGTCACCGACCTGGTGGGAACACCGACGCGCCTGGTGGACGAGGCGGGGCAGACCGCGTGGCGGGCCGACGCCACGCTCTGGGGAGTTCCGCTCCCGGGACAGGGCGGCACCACCCAAACACCGCTGCGGTTCCCCGGGCAGTACGCCGACGAGGAGACCGGCTGGCACTACAACCACCACCGCCACTACGACCCGGCGACGGGCCGCTACACCACGTCCGACCCGCTGGGCCTGGCCCCGTCGCCCAACTCGTACGGCTACGCGCACAATCCGCACACCTGGTCCGACCCGCTGGGCCTGGCCGCCCACCCGGGCTCGACCCCCGGCTTCCGGCGGCAGACCGACCACCGGCTGAGCCAGCGGATGCACGTGGACGCGGACGGCAATGTGACGATCAGCGGGCGGCAACAGCTGTATGTGAATCTCAGCGGCGACATGGCGCACACCGTGAATTTCCGCGACGGAGTCGGAGAAATCGTCGCCTTCGACGTCCAGAACTCATTCCTCGATCAGGTCAGGCGAACCGCGGTTCCCCAGCAGAATCCCGTTATGGAGAACGGTGAAACGCTGTTCTCGGCCGCGGAATGGCGGGAGATGAAGAGGCATGCCCCGGAAATCTCCGACCCGACCATGGGAGATGACCTCTATGGAATCCCGGGCTCCATGCTGAATGAATTCCAGAATGCTATCATCCCCGGGTCGGGAAGGATCATCGCGGGCTAGGGCATCTCACCCTGGGCACAGGAGAGTTCACGTGCTGCATGAAACGGCGGACCTGGAGCGGGAAAGGGGACGGCTCTCCGCGCGCCCGGCGGCCGACCCCGAGGGCACCCCCGTGCTCGCCTTTCTCGACGTGGCCGTCCCCGGGGGCGACCGCGACGGATACGCCCGCCGCGTTCGTGAGCCGCTGCGGGCCGCGCTCGACCTGGCGCTGACCCAGCCGTTCACGGGCGAGGAACTGCCGGTGGCGGGGCTCCCCGACTGGTTCGTGCGGGCCGCGGCCTGGCGGCCCTCGGACGCGCCCGCGTTCGCGCTGACCGGCCGGGAGAACTACGCGCGCCACCGGGGAACGA
Source organism: Streptomyces sp. SBT349 (assembly GCF_001083795.1). GTDB lineage: Bacteria > Actinomycetota > Actinomycetes > Streptomycetales > Streptomycetaceae > Streptomyces. Next base: position 20,704 of record NZ_LAVK01000163.1, read on the forward strand.
GCGGCGCGTGGGACCTCCAGGACTGGCTCTACCGGTTCGACCCGGAGTCGGAGACGCGCGGCTGGGCCTGGTGGGACCTCACCGTCACCGGGCCGAACGACCTGCGGATCTGGGTCGACACCTGGGGCGAGGCGTCCTTCTCCCACCTCGACCTGCTCTGGGCCGCCTACCTGTCCGGAGCGGCATCGGTCTCCCCGCCCCGCCTCGCGGACGCCACCGCCTGGTCGGCGGAGGCAACCGGCTGACACCCCG
>NZ_LAVK01000164.1 GCF_001083795.1 Streptomyces sp. SBT349
CCGGCGAGGGGACCGGTCAGGGGTGGGGCGGGGTCGGGGCCATCTCGAACCAGACGAGCTTGCCCGTGCTCAGCCGCGTCGCGCCCCACTGCCGGGCCAGCCGCTGCACGAGGTACAGGCCCCGGCCGCCCTCGTCCGCGGGACCGGCCTGGCGCAGCCTCGGCAGCTGCGGCACGTCGTCGCCGACCTCGCAGCGCAGCACGTCGGTGCGGAGCAGGCGGACGGACACGGGCCGTTCCGCGTACCTGACCGCGTTGGTCACGACCTCGCTGACCAGGAGCTCGACCGAGTCCTCCAGCTCCTCCAGGTCCCAGCGCGCCAGGCTCTCGCGCACCATCCGCCGCGCCTCGCGCACCGACTCGGCGCGCGGGTCGAGGCGGCAGTACGCCACGTTCCCCGGGGCGATGCCCTCGAACCTGGCGGCCAGCAGCGCGATGTCGTCGTCCCGGTCCCCCGGGCCGACGATGTCCAGGATCTCGTCGCACAGCGGCTCCAGCGGGGCCGCGGCGTCCGGGCGGGTCAGCCGGGAGATCTCCGTCAGCTTCTCCCGCAGGTGCTCGACGCCCGTCCACACGTCGCGGGTGCGCGACTCGACCAGGCCGTCCGTGTAGAGGACGAGTGTGGCGCCGGCGGGCGCGGGCAGCTCGACCGTCTCGAAGTCGACGCCGCCCACGCCGATGGGCGCGTTCGGCGGGAGGTCGACCAGCTCGGTCGACCCGTCCACGTGCAGCAGAACGGGCGGCGGGTGGCCCGCGTTGGCCGCCGTGATGCGGTGCTCGACCGGGTCGTAGACCGCGTAGAGGCAGGTCGCCATCCGGTCGGTGCCGAGGCGCTGGGCCTGCTCGTCCAGGTGGTGCAGCACCTCCTGCGGCGGCAGGTCGAGCCCGGCGAGGGTCTGCACCGTCGTCCGCAGCTGGCCCATGATCGCGGCCGAGGTGGTCGAGTGGCCCATCACGTCGCCGACGACCAGCGCGATGCGGCTGCCGGGCAGCGGGATCGCGTCGTACCAGTCGCCGCCCACCCGCGCCGACTGCGCGGCCGGGAGGTAACGGCTGGCCAGGCGCACGCCGGTGGGCTGCGGCAGGTCGTCGGGGAGCATGGTGCGCTGGAGTTCGTCCGCGATGGACGCCTCGCGGCCGTAGAGCACCGCCTTGTCCACGCCGAGCGCGGAGTGGGTGGCGAGCTGCTGGGCGACCTGGAGGTCCTCCTGCTCGAACGATTCACGATCGGGCCGGCGCAGGAACACCGCGGCGCCGATGACCCGCCGCCGGCCGCGCAGCGGGGCCAGGATCGCGCGGTGGCCCTCGGGCAGGGCGACGGCCCCGGTGAGCTCGCGCAGCGCGGCCCTCGGCACCTGCGACTCGACGAAGACCGGGCGCACCCCGCGGATCACCTCGGCGAGCGGCCCGTTCCCCCGGACCTCGACGAGCGGCGTCGCGCTGGCGAGTATCGGCAGCACCGGGCCCGAGCCGTCGCCGTTGATGTCGTCGAGCGAGGTGGTGCCGAGCGACAGCGCCTCGGGGATGCGGTCGGTGCGGCGCAGCCGCAGCACCAGGGGCGTGACGGGCTGCTCGTCGCCGACCGGCAGCGGGTGCCGCAGGTAGACGAGGATGGCGTCGGAGAACGTCGGCACGGTGGCGCGGCACAGGCCGAGGACGATCTCGTCCAGGTCGATGCCCCGGGCGATGCGACGGGTGGCCGCCCCCACGAACCGCAGCCGGTCCGTGTCGCCCGTCCCGCCGTTCAGTCCCTCGCCCGTGGCCGGGCGAGCTGGCGGCTGCTCCGTTGACTCGGGCTGGGAGCGGGCGTGCGGCAGCGCCGGGCTCTCGGCGAACGAGGGTACGTCCGCCGTGCGAGCCACATGCTGCGGGGGGGTCGGGTCCGTCACAAGGGGAGATCCATCCAGGCGGGAACTAGCGTGCGGAGTGGGGTCGTTGTGAGGTTGTGGGGGTCGATCCTACGTTTGTCGGCCCGGGCCGTATCAAGAGGCTCTCGGGCGGCGTCCGGGTCGCGGCCCTCAGGGCACGGGCGCCAGGCCGGTCGCGGGCCGGTCCCAGTCACCGGGCAGCCGCGGCGTGCGCCAGCGGGGATCGGGCCGCCACGCGGCCCAGTCCTCGGAGAACGGCCGACCCCACGCGCGGATGAGCCGGGTCGCCGCGCTGCCGGCCGCGCGAACGCGCTCCACCTGCCCGGCGTCCAGCAGTCCAGCTCGCTGCGCCTGGGCGAATTCGTCCTCGTCCCGCCACTCCCAGCTGCGGTCCGGGTAGACCGCGATATCGAGAAAGTGATCCTCCGAATCGACCCCGCCCAGCCACCGGCTCCGGGGCTCTTCAAGATTGACGTACCAGTTCTTGAAGCGCCAGCCCCGATCCCAGAAAAGCCACACGGACCACGGATCGCCGGGCCGCGCGAGCTTCAGCACCCCCGTGCCGAGCCACCGGGAGTGAACGGTCGTGCGCGGTTTGGTGTAGCGGGTGGCCAGCGGCTCGTCGTGGACGTCCGTGCCGTCCGCCAGCTCGGGCTTGATGCACTCGGTGCCCGGCGCCATCCAGACGGCCAGCAGCTCGGGTGTGTCCTGGACAACGGTGACGGGCCGGCAGATATGGAACTCCTTCGATCCATTGGCCCGGTAACGCCACAGGATCTGGTCGCCGGGCCGCCACGGACGCGCGGCGCCGGTCGCATCTTTTCCCGTTGTCATCTACACATGGTATTCGGGTCGACGCGGAGGGCGTGCGCGGCCGGGGCGAGGGCCGGTCGGTCAGGGGCGGGTCATGCGCAGCACGTCCAAGGCCTGGTCGAGCTGCTCCAGGGTGAGGTCGCCGCGGTCCACATAGCCGCCGTCCAGCACCGTCTCGCGGATGGTCTTGCGCTCGGCGAGAGCCCGCTTGGCGATCTTGGCGGCCTCCTCGTAGCCGAGGTAGCGGTTGAGCGGGGTCACCACCGAGGGCGAGGACTCGGCGTACTCGCGGGCGCGCTCCACGTCGGCGGTGACGCCGTCCACGGTGCGGTCGGCGAGCAGGCGGGCGGCGTTGGCCAGCAGCCGGACGGACTCCAGCAGGTTCTTGGCCATCACCGGCAGCATGACGTTGAGTTCGAAGTTCCCCGAGGCGCCCGCGGTGGCGACGGTCGCGTCGTTCCCGATGACCTGGGCGGCGACCATGAGGACGGCCTCGGGGATCACGGGGTTGACCTTGCCCGGCATGATCGAGGAGCCGGGCTGGAGGTCGGGCAGCGCGATCTCGGCCAGGCCGGTGCGGGGGCCGGAGGACATCCAGCGCAGGTCGTTGCAGATCTTGGTGAGCGAGACGGCGATGGTGCGGAGCTGGCCGGAGGTCTCCACGAGGCCGTCGCGGGCGCCCTGCGCCTCGAAGTGGTCGCGCGCCTCGGTCAGCGGCAGCCCCGTGGCGCGGGCGACCTCGGTGATGACGGCGGCGGAGAAGCCGGGCGGGGTGTTGATGCCGGTGCCGACGGCGGTGCCGCCGAGGGGCAGCTCGGCGAGGCGGGGCAGCGACGCGTTCAGCCGCTCGACGCCGAAACGGACCTGGGCCGCGTAGCCGTTGAACTCCTGGCCGAGGGTGACCGGGGTCGCGTCCATCAGGTGCGTGCGCCCCGACTTCACCACGTCGGCGAACTCCGCGCCCTTGCGCTCCAGCGAGGCGGCGAGGTGCGTGAGGGCCGGGATCAGCTCGCCGGTGACCGCGCCGGTGGCCGCGATGTGGATGGAGGAGGGGAAGACGTCGTTGGAGGACTGGCTCGCGTTGACATGGTCGTTCGGGTGGACCGGGCGGCCGAGGCGCTCGGTCGCCAGCGTGGCCAGCACCTCGTTGGTGTTCATGTTGGAGGAGGTGCCGGAGCCGGTCTGGAAGACGTCGACCGGGAAGTGCTCGTCCCAGCGCCCCTCGGCCACCTCCTCCGCGGCCTGGACGATGGCCTCGGCCATGTCCTTCTCGATGACGCCGAGTTCGGCGTTGACCGTGGCCGCCGCCGCCTTGATCCGGGCCAGGGCGGCGATGTGGGCGCGCTCCAGGCGCTGGCCGGAGATCGGGAAGTTCTCCACGGCGCGCTGCGTCTGCGCCCGCCACCTGGCGTCCGCGGGGACCCGCACCTCGCCCATCGAGTCGTGCTCGACGCGGAATTCGTTGGTACCACTCATAAGGACGAATCTACCGGGCCGCCGGGGCGGCCGGACACGATGCGCCGGGCGCGCGGGGCCCGGCGCGCGCCGCCCGGTGAGCCTCGCGCCGCCCGCGCCCGCCCGCGGGGGCGGGGGGCGGCGGCGGGCGCGGGCGCGCGGGCGTCACTCGGTGCGCAGGCCGTCCGGACGCATCAGGTGCCAGAGGAAGGGGAGGCTGACCAGGGTGACCACGGCGATCATGCCCGCGCCGACCCCGGCCATCGGGAGGAACGCCAGCCAGCCCCTGATCGGCAGGTCCACCATGGACATCAGCAGCGCCCCGAGGCCCGTGCCGACCACCGCGGCGAGGATCAGGCCGAGGAGGACGGGGACGGCCGTCTGCCACAGCACGGAGGCGCCCAGGGTGGTGCGCCGCGTGCCGAACGCGACCAGCGCGGAGAGCAGCCTCTTGCGTTCCCGCAGCTGTTCGAGCATGGAGACGACCATGCTGGCGGTGATCACGGTCATCACCCCGGTGGCGCCGATGAGCAGGGCCCGCTGGATGTCCAGGAGTTCGTCGGCGGTCCGCTCGGACTGAAGCTCCCAGACGGAGGGCCGCGTCTCGTAGGTCCAGGCGACGTTGCGGACCCGCTCCAGGACCTCCTCGTCGCCCGGGTCGGTGCGCAGCATCACGCGGGTCGTGGCGTCGGCGACCGTCTCGGGGTCGAGCGCCGCGGGGGTGGCCAGGACGCCCACGGTCTCCATGCCGGTCGGGTCGGTCCTGGCCCGCACCTCGGCCGCGCCGTCGGGCACCGTCCACGACACGGGCCGCGCCCCGCCGTCGACCGGGAAGCCCGAGCCGTCGAGCCCCACCTCCAGCCGCTGCCCGGGGACAACGCCGACCGGGTCGGTCATGTCGGGGCTGGAGGCCAGGAAGACGTCGCCGTCGGCGCACGCGTCGAGGTGGGCCATCTCCCGGAGCGTGGCGCAGTCGGCCACGACGACCGAGGTGGTCGGCCGGTACTCCTCCTCGGCCGGCTGCTCCGGGTCCGCGGCCCAGCCGGAGACGGAGCTCAGGGCGGCTGTGACGCCGGGCAGGCTCTCCAGCGTCCCGGCCAGCTCGGTCGCGGAGGCGCCGCTCTCGCTCCACGCACTGACCTCGATCTGGGCGCGTTCGGTGTCCTCCCCGGTGGCCACGGTCGCCTCGCCGCTCGCCCCGGCGAACAGCATGTAGAGGGCGGTGGCCCCGGCGACGGAGACCGTGATGCCGCTGACCGTGCGGGCGGCGGTGCCGCTGCTGAGCTGGAGGCGCCGGGTGGCGAGCTGCCAGGAGACCGGGCCGCCGCCGAGGCGCGCGACGACGCGTTCGACCAGCCAGGGCAGCAGCATCGTGGCCCCCGCCAGCAGCAGGACCACGCCGACGGCGGCCTGGGCCTGGGTCATCGTGCTGCCGCCGTCGAACGAGCCGCCCGCCATGGGCAGCAGCAGCGCGAGCCCGAGCATGCCGGGGATCAGCCGCCAGAGCAGGCGGCGGCGCCGGACCCCGGACTGGCGCACCACGCCGAGGGGTTCGATCGCTATGCCGCGCAGCGCGAAGAGCGAGACGGCCAGGGCCGACACCGGCACCCCGATCAGCGTCAACGCGGCGAGCATCGGGGTGGGCACCATGTCGGCGGGGTAGGCGCTGAACCCCCAGGCGGTGACCGTTCCGAGGTACTGGCGCAGCGCGAGGAACCCGCCCGCGCCGAGCAGCAGTCCGAACACCGCGCCGACCAGGGCCTCCCCCGCGGCGACCCTGCGGGTCATGTCGGTGTCGGCGCCGACCAGGCGCAGCGCGGCGAGCCGCTGGTCGCGGCGCTCGCCGCCGAACCGGACCGCGGTCGCGATGAAGACGGCGACGGGCATCAGCAGCACGACGCAGATCACCACGATGAGCAGCACGAGCGCCGGGGGCATCGGCTCGCCGCTGCCGGCCGAGTCGGGCGTGGCGCCGAACGCGGTGGTGCGGCCGGTGTCGTCGGGCAGCGCGTCGGTGCCCAGGTAGTAGAAGAGCTCGCCGGGGCCGTTCAGCCCCTCGGCGCCGATGGTGCCGACGACCTCGTGGTCGAACCGTTCGGCCAGGAGCGCGCCCCGGTCCGACTCCAGCAGGCGGCCGAGGGCCGGGGAGACGACCATCTCGCCGGGGCCGGGGAACTCCCCCAGGCCGGGCGGCGGTTCCACCGTGGTGGCGGCGCCCGCGTCGGGCTGGAGTTCGAGGCCGCCGATGTCCTCGTCCCGGAACTCGGTTCCGGCCGAGGCGAAGCGCACGGCGTCCTGGGTGGACTCCGGGTCCATCTGGTTCCAGCCGGGGGAACGGGCGTCGCCGCGCTCCTCGCGCGCCTCAAGGGCGTTGGGCACGGAGGCGGCCAGCAGCAGCACCGCCGCGCCGAGGCCGACGCCCACGGCGGTGAGGGCGGTGCGGGTCCAGCCGGGGCCGCCGGTGACGGCGAACCGCGCGCCCAGAGCCAGCTCCCGCGCCCACGTGACCGGGGAGGCTCCCCGTCGCTCGCTCACAGCGCCCCCGCCATGTCCCGGGCGCGCCCGTCGCGGACGACGACCTCGCGGTCGGAGTAGGCGGCGACGCGCGACTCGTGGGTGACGAGCACCACGGCGGCCTTGCTCTCCTGGGCGGCGAGGACGAGCAGCTCCATCACGCGCTCGCCGTTGAGCGAGTCGAGCGCGCCGGTGGGTTCGTCGGCGAAGAGGACGCGCGGGTTGTTCACCAGGGCGCGCGCCACGGCGACGCGCTGGCCCTGACCGCCGGAGATCTGCCCGGGGCGGTGGTGGCGGACGTCGTCCACCTCGAGCCGCGCCAGCCATTCGGCGGCACGCGCCCCGGCCTCCTTGCGACCGGTGCCGGTCAGGCGCAGCGGCAGGGCGACGTTCTCCTCGCAGGTCAGCTCGGGCACCAGCTGCCCGAACTGGAAGACGAACCCGAAGTCCCTGCGGCGCAGGGCGCTGCGCTCGGCGTCGGAGAGCCCGGACAGGTCCCGGCCCGCGTAGCGGACGGCGCCCCGGTCGGGCGGCACGATGCCGGCCAGGCAGTGCAGCAGCGTGGACTTGCCCGAGCCCGAGGGGCCCATGACGGCGACGATCTCCCCGGCGCGGATGGAGAAGTCGGCGCCGTCGAGCGCCGGGGTGGCGCCGTAGGTCTTGTGCAGACCGGTGGCGGCGAGCAGGGCGGTGTCGGCGGCGCGCGGTGCCGTGTTCGCCGTGGTGTTCTCGGTGGTGTTCGCGGTCATGAGCGGATCTCCGTTGCGAGCCGGTCCAGTCGCGCGGCGGTGAGCTCAAGCCAGCGCAGGTCGGCTTCGAGGTGGAACAGGGCGTGGTCGCAGATCAGCTGGTCCGCGAGGTCGCCGCCGAGCTTGCGGCGCGTCAGCTCGCGCATCAGGCGCAGGTGCTCGGCGCGTTGGGTGTCCAGCAGCGCGTTCGCGTCGCGGCCGGTGAGCAGGGCGAGGACGACCTTGGTGTACAGGACGCTCTGGAGGTAGGGCTCGGGCTTTTCCGCGCGGGCGAGCCAGCCGCCGACGTCGGTGACGCCGGCGTCGGTGATGGCGTACCGCTTGCGCTCGGGTCCGCCCCCCGCCTCTATCCCGTCGACCTCGACCAGGCCGTTCTTCAGCAGCCGGGACATCGTCGAGTAGACCTGGCCGTAGTGCAGTGGCCGGTCCTGGCCGAAGTGGTTGTCGAAGGCTCTCTTGAGGTCGTACCCGTGCCGGGGTCCCGCCTCCAGCAGGCCGAGAAGCGTGTGGCTGATGGACATGCCCGGCACTATACACACCATGTATAGACGGGGCGTATAGACGGGCGTATAGACGGGGTGTGCGGAGCTCTCGCCCCGGCTCGTCACCCGAGCAGCACGGAAAGGACCCAAGGTCGCAACGCCGCGTATCGCGCCCGCGTCTGATCCCCTAGCGTGATGACGCAGGACGAGGGCGGATGGGGCGGAGACGACGTGGCAGACCAGACGGCGCCCGATGCGGAGCCGGGGAGCGCGTCCGGCCCGGACGCCTCCGGCGTGGGTTCGGGCTCCGAGTCACGCTCCGGCGCGGGGGACGGGGCGGGCGCGGGCGTGGGCTCCGGAGCCCGTTCGCGCTCGCGCGCCGGTGCGCGCGCCGACACGGGCCAGGCCGCGGACTCCGGCGCCGACTCCGGCGCGGGCCCTGACACGGACGACGGCGTGAGCCCCGGCGCGGACGACGGCGCGGGTCCCGGGGAGGGGACCGACTCGGGCGAGGCTCGGGGCGCCGGGGGCGTGCGAGGGGTGGCGCTCGCGACGCTCGCGGTGGCGATCAGGGTGGCGCACAAGCCCTACTGGGAACGGCCGGGCTCCTCCTGGGTGGTGCGGCGCTGGCCCGACCTGACCGCGTGCCTGGCCGCCACGTTCTTCTTCTGGCTCTCCCTCACCCCCTCGCTGGTCCCGCGCCCCTGGTACTACCAGGGCGGCATCGGCGGCATCACGGCCGCGATCGGCTACGGCCTCGGCGCGTTGCTGAGCTGGCTTCTCCGGCTGCTGGTGCCGTGGCGGCCGAGCCAGCGCGTCCGGGCGCGCGCCTGGCTGGCCTACCTGCTGCTCCTCCCGTTCGCCGTGGCGATCATGCTCGGTCAGAGCGCCGACATGCAGCGGGAGCTGCGCCAGCTCCAGGCGCTCGGGCCGACCCTGACCTGGCACTCGCTGATGATCGCGCTGATCTCGCTCCTGGTCCTGACGCTGCTGCTGGTGGTCGCGCGCTCCGTGCGGCTCGGCACCCGCCTGCTGACCCAGCTGCTGAATCGTTTCGTGCCCTGGCCGGTCGCCGTCGCCCTCGGGCTGGTGCTCTCGACCACCATCGTGGTCATCGGCACCAGGGACGTGGTGTGGGACCGCGGGATCCTGGAGGTGGCCGACCGGATCGCCGCGGCCAAGGACCGGAGCACCGACCCGGGGGTGCTGCGGCCGTTCTCGCCGCTCCTGTCGGGCAGCCCGGACTCGCTCATCGACTGGGACGACCTGGGCAACAAGGGGCGCACCTTCTCCGGCACCGCGATCTCGGGCGAGGAGATCTCCGACTTCATGGGCGAGGAGGCGCTCGACCCGATCCGCGCCTATGTGGGCCGGGCGGCCTACGACGAGTACGCGGACGGCGCGGAGCTCGCGGTCCGCGAGCTGGAGCGCACCGGCGCGTTCGACCGGGCGGTGCTGGCCATCGCCGGCACGACGGGCACCGGCTGGATCAACCCGACGACGGTCGAGGCGCTGGAGTACATGAACGGCGGCGACACCGCCGTGGTCACGATGCAGTACTCGTACCTGCCGAGCTGGGCCTCGTTCATGGTGGACAGGAACGAGGCCGGGCTCGCGACCGAGGCCCTGTTCGACGCCGTGCACGCGCGCTGGGAGCAGGAGCCGGCGAGCGACCGGCCGAAGCTGCTGGTCTTCGGCGAGAGCCTCGCGGTCTCGGCGACCGAGGCGGCGTTCGACGGCCTGGACGACCTGGTCGCCAGGACGGACGGCGCGCTGTTCATCGGGCCGCCGCACTTCAGCCCGATCCACAGCGAGCTGACCCGCGACCGCGACCCCGGCAGCCCGGTGTGGCGGCCCGAGTACCAGGAGGGCAGGCAGGTCAGGTTCGCCCAGTTCCCCGACCGCGATCTGCGGCGTCCCGACGGGGCGCCCTGGGACACCCCGCGGGTCATCTACCTCCAGAACGCCTCGGACCCGGTGGTGTGGTGGTCGCCCGACCTGCTGTTCCAGCGGCCGGAGTGGATGCACGAGCCGCTGGGGCCCGATGTCACCTCGTCCATCGACTGGTTCCCGTTCGTCACCTTCTGGCAGACGACCGTGGACATGGCGGTCTCCTATGGCGCGCCCGCCCAGCACGGCCACCGCTACGGCTCGGCGCCCGTGAACGCGTGGGCCGCCATCGCGCCCCCCGAGGGGTGGACGGCGACCGACACGGAACGGCTCGGCTTCCTGCTGGAGGTCCGCCACCCGCCCCGGCACGGCTGGGCGGGGTAGCTGCTCTGTCCTGGGAGGTTGTGGACGGGCCCGAGGCTCAGGTGCTCGGGGCGCCGCCGGGGCCGGTGGGGGGCGTGACGGCGGGCGACAGCTCGGCGATCGTGGCCCCGCCGCCCTCCACCGCGGCCCCGGCCCGCCGGTCGACCTCGTCCTGGTACGCCTTCAGATAACTGACCACCGTGCTCGTCACCGCGATCAGCGGCACCGCGACGATGGCGCCCGGGATCCCGGCCAGCATCGAGCCCGCGGCCACGCCGAGCACCACGGCCAGCGGGTGCACCCGGACCATGCGGCCCAGGATGAACGGCTGGAGGATGTGCCCCTCGATCTGCTGCACCAGCAGCACCACGCCCAGCACCAGCGCCGCGTCCACCACGCCGTTGGTCACCACCGCGACCATGACGGCCAGCGCGCCGGAGGCGATGGCGCCGACCAGCGGCACGAACGAGGCCACGAAGACGATCACGGCCAAGGGCACCGCCATGGGCACATCGATGACGAACAGGCCGACCCCGATGCCGACCGCGTCGATCAGCGCCACTATCACCGTCCCGCGCACATACCCCGTGAGGGTGATCCAGGCGCGCGGCCCCGCACCCGCGACCCCCTCACGCGCCCCCCGCGGCACCAGCTTCAGGAACCAGTGCCACACGCCCCGCCCGTCGTAGAGCAGGAAGAGGACCACGAACAGCGTCAGACCGGCGCCGGTGACGAACTCGACCACGTAGTTGACGCCTTCGAGCCCGGCCGAGGTGAGGGTGTCGCTGTTGTCGGCGATCCACCCGTTGATGTTCTCGACCCACTCGTCGAGGTTCTCCTCGGTGATGTCGAACGGCAGTTCGAGCAGCCAGTTCCGCAGGCGCTCGACGCCCTGCTGGATCTGCGTGGAGAGGTCCTCGGAGTTCTCTATCACCTGCCACACCACGAACCAGCCCATCAGGCCGATCACCGCGAAGCCGCCGAACGCGGTCACCGCGGTGGACGCGCCGCGGCCGAAGCCCACGCGCTTGAGCCAGCCCGCGAACGGCTGGAGCAGCGCGGTGATCAGCAGGCCCGCGGCGAAGGAGATGACCAGCAGGCTGACGGCGCCGACCACCTGCATCAGCACCCAGATCACCGCGGCCAGCACGAGCATCCGCCACCCGGCCTCGGAGGCGACGCGCACGCCCCACGGGATGGCCTCGGCCGGCTGCGGACGGGACGGCGGCTTGGGCGCGGGCGGCGGCCCGGCCGGCGGGCGCTCCCCGCCGCCGGCCTCCGCCGTCTCGGGCGCCGGGCCCTCCCCGGCCGCGTCCGCGCCCCGCGCCGTGCGGAGCGGGCCCCCTCCGGTGGCGCGGACCACACCCGCCGCCTCGGCCTCGGCCTCGCCGCGCTCCCCCGCCTCGTCCTCGCGCCGCTCCTGCTCGCGCTGTGCCGCGGCCCGGAAGCCCGATACCCGCGAAACGGCGCGCGTCATGCCGGTCTTCACCCGGCCAAGTCGTGACATCCGTAGTCCCTCCGCCCCCATGAATCTCCACCGCGATGCGGGACGACGTTACCGTGCGGCATGCCTCGCCGTGGTCTCCCCCGGGTAACGGCAACGTCCCCGTACCGAGGCGGTACGGGGACGTCGAAGTGAACGGCGGGCGAAGGCGGCCCGAGGCTCAGTACCAGTTGTTGGCCTGCCAGAACTCCCAGGCCCCGCACGGACTGCCGTAGCGGTCCTCCATGTACATCACGCCCCAGCGGATCTGCGTGGCCGGGTTGGTCTGCCAGTCGGCGCCGGCGGAGGCCATCTTCGAGCCGGGCAGCGCCTGCATCAGGCCGTAGGCGCCCGAGCTCGGGTTGGTGGCGGTGTAGTCCCAGCCGCTCTCGTGGTCCACGATCGCCGAGAAGCACGTGTACTGGTCGCCGGCGACGATCGACTGCGCCATGGCCTGGATCTCGGCCTTGGTGTAGGAGGACTGGATCGGGAAGTCGCCCGACCCTCCCGCCGAAGCGGACTGCGCCTCCTCGGCGGCCTCCTCGGCCGCCTCACGTTCGGCCTGCTCCTGTGCCTCGCGCTCCGCCTCCGCCCTGCGCTCCGAGGCGGTCTCCGCCGCCTGGACGCGCGCGGCCTCCTGGGCCGCCCGGCGGGCATCGGTGTCCGCGGCATTGGCCTGCGACTCCGCCTGCTGCGTCAACGCGGCGGTGTGCGCCTGCACGTTGGTGCCAGCGGGTATCTCGGCGAGCAGTGTCGCGTCGGCCGCGACAACCTCGACATCGCCGGTGGCGCTGCCCTGGTCCTCACCGGAGGCGACACCGACAGCGGCGCCGACGGTGGTCACCGCCGTAGCGGACGCCACTGCGAATCCCCGGACCGACATCCCGGTCACACGGTTTCCTTCCGACATCGCCCGCTCGGAAGACCCTGCGGGCGCAATCGTGCCCCTGACTCGGGCCTCCCCTTGGTGCGTGCACAGGAGGCGCTGACCCGGTCGGGGTCCCGTGCGGCAAGGCACGGAACCCGCGAGGTACTTCGGGCGGCATACGGCGAGCGGCTGTTCAGTTGTGGAACGCAGTCCTTGCGGTGTCCTTGGAGACATCGATGCCGTATGCGGGGCCTGACAGACGCACACACTGCCGGACGCGGATACCGCGAGGCAATTCAGTCCTCTGTGGGAAAGGTCACGGGAAGACACCCTTGCCAAAACGCGGAACCGGCCCGCGGGCCGCCTGCCAGGGCATTCACCGCCCGTGGCGGGCACGGCACTTGGCGATTGCCACCGCATCGTCCGTTTCGGTCGATTCACGCCCCATTCCGACGTACTTCCGCTCGCCCGTCCCTTTCGGAACGGACGAGCGGAGACCAAACCGAGGTCAAACAGAGGGGGTTTCGCGGACAGTGCGGGAGCGGAATTGCTGAAAGGCCGTTAAATGCGCCCGTCTTCGAGCATTTCCGTCACCAGGGCGGCAATCGGCGACCGCTCCGAGCGCGTCAGCGTCACATGGGCGAACAGCGGGTGTCCCTTCAGCTTCTCCACCACGGCCGCCACGCCGTCGTACCGGCCGACCCGCAGGTTGTCCCGCTGCGCCACGTCGTGCGTCAGCACCACGCGGGAGTCCTGGCCGATCCGGGAGAGCACGGTCAGCAGCACATTCCGTTCGAGGGACTGGGCCTCGTCCACGATGACGAACGCGTCGTGCAGCGACCGCCCGCGGATGTGGGTCAGCGGCAGCACCTCCAGCATGCCGCGCGCCACGACCTCCTCGATGACCTCGCGGGTGGTGACCGCCGAGAGGGTGTCGAAGACGGCCTGGGCCCACGGGTTCATCTTCTCGGCCTCGGTGCCCGGCAGGTAGCCCAGGTCCTGGCCGCCGACCGCGTACAGCGGCCGGAAGACCATCACCTTGCTGTGCTGCCGCCGTTCCAGCACCGCTTCGAGCCCTGCGCACAGCGCCAGCGCCGACTTGCCGGTGCCGGCCCGGCCGCCCATCGACACGATGCCGACGTCCGGGTCGAGCAGCAGGTCGAGCGCGATCCGCTGTTCGGCGCTGCGGCCGTGGATGCCGAACGCCTCGCGGTCCCCGCGCACCAGCTTCACGCGGCCGTCCGGCGTGACCCGCCCGAGCGCCTTGCCCCGTTCCGAGGAGATCACCAGGCCCGTGTGGACGGGCAGCGCCGCGGCCTCCGCGTCGTCGACACTCTCCGCGGCGAACAGCTCGTCGACCGTCTCGGCGCCCATCGTCACCTCGACCAGGCCCGTCCAGCCGTCCGAGTCGGTGATGGCCAGCTCCGCGCGGTACTCCTCGGCGGCGAGTCCCACCGAGGACGCCTTGATCCGCAGCGGCAGGTCCTTGGAGACGACGGTGACGTCCTGGCCCTCGGCCTGGAGGTTGCGGGCGACGGCGAGGATGCGCGAGTCGTTGTCCGCGAGGCGGCCCCGCTCGTTGAGCATGGCGGGCGGCAGGACGGCCGGATCCGAGTGGTTCAGCTCGACACGCAACGTGCCGCCGAGGTCACCGATCGGGAGCGGCGTGTCGAGCCGCCCGAACCGTACGCGGTATTCGTCGAGCCTGCGGAGGACCTGGCGGGCGAAGTAGCCCAGCTCAGGATGGTGCCGCTTCGCCTCTAGCTCGGAGATGACGACGACCGGAAGGACAACCTCGTGCTCGTCGAAGCGGGTGATGGCCGCAGGGTCGGCGAGCAGAACACTGGTGTCCAGAACGTACATGCGCCGGTCGTTCGAACGCTTCTTGCTGGTGGCCACGAGTGGATGAACCCCCTCGGATGAGGTGCGGGGAACATGGCGCCCAGGGCGCCGGGGGTCAAGACGGCCGGCCCCGGCCCGACGCGCACGGGCTCGGTACCGGCCCTGCTCCCCAGCTGAGTGAGGGGTGTCGTGGTGCGCAAACGGGCCTCCCGGCGGACCGCACCGACGCGCGGTCCGCGTGGAATATGCCCGCTCCCTGCGCATCTCATGCGAAGAACGCTCCGGGGTGGCGCCGCCCCGCGGCGGCGGGGACCTCTCCCGCCGAGGCCCTCAGATCCCGTAACGCCGGTGCCTGACCGCGTAGTCGCGCAGCGCCCGCAGGAAGTCGACCTTGCGGAACGCGGGCCAGAAGACCTCGCAGAAGTAGTACTCCGAATGGGCGCTCTGCCACAGCATGAAACCGGACAGTCGCTGTTCGCCACTGGTGCGGATCACCAGGTCGGGATCGGGCTGCCCGCGGGTGTACAGGTGTTCGGAGATGTCCTCGACCCCGAGCGATTCGGCCACCTGCTCCAGGGTCTGCCCCTCCGCGGCGCACTTGGCGAGCAGCGAGCGGACGGCGTCGGTGATCTCCTGGCGGCCCCCGTAGCCGATGGCGACGTTGACCAGTATCCCGGTGTGGCTCCTGGTCAGTTCCTCGGCGTCGCGCAGCACCGTGCGGGTGCGCTCCGGCAGCCCGTCCAGGGCGCCCACGTGGTTCACCCGCCAGCGGCCGTCCCCGGCCAGGTCGCGCACCGCGCTCTCGACGATGGCCAGGAGCGGCGTCAGCTCCCTCGGGGCGCGGCTGAGGTTGTCCGTGGAGAGCATCCAGAGGGTGACGACCTCGACCTCCGTCTCGGCGCACCACCCCAGCAGCTCCTGGATCTTCGCCGCCCCGGCCTCGTGCCCCTCGGCCGTCGTGCTCCCCGCGGCCTTGGCCCAGCGACGGTTCCCGTCGAGGATGACCCCGATGTGCTTGGGGCCCTGCTCGGTGTCGAGCCGGCCCTCGACACGCCGGGCGTAGACCCGAACGGCCAGCCGCCGCAGCAGGTTCCTCATGGTGTGTGTCAGCGCCTGCATGGCCCTCCCGTGCCCTCGCCCCGTGGCCCCGAACTCTACTGCCGCCCGGGGAGGCTCCGCACACGAAAGCGGGCCGGTCCGTGGGGGGGATACGGACCGGCCCGAGGGGGGGATTCCACCGTAACGCATCTGTGGCCTTCGTGGGCGCAACCTCGGAGAGATTTAGGCGGTGAGTCCCGCCAGAAGCAGCGCGACCAGCGCGCCACCGGCCATGAACGGGCCGAACGCGACGGTCGAGCCGCGCCCCGCCTTCCTGGCGATGACCAGGGAGATTCCGTATCCCGCGGCCAGCAGGAAGCCGGCGAAGGTGCCGAAGAGCACGGCGTCCCAGCCGTACCACCCAAGAGCGACCCCGACGGTGATCGCCAGCTTGACGTCGCCGAAGCCCATGCCGAGCGGGTTGACGAGGAAGAGCGCGAAGTAGACGCCGCCGAGCGCCGCCCCGGCCAGCAGCGCCCGGCCCCAGCTGCCCGCGGCGCCGGGGAAGAGCGAGGCGAGGCCGAGCCCGGCGGCGACGCCGGCGGCCAGCGGGAGGGTCAGCACGTCGGGCAGCCGCTGGACGGCGAGGTCGACGATGGCGAGGAGCACCACGACCGGGACGGCGAGCAGCCACACGACCAGTTCGGGGTGGGCGCCGACGGCGGCGGCCAGGGCGCCGCAGCAGGCGGCGGTCACCAGGGTGGGGGTGAGGGGCGAGACGCCGTACCCGGCGTCGTCCGTTGGCGCGTCGTCGGG
>NZ_LAVK01000165.1 GCF_001083795.1 Streptomyces sp. SBT349
GGCACCGCCCCAGCGCCCGGTCGCGGCCGCTGACCGGGTGCGGCCACCGGCGCCTGCTCGCTGCGACGCGGCTCCGCGAGGACCTGCCCGACCGTCTCACGGGCAATCACGAACCGCTCCCACGCAGCCTCCGCCTCCCGAAGCTCCGTCCGCAGAACCTCCACCCGCTGCCGGGCGGCACGCTCCCGCTCCTCCAGCATCCCCATCACCGACGGCACACGGCACCTCCACCGAGGAGACAACAGAACACGCCATCACTGCCGCACGACAGCAGAACTATGCCTGACCAGCAGAAACGCAGCGGCCACTCCCGGAAAGACAACGGCTTCTTAGCTAAGCCTGCCAGCGCTCGGGGCGCGCGTCGTACACCACCTCAAGATCCCTGCGGGAGCTCAGGGCCTCCAGGCCGGTTACGGTCTGTCGGGGATGGAGGCGTAGGAGGCGCAGGGCGGCATGGCCAGCCAGCGTGGAGACGTCGAGAGGGGCATCGGCGCGCTCCAGCGTCAGGGTGTGTAGTCGGCTGGCGTGCCTGAGCCACTCCCAGGTTGCGGACTGGTCTGCGGGCACGCTCAGTTCGGTGAGTACGTCCCCGCAGAGTGCCTGGATGAGCGCGACGGTGGGCAGACCGTCGCCGACGCGCACCCGCGCGCGTTCGCCGAGATCGCGCAGCGCCGCCAACTGGTCCTGGGTCGTCACTCTGAAGTAGACCCCGTCATCGTCGAGACCTGCCAGCACACCTTCAGCGTAGGCGCGTGTGGCGAAGCGGTGCCATGAGGACGCCAGGAACTGCCTGACGCGGCGCTCGGGAAGGCGCTGATAGCGGGCCAGGAGCGGAATCGCGGCGTCGCCGCCGATCAGCACGGCCGTCTCCACGGTGCGGCGGGCTTCACTGTCCGACAGAAAATCTGGGCCGGGCAGCTGTTCGAGCACCATGGCCCCGAAGGCCACCAGCTCCGAGACCTCGGCCGATGTCTGGGGCGGAATCAAGGCCCTGACACATCGCTTGACCTCCGCTCGCACGCTCGGATCCAGCTCGGTGGCGTACTCAAGGGCCGCCACGGCCAGCAGGTGCAGGTGCTTCCTGCGGGATTCCGACAAGGCCGTGTCACCGCTGCGGACCAGTTCGAGCAGGAACTCGGCACATTCCTTCGGGCGGGCATGTGCCACGGCCATCCGCACGACGTCCTCCCACTGAGGCTCCTGGGCCCGTAGCAGTAGCAGGGCCGTGTCGCCCTCCTCAACAGCCGCCTTTGCACCCAGGTAATCCTGGAACGTGCGGTGGATGAAGTCGATGGTGCCCTCGCTCGGCTCGCGGAGCAGACCACTGCGCAGCAGCAGGTGCTGGAAGATCTCCGGGGCGTCACCCTGTGCGGCGGCGATGGGCACGCCGGGCAGGGCGTCGGCAATGATCTTTTCCGCGTGCCTGCGGTCGAGTTCCGCCTTGCCGTTGAGGATGAACTTGTAGGCGAGCCGCTGCAGCAGCCGGATCTTCGGCTCTTCGCTCAGCTCGATCCCGTCGGGTGCCCTTATATCGCGCTCACGGTCGCGACGGGAGAGCAGCATGGAAAGTGCCGCGCTGTACAGCTCCTTGCGCGCGTTCGGCAAGTAGCCCCGGCGGTCGCAGTGGAGCGCGCAGATCAGACCGCACATCAGGGGGTTGGTGGCCAGGCGGCCCAAGTCATGTTTGGTGCGGACCGCGGTGATCAGCGAGGATTCGTAGGTGTTCAGCTGCTCCACGTCATCGGGGTGGGCGACGCTGCGCGCGGCCTTGTGCCAGCGGCGGATGAACGCGGTGACGTCAGAACGGCCCATCGACGCCAGGGACAGCTCCGAGAATTCCATGCTCCTCAGCCATCCGTCCCGCACCGCCGAGGGGCGCGAGGTGACCAGCCAGAGATTGCCGCTGTAGGTGCTCAGCAGCTCCTGCAGCCAGGTTCGGGCCCGTCCGCGGACGGCCTCCGGCGCCTCGTCGATACCGTCGATCAGGATCAGGGCCCGGTTCGCCTGCAGAACGCGGTCGACCCAGCCGGTCGGCTGGGCGCCGGCGAGCGGATTGTTACTGTGCGGGAGGAACTCGTCGGGGGCAGGCAGCTCCTTGTCACGCCGGGTGAGGGTACGGATCGGCAGCACGATCGGGATGCGACCGACGAGGGGGGCCAACGACGTGCCGCCCGCACGCAAGACCTTGGGGTCCTGCTGAGCCGTCGTCACCGCCAGCCACTGCACCAGCGTCGTCTTCCCGGAACCGGCGACACCGCGCAGCAGGATGCGGCTCCCGCCGGCGAACGCGTCCTCGACTCGGATGGGGGGCTGCGCCGATCGCCCGCCGACGGCCGCCTGGAGACTCATGTAAGCGGTGCCGAGAGGCCACTGGTCCACAGAGTTGGACAGGTCGATGCCGTAGATCATGAGCATCCCGTACTTGCGGGCGATGTACGCCCGGTACCGGGTCTCGAACTCGGTGTCCTGGGCGAACGGCGACCGCGACCGCTCAAGCAGCTGATCGACCCTGGCGACGGTCTCGGAGAGCACGCGGCTTTGCTCCAGGACGGTGCGCGCCACGAACGTGGACCGCTGGGTGAAGAAGTGCAGGATGTGCAGACATGCAGTCTCCACGACGGTGTCGTACAGCATGGCCGCGTTCGCGGAGAGGGCGCGTGTTGCGCCCGGCTGCGTGTTCTTCAGATTGCGGGCCAGCGCGAGGTGACCGAGTGCGACGGCCTGTACATCGGCCATGTCGATGTCGCCCAGACCGTGCAGGGTATTCGCCACGGCGAAGGCGACGGCGACTTCCTCGGACTCGTCGATCGGCCGCTCGCCCGCCGCGGTGATCACGCGCCGGACCAGCTCCGCCGCCAGCTTTTCCAAGTCGGTCCTGGTGAGCGTGCGCTTCTCGCCCCGGAAGGAGACGAGCGACGAGATTCGCGTCGCGCCGGGAGCCAGACCCGCCCCTGGCCCCTCCCGCACGAAGAGCTTTCTCACCAAGGGCCCCGCGACGGCTGAGGCCAGACGCCCGGCCACGAATCCCGCGTCCATCCCCGCTTCTCCCCTCCCCCATGAGAAGGCATCCAGAATAGCCCTTCTGAGCGCTCCCTACCGAGGGTTCAGGTTCACGGGGCATCCCGGATTCAGCCGCCGTGCGGGATGGTTTTCCCGTTATCCGAGGGCGAGTTCAGGCGTCCCCTGCCTTCGTGTCCCGGTCGCCCCGCCGCAGCAGGCGGTCGCCAATCTGGCCTGGCCCGGGATCGAGGAAGAGTTCGCCTGGCTCCACGGCGGCCTGCTGCGGCGCATCGGTCTGTTCCACGAAGTCACCATTCCCTACTCGGTGCGGTGCTGGAACGACGGTGTCCAGACGAAGATCGAGATGACATACGGGCACGGGTTCCCGCCGAGCACAGCACCAGTTCAGTGATCTTGTCCGCCAGTCGCCGTACGTCGTCCCCGAAAGCCCGGTGGGTTACGTGCGTTGCTTGGCCGTGCGCCAACCGCGCGATGTCCGGCGCGAGCTCGGCCGCTTCGACGGGGCGCGCACCCTCGAGCAGCACCTGCACCACGGGGATGTCCCGTTCTAACGTACGGCGGACCCAGTCGTCCTCCCGGTCCACCAGCCGCCAGCCGCTGTCCGGGTCCTCGGCGAGCCAGTCCGGCCCGATGAGCACCAACAGGATCCGTGCTTCCTCGAGAGTCTGCCGAATCGCTTGCGGGTAGCGCTCGCCGGGCCGCATCGAAACACAGTCGCGGAAGACGCGCTCGTGGCCGAAGGCATGTGCTAATAACTCATAGCACGCTGCCGCTCCGTATCCGGTGTTGGCCGTAAGGTAGTTGACGAAGACTTCGACGTTGCCATGACTCACCAAGGTGGAGTTCCGTTCACTCGTCCGCCTGTTGGAGCTCGCGAGCGCTGACGCTGCCCGCAGCGGCGAGAGAGTCAACGATGACGTCGTACTGTCGGCGCGCCTGACCGTCGAGTCGTCCGGACTCGTGCAGCGAGCGGAGCCAATCGACGAGAAGATAGACGTCTCGAACTACTGGACCGCTCTGAGGCACAGCCAGCGCGCGGATCCATGGCAGGCCGAGCGCCAACTGCTCGTCAAGGGGCGAAGCCCTGAGAAGGCCGATGAGGTCGTCGACGGCGTGCCGGGAACCGATCGCGCTCGGGAGCCACCGGTCCACAAGGGCGGCGAGTTCCGATGCGGTCAACCAGCCCTCGTGCGCGTTCTCGACCGTCTTGTTGATTTCCTTGTCGTAGCTGACGGGCGCCGGGGCGGGGATGAGTGCTCCGACGGCACGAGCGGCGCTGTAGGACGGCCTGCCTCGTGCGTGGGAATCCGGGAGGTCGAGGACCACACTTAACCGTGGGGTACCCCGCGCCGGGCGATTACCGGCTTGATCCCGCGTTTCCACAGCAGGCGACGGTACTTGTCGTAGTCGTAGCCACGGTCGGCGAACAGCTGCCGCGGCCAGTGACGGGGCCTGCCGGTGCGGCCCTTGATGCGCGGTATAGCGTCGAGCAGGGGCAGCAGCTGCGTGACATCGTGCCGGTTGCCGCCGGTCAGAGTGATGGCCAGCGGAGTACCGCGCGAGTCGGTGATCACATGGTGCTTCGAGCCCGGTCTGGCGCGGTCGACCGGGCTCGGCCCTGTTTTGGGCCGCCTCGACGTGCCTGCCGGTGCGAGCCGTTGATCACCGCCCGCGACCAGTCCAGCTTCCCCGCCCGGTGCAGCTCGGTCAGCAGCACCTGGTGCAGCCGGTCCCACACTCCGGCCTCATGCCAGTCCCGCAGCCGGCGCCAGCACGTCATTCCGGACCCCAAACCGAGCTCCTGCGGGAGCCACTCCCACGGGATGCCTGTGTGCAGCACGAACAAGATCCCCTGCAGGCACTTGCGGTCATCCAGCGGCAGTCGGCCCGGGTTCCGCACCCGCCGGGACCGCACCGGCAGCAACGGCTCAACCCGCGCCCACAAGTCATCCGTCACCCGCCACGGCGGGCCCTGTCCCTTCCCCACGGCCCGTTCAACGAGGCACCT
This sequence comes from Streptomyces sp. SBT349, assembly GCF_001083795.1. Taxonomy (GTDB): domain Bacteria; phylum Actinomycetota; class Actinomycetes; order Streptomycetales; family Streptomycetaceae; genus Streptomyces. The sequence goes on from NZ_LAVK01000165.1 coordinate 5,030, forward strand.
CGAAACAGGACATGGGTCCACGAAGCCTTTCTGTTAGCTCCTCTTACACGACCAACCCTTTGTGGTGGCTCCTGCCGCGGGCACGAACCTGCGGCCAGTCGGTTCAGCGCTTCAACGGCACCACCGCTTCGATCATCAGCACACGGCCGTCGACCGGCCGCTTCGGCTGTTCCCTTGTTCTGGGTGTCCCGTTCAAGGAGCTGGTCCGCGCCCACGAGCTAGTGCTGTGACTGGGAAGGTTCGCCGGGTTGGTGGTCGTGGCGGTTGGATGGGCAGTGACGTTTGTTGCGACCGCTGGAGGTGTGGTGGCCGAGCCTGTGCGGGTGCGCAGACTGACCGATCAGGAAGGGCGGAAACTGCAGCAGATCGTGCGCCGGGGCAGCACCAGTTCGGTGCGCTACCGGCGGGCGATGATGCTGCTGGCGTCCGCCGGCGGGAACCGCGTCCCGGTGATCGCCCAGCTGGTCCAGGCCGACGAGGACACGGTGCGGGAGGTGATCCACCGGTTCAACGAGATCGGCCTGGCGTGCCTGGACCCTCGGTGGGCGGGAGGCCGTCCCCGCCTGCTCGATGATGACGAGGAGGACTTCGTCATCCAGACGGCCACCACCCGCCCCGCCCGGCTCGGGCAGCCTTTCACCCGCTGGTCGATCCGCAAACTCGCTGCCTATCTGCGCCGTGTGCCCGGCCATATGATCCGCATCGGCCGTGAGGCCTTACGGTGCCTGCTCGCCCGCCGCGGGGTCACCTTCCAGCGCACCAAGACGTGGAAGGAATCCCCCGACCGCGAACGCGACGCCAAGCTCGACCGGATCGAGCAGGTGACCCAGCGTTTCCCGGACCGGGTCTTCGCCTTCGACGAGTTCGGCCCCCTGGGGATCCGGCCCACCGCGGGGTCGTGCTGGGCCAAGCAGGGCAGGCCCGACCGCCTGCCGGCGACCTACCGCCGCACCCACGGCGTCACCTACTTCCACGGCTGCTACTCGGTCGGCGAAGACCGGCTGTGGGGCGTCAACAACCGCCGCAAGGGAACCGCGAACACCCTGGCAGCCCTGAAATCGATCCGTGCGGCCCGCCCGGACGGGGCCCCGGTCTACATCGTCCTGGACAACCTGTCCACCCACACCGGAGCGACGATCCGCCGCTGGGCGGACAGGAACAAGGTCGAGCTGTGCTTCACCCCGACCTACGCCTCCTGGGCCAACCCGATCGAAGCCCACTTCGGCCCGCTGCGGCAGTTCACCCTGGCCAACTCCCACCACCGCAGCCACCCCGCACAGACCCACGCCCTGCACGCCTACCTGCGCTGGCGCAACGCCAACGCCCGCCACCCCGACGTGCTCACCGCCCAACGCCGAGAACGCGCCCGCATCCGCAGCGAGAAAGGCATCCGCTGGGGCGGACGCCCCCTCCAACCCGCAGCCTGACCAACCCGGCAAACCTTCCCGGTCACAGCACTAGAGGGTTCGCAACGCGAGCGCCAGCTGCCGGCGGACAACGAGGCCGACACCGGTTCCTCATCACCCCTAGAGGGTTCGCAACGTGTATCGCGCGGATCCTGACGGCGTTCTTCGGCCGGTCGTTCCTCATCACCCCTAGAGGGTTCGCAACCCGTGATCACGGTGCGGGTGCACTCCTCCGCGCTGCGGGTTCCTCATCCCCCCTAGAGGGTTCGCAACAGGACCCGGCGGACCGTCCGGGGGTCGATGCCGTACGTTCCTCATCACCCCTAGAGGGTTCGCAACGAGGCCGCGTGACGTCCGGAGCCGCGGAATCTCCCGGTTCCTCATCACCCCTAGAGGGTTCGCAACGCGGCTTGTTGCTCCGCCTCCTCCAGCCGCTCCCGTTCCTCATCACCCCTGGAGGGTTCGCAACGCTTGCGGTTGACCTGCTTGCCCGTGCGGAATACGAAGTTCCTCATCACCCCTGGAGGGTTCGCAACGCGGCGACTTCGACGTGCTGCTGCTCGTGCACACGGGTTCCTCATCACCCCTGGAGGGTTCGCAACGGCCAGGCGATGCCGTTGGCGACGCGGCCGGTGCCGGGTTCCTCATCACCCCTGGAGGGTTCGCAACGCCCCTTCCGGCCGGGGGTGGCCCAGCCGATCGCGTCGGCGTTCCTCATCACCCCTGGAGGGTTCGCAACGCGTCCGGCCAGAACTTCTCGTCCATCTCGAAGGCGGTTCCTTATCGCCCCTGGAGGGTTCACGACCGCTGCTGCGCTGGCCGTGGGCTGCGCCGTGGCTGTACAGGTTCCTCATCAATTCCCCCAGGATTACTGCGATGTTCAAGTCAATCCCGGGGTTGTCACGCCCAACGTGCTCCTCATCATCCCTGGGGGATAGACAAAGCTTTCCTTCCCAACTTCAGGGTTTCATCAAGGACGCTCACGGGTTCGATGCACGGCATCGTTCCCTCCTCGATGCATGGAGTGACGTCACCCCGGTTGCCCTCGACATTGCCAAACCCAGTCGGCCTAAGATGCGCGCGCTGCGGCGTGTCTCGGCAAAAATAAAGTCCGTGCTGATGCAGAGTCGGCTTGACGGCGACAGACAGGAGTACCCGCCCGTGAACATCGATGCCTCAACAATCCTATTTGCAGTGACCCTCACAACATGCATGACCTTGAGCTGTTTCTCGCCACGGCGACAAGGACGACTAAGACTCATGGCGTGTCTCGCCCACAGGCGCACGTGCATCCTGCACCTGGACTGCTGCCTGGAATGCCTCTGAAGAGTTAGCGAGCCAGCCCAAGTGGCACGTCGATCTTCTGATGGCCAGCGCATGCACACCCTCTAGGGCTGATGAGACGACGGGCGACGCGACTCCTTGCATGTTGAGAACTCTCTAGAGTTGATTAACGCGAGAGAGACGCCCACCCATTGAATTTCGGTTGCGCTCGCTGGAGACGATTTTTGCTGCGTTTAGCCCATACCCAACCTTCTGACTCTTTACTGGAGTGATGATGCACGGCACTCCTTCGCTTGCCAGCATCCGCTTCTTCGCCATCTCCTTAGTCACTTGGTTCATATGCGCCAAGGCAGGCCATACGGCACATCACGAGCTTACGGTGCGATAGTTCTTCTGAAATCCTTAATGACCCTTGCCGACCTGGCGGAGAACGCCAGGTCCGTCGTCGCGCCGGTCGGGCTGGCGTCGATTTCATTGAGGTGGCGTGTGAGGCGTTGATAGGTGTGTTGGGCGGCTTCGGGTTGGCCGAGGTCGTGGTGAAGGTGCATGATGCGTTGACAGATGCTCTCGTTCGTAGGCTCCCAGTTGGCTGCATGCTCCAGCAATGTCAAAGCCTGTTGCGGGTCGGAGTGGTTGAGGGCGTGGTCGGCCAGGGAGATTGCGGCGCCAATGGCCTTGTGGTGGAAGTGCTCGCGTACCTCATCTGCCCAGGGGTAGTCGGCTCCGTCGCACAGGCGGCCGTGGTAGACGTCGAGGGCTTCCCGGAGGGCAGCGGCTCGTGCGTCAGGGTGGGGAGCTCGGGTGGCGCGGCTGATGGCGGTGGTGAAGGTGTCGACCTCGGTGTGGATGGCCTGGGGGTCGAGGCGGTGGCGGTCGGCGGTGTGGAGGATGAAGGCGGCGCTGCGGCTTCCCGTTGTCTGGCGCAGGATGCGTCGGACGGCGCGGCGGAGGTTGACGAGGTCGCGGGTGGCTCGTTCGGGGTCGTGTGAGAGCCGTAGTGCGTCGGTGAGGGCTTCGGTGCGCAGGCCGGCGGGGTGAGCGGCGAGGATGGCGAGGAATTCCTTGGCCGCTTCCTTCATGCTGAGTGTGACTTCTTCGTTCCTGAGGTGGAGGGCGAGCCCTCCGAAGAGGCGGATCGTCAGGGGTGGCTTCGCGGCTGCGTCTTCCTGCTCCGGGATGGTCGCAGTTTGCTGGCTGCCGGTGTCCGGACGGGGTTTCTGCTCCGGGGCTCTGTGTGGTGGTGGGGCGGTCATCGGCGTGTGCGCGGTCAGGGCGGCGATGAGTTCTCGCGTGGGTTCTGGGGCCAGGACGAACATTCCGCTCCGCGACAAGGCACTGCTTTCGGGCCCGGAGGTGTGCTCGACGGTGCCGTCGGCGGCCAGGTGGGCGGTGTTCGCCAGTTGGTCCCCGGCAATGGCGAGGACGGCCAGCTGGCCGGAGGTGGCACGGTGCGCAATGGCGGCGGCCTCCGTCGGGAGGTCGGCGTTGAGGAGCAGGACGTCCATCAGTTCCGTGGCGGCACGGCCGTCGTCGGAGGCGCGGGCTCGTTCGACGGTGGTGGCCTGGGCGATGCGGAGTGCTTCGTCCGCGTCGGCGGCGCGGTACCAGCCGGGGACGTGGGGGTGGAGGCCGGGCAGGAGGGTGTCGGCGAGTTCTTGTGTGGTGATGAGGCGTACGTGCGGGGCCTGTGGGACAACGCGTGGGGCGGCGCTGAGGATCGCGATGGCAAGGGCGCGGGCGGCTGCCGGGGCGCCGGGGCCGGTGAGGTTCCATCCGCCGGGTGTGGCGAGGGCCGTGAGGGGGATCTCGGTGCCGTCGCGTTGGGCGCAGGTGACGGTGCCGGGCGGAGCGGGCTGCTTCGGTGGCGGGCGGCGTGTGATGCCGGCCTCGTGGGCGTCGGCTTCGTCATGCTCGGCTCGTTGTGCGGCCAGGGCGGCGTGGGTGGCGGCGCGGACGGCGTCGGACAGGTTCGGGCGTTCGGCAGGGAGGTCTGGCTGGCTGTGGCGTCTGGCTCGGCGGCGGGCGAGGGCGACCGCGGCGGCGATTCCGGTGGCGGTGCTGATGCCGATCAGGGATGCGGCGCCGACGGGGATCTGAACGGGGCGTTCGCTGGCCGTGGGAGCTGGTGGCGTTTCGACGGCGCGTTCAGTGTCCTCGGTGTCTTCCGCCGGTGCGATCGCCCGGTCGTTGTCCGTGTCCGGCAGGGGTGGGCTGCTGTCCTGGGGGTCGGTGTGTGCGTCGGTGGGCAGGTGGAGTTGCCAGCCGGGTGTGAGGAGGTCGGGGTCGGTCAGCCGTCCGCCGTCCGGCTGGGTGAGTGTGGTGGACAGTGCGTAGATCTCCGGCCAGCGGATCGGGTCGTCCAGGTGGCGTGCGGCGATGTTCCAGAGGGTGTCTCCCGGGCGAACGACGTACCGGACGGCGCTCTCGACCCGGGGCGATACGTGTTCGGCTGCGGAGGCGGATCGTGCGTCTGCCGGAAGGGGCGCGGCTGTCGCGGTGACCACGTGGCCGAGTTCCGCCGCGTGAGATGTTGCTGGGGTGCGCCAGGCGAGGGTGGTGAGGACGATGGCGCCGATGCATGTCGCGATCAGCAGCCGGGGTGCGGACACGGTCTCCAGGTGCGCGGCATGGAGGGTGCGGTCGCCGCGTAGGCGGGGCAGGTGGCGCAGGTACCAACTGGCCTCGCGCAGCACCGTGGTGGCGAACGCGGCCCAGCAGATCCAGCCGATGAGGGCCAGGAGTTCGACGGCGAGCGGATCGCTGATGGGCTGGCGTAGGCGGTTGGCCAGGTCGTGGGGTGAGGTGGACGGGTCGGGCCAGGGCGCCTCGGCCGCCAACCACAGGACCATGGGCACGCCCGCGAGCAAGACGAGGAGTGCGAGCGCGGCGAGGGTCGCTGACGCGGCCGAGCGCCATCGCCTCGGGGTAGCGGTTGAGGTCACGGTGTCGCCCCGGCCTGGGTGGTGGCGCGTTCGGCGTGTGCAGTCGCGCTGCCAGTGACGGTCAGGTGGCTCAGGCCGGCGAGTTGGAGGACCTGGGTGTGGAGTCGGTGGGTGACGTGGACGGTGACGGCGTCGCCGTGAACCTTGACCTGTGCGGTGTCGCCGGTGGCGGTGATGTAGTCGCGGGCGGCGGCTCGGGCGCGGTCGGGGTCGAGCCGGGTGGTGCCGTTGTTGCGGAGGGCTTCGAGGTCGAGGCGTTGGGCTCCGGTGCGGGCGGCTTCCTGGGCGTTGTCCATGGCCCGGGTCTTTCCGGCGAGTGCGAGGCCGCCGTCGACCACGATCCCGGTGAAGAGCCACAGTCCGAGGAACGCTCCGATGACGAACGCGGTGACCTGCCCGCCATCGTCGGCGGCACGTGGGAGTGGCCGGGGAGCATTCACGGGGTGCTCCGGTAGGTGTCGATGGGCGAGGTGCTGCCCGCGGAGAGGGTCAGGGCGCCGGGCAGTCCGGTGCCGAGCAGGTCGCGCAGGTCGCTGTGGCAGGAGACGGTGGCCGTCACCGCGCTCCCGGGAACGAGGCGCTGGTGGTTCAGCTCGACCGTGTGGGAGGCGCAACCGGCGCCGGAGGCATCCAGGGCCGCGGCTGCCGCGTCCTGCGCCGCCCGTTCGGCCTGCTTGCCGGTGTGGGTGAGGGAGGCGGCGCGGGCGGCGTGGTGGGCGGCGTCCTCGACGCGGATGCGGGCGTCGGTGAGTCGGCCGAACCCGACGGCGAGCAGGACCAGGAGGATCAGCAGCGGGGTAAGCAAGACCAGTTCGACCGTCGCCGATCCTGTGTCTGAGGTCGGCGGTTGCGGAGCTGCGTGCATGGTCAGTCTTCTCGCAGGGTGAGGAAGCGCTCGACGGGGCCTTCGGCGTGGCCGGTGACCCGCAGGTCCAGGCCGGGGATGACGGGCAGGACGCTGCCTTGGACGTCGACCGAGGCGGTGGTGGTCGTTCGGTCCGCCCGCACCTGCGGGTCGCGCAGCACCCGGCCGCCGGTCGCCTTGAGGGTGGCGCGGGTGGTGTCGGCTCCCTGGCCCGAGGTGCCATCTGCGGCGCGGGCGTCGGCCAACCCTCGGGAGGCCGCCGCCTGGGCGATGTGCTGGGCGTGCCAGGCGAGGGCGAACTGGACGGACAGCAGAAGCAGCAGCATCAGCACGGGCGTGAGGACGACGAGTTGGGTGCTGGCGGCGCCTCGGTCGGCGCGGTCATTCACCGGTGTACTCGGCCTCAAGGTCGATTCCCCGGGTGCGGGCGAGGACCTTGGTGGTGATGATCCCGGCCGCGGCGATGCCGAGCACGGCGAGGATCGCGGTGATGACCATGGTCTCGGTGGTGTAGCCGCCGTCGGTCGCGAGGCGCCGGCGCAGCTGGTCGGCGCGGGTGCGCATCGCGGTGAGCAGGTGGTTGAGCAGGAGGGTGAGCACGGCTGGATGTCTTTCGCGAAGAGGAGGGGCAGTTGGGGAGAGAGGGGTCAGAGGCCCGCGAGGACGTGGGAGAGGGCGGGGGTGCCGATGAAGATGAGGAAGCCGAGGAACTGGAGCACGATGGGCAGTGCCATGCGTTCGGTGGCGGCCTGGGCGGCGCCCTCGGCGTCGGTGAGCTGACGGCGGCGCATGGCTCGGGCTTTGGCTTCCAGCGAGGTGCGGACCTTGGCGCCTTCGGTACCGGCCAGCGAGATGGTCGCGGCCAGTTCGGACAGCTCCGCCACGCTGGTGCGTTCGCCGAGGCGGCCGAGGTGGATCCAGGGGCTGGTCCTGGTGACGGTGGCGGTGGAGATCTCGCGGCGGATCTGCGCGGCGGCCCAGCCGCGCGGGGCGCGGGATGCGTCATCCAGGGCCTGCTGCACACCGGCGCCGCCGGCCAGGGCGATCACCGTGAGGTCCAGGACGACGGTGAGCGTGTGCCGAAGCTCCGCGCGCCGCCGCCGGGCCAGTTGCCGCACCTCCGCGTCCGGCAGGAAGAACAAGCACCCGGCGAGCAGCAGGCTGGCGGAGGTGGGGAGCCACCATCCGGCCCATGAGCCGGTGCCCAGCGTGAAGAGGCCGCAGGCCACCCAGGGGGCGAGGAGCCCCACTGCGGCGCTGGTGGCCTTCGCCGCCAGGTACGCCTCGCTCGTGCGCTCGGCCAGGTGCAGGTCGGCGCGCAGCGCGGCGGTCGGCAGCCCCAACGCCCGCAGCCCGGGGACGGCGCGCGTTCCGCAGCGCACCAGCATGGTGGCGCGATCGCGGCCCTGGACTGCGGTCGCGGCGGGCTGGCTGAGCGCGGCCAGGAGCGAAGCCAGTGCCGGGCGTGGCGGGCGAAGACCGGCGGCGAGAACGACAAGTCCGGCACCGAACACGGCACCCAGAATGATCGCGGTCATGGCCTGCTCACCGCCTCCCGCACCTGCACGGACACAGATGGGGACGAGGCTGCGGGCGGCGGTGTGACGGGGATGAGGAGGCGGGGGGCCTCGCGGATGGCGGCGATGGAGTGGAGCCAGGCGAACGACACGGCGAACAGCCCACCCGCCGCGGCGAGGGCGAGCTGCCCGGCGGCGCTGTCGAACGGCTCCAGGTAGGGGCGGTTGAGGCACACCAGCCCGGACGCGAGGGCGATCGTCGTGGCACAGCACACCCTCACCGAGGTGCGCGCGCTGGCGCGTCCAGCGGCGATCCGCTGCCGCATGGCGACCTGCTCGCGCACCGACTCGGCCAACGAGCCCAGCAGCGGCGCCAGATGCGCGGCCTGCCGCCGTGCGGCCATCAGCAGGCCCGCGACGACAGTGTCGGCAGCCGGGTCGTTCATCTCCTCGGCGAACGCCTCCAGCGCCGCGGGCAGCGGCTGACCAGCGCGGATCCGGCCGGCCAGGGCCTTGACCTCCTGCCGGACACCGGCGGGGGCGACATCGGCGGCGGCAAGCAGCGACTGCTCAAGACCGGCCGCGGCCGAGAGCGTGTCGCGCAGCATCTCGGTGAAGGTCGCGATCGCCTCCATCCGCTCCAGGCGCCGAACGGCCTCGCGGTCCGGGCCCAGCAGCGTCGGCAGCGTCACGGCTCCGACCGCCACCAGCAACCCGGCGACCGGCCACCCCGTCAACGCAACCACCACCACACCGGCGACAACGGCACCGAACACTCGCGGTCCGCGCAGAGCGGCAGGGATCCGGACTACGAACGCCTTCCAGCGGTGCGCCCGTTCACCTTCCACAGGTCTGCGGGCCGCGCCCGCGATCAGCAGGGCCAGCCCCGCGCCGGTCCCGGCGCCCAGCAGCGCGCCGAGTGGTACGGCCATGGTGTCGAGGTTCACGCCGCCCACCAGCCCCTGCTGAACGCGGCGCTGTCCAGCCCCGCCGCGGCGAGTTCCTCCAGCGTCTCCGACCGCAAAGGGGTCCCGGGGACCGCCCGGCCGTCCGGCCCGGGGCGGAACACTTCGTTGGACACCACCTGGACCCCATCGGCGTCCAGGACTTCCCGGATGGAGTCGACGACCCGCCTGCGAGCGGTGTCCCATCCGAGGTGGATGACGAAGTGGACCGCCGCGGCGACCATGAGGTTCGTGGCCTCCAGCGAGAGCCGTTCCGGGGACTGCGCGGCGTAGGCGGCCAGCTTCGTGAACACCCCGCGCGAGGTGGAGGAGTGGATCGTCGACAAGGAGCCGTCGTTGCCCTGCGACATGGCGTTGCACATCGGCACGACCTCCGCGCCGCGGATCTCCCCGACGATCACCCGGTCCGGTGCCATCCGCAGGCCCCAGCGCACCAGTTCCGCCTGGTCGACCGCCCCCTGCCCCTCGACGTTCGCCTCACGGGCCTGCATGGCCACCACATCCGGATGCGCCCGCTGGTCCTGGTCAAGACCAAGCTCCAGAGTGTCCTCGATCGTCACCAGGCGTTCCTGCGGCGGGATCTCGGAGGCCAGGGCCCGCAGGAACGTCGTCTTCCCGACGTTCGTGCCGCCCGCCACGATGATGTTCTTCCCCGCGCGCACCAGCGCCGCCAGCAGGCCGGCCATCATCTCGTCGCACACGCCCAGCCGCACCAGATCCCGCAGCGTGACCGTGGCGAAGCGGTGCTTGCGGATGGACAACGAGACCCGCTGCGTGACGGCCATCGCCGCGAACATCCGCGAGCCGTCCGGCAGCCGCACGCTCAAACTCGGGCAGCCCCGGTCGAAGCGGCGCTCCTCCACCCCGCTGCGGGCGCCCAGCAGCCGCACCAGCTCGATCAGTTCCGCGTCAGAGCCCGCAACCGCGGGCCCGCGCCGCTTGCTGCCGTCCGCGCAACGCAGCCACACCCGGTCGGCGCCGTTGACGAGGATGTTCTCCACCTGCGGGTCGGCCAGCAGGCGTTCCAGGACGCCGGCGCCCAGCAGCCGGTCCAGCACGCGCTCGGCCACCGCCGCCTCCGCCGCCTCCTCGGGCGTCGGACGCCCGGCGGCAAGCTCCGCGCGGGCGAACCTCTCCAGCTCATCCGCGACCAGGCGCCCAGCGCTCTCCCGGTGCCCGCTCTCGTCCTCCGGCGGCAGGCCCGCCGTCTCCCGGGCATGCGCGTACTGCGCGAGCCGGTCCGCCACCCGCGCGGCGACCGCCTCCACCCACGCCTCGTGCGTGGGCGCCACCTGCACCGGCACGGCCGCCGGGTCCGTCACCGCCCTCACCGGGTCGCCACCTCCGCCCCGGCCGCCCGCTCCCCAATACCGCTCGGGAGGAACGGCTTCGGCTCCCCCGAGATCAGGAGCAGCACGCGCTGGGTGAGTTCCTCGGCCGCTGTCAGCAGCGCGGAGCGCCGCCGCCCGGAGCCGCGCAGCTGCCCCAGCTGCATGCCGCTGAACACCGCGGCCGACCGCGGCGCCCACGGCACCATCACGACCTGGTCGATGCCCACCGCGGCCGTGATCTCCCTGGGCGCATACGAACACGGGCCGACCACCGCGAGCACCAGCCGTTCCCCCTGCTCGGCGAGCGCCTCCCGGCAGGCGAAGACATGCGCCAGGCAGTCCACCCCGGCTCGTGTCACCAGCACGACCACGTCCGCGAGCGCCACCACGCCCTCGGTGAAGCTGTGCACACGGCCGACGTCCAGCACGACCGTCCCGAGGTCCTCATCACCTCCCCGCAGCACCCGACCGTCATCCGTCCCCAGGAGCCGCACCGCCTCCCGGCACTGCCCGGCCCCCGACGGGGCGAGCACCGCCCGCACCCCGAACGGCAGCTCCTGCGCCGCCCCGAGCACCGACCCCGGATGAGGCCGCCGGGCCGCGGCCGCGACATCCAGCAGCCCCGGCACATGCGAACGGGACAGCCGGGCCGCCACATCACCACCCGCCGCATCGGCCTCCACCACCACCGGCCGGCCCTCGCCCCCGGCC
>NZ_LAVK01000166.1 GCF_001083795.1 Streptomyces sp. SBT349
GCACCCCGCCGTGCCCCAGGACCCGCCGGAGCCCCGGCCACCGGGGACCAGGCCGCCGGGCGGCGGCGGGCGGCGCCGGGACCGTATGTGTGGCCGCTCTCCGCCGCCTCCCCCGGGGCGCTCCGCGCCCAGGCCGCCGAGCTGGCGCGGCACGTCCGCTCCCACCTGGGCCGGGGCCCCGGCCGCGACCCGGACCCCGCCGACATCGGCTGGTCGCTGGCGGTCACCCGCACCGCCCTCGACCGGCGCGCCGCCGTCACCGGCGGCGACCTCGGCGAACTGCTCGATGGACTCGACGCGTTCGCCGCCGGCCGGCCCTCGCCCCGGGTCGCGACCGGCGTCGCCCGCGGCGGCGCGGGACCGGTCTTCGTCATCCCCGGCCAGGGCTCCCAGTGGGCCGGGATGGGCGCCCGGCTGATGGCGGAGTCGCCCGCGTTCGCCACCGCCGTGGAGCGCTGTGCCCAGGCGCTGCGCCCCTGGACCGGCTTCGACGTGGTGGCCGCGGTGCGCGGCGCCCCGGACGCGCCCGAGGCGGACTCCACCGAGGTGGTCCAGCCGGTGCTGTTCACGATGTACGTGGCGCTCGCCGCGCTCTGGCGCGACCACGGCGTCCGGCCCGCCGCGGTCATCGGTCACAGCCAGGGCGAGATCGCCGCCGCCCACATCGCCGGGGCGCTCTCGCTGGAGGAGGCGGCCCGCGTGGTGGCGCTGCGCGGCCGGGCCCTGGGCCGGATCACGACCCGGGGGGCCATGGTCTCCCTCGCGGTGTCGGCCGAACGCGCCGCCGCGCTCCTGGCCCCCTGGGCGGGGCGCCTGGAGATCGCGGTGGTCAACGGCCCGGCCGCCACCGTCGTCGCCGGGGACGCCGCCGCCGCCGACGCGCTGCTGGCCCACTGCGCGGCCCAGCGCGTCCACGCCAGGCCGCTGCCCGTCGCCTACGCCTCCCACAGCCCGCACATGGAGGCCCTGCGCGCCCCGGTCCTCGCCGAGCTCGGCGAGGTGAGAACGCGCCCCGCCACGATCCCGGTGATCTCCTCCACCACCGGCGGGCCGATCGACCCCGCCTCCCTGGACGGCGCCCACTGGTACCGCAACCTGCGCCACACCGTCCACTTCGCCGCGGCCGTGCACGCCGCCCTGGACGCCGGGCACCGCCAGTTCATCGAGGTCTCCCCGCACCCCGTGCTCACCGGCGCGCTCGCCGACATCGCCGCCGCGGCGGGGATCGAGGCCGGGGTCAGCGCCACCCTCCGCCGCGACCAGGGCGGCTCCGACGCCTTCGCCGCCGCCTGCGCCGAGGCCCATGTCGGCGGCTGCGCCGTGAACTTCGGCCGCCTCCACCCGGGAGCGCGCGAGGTGGACCTGCCCACCTACCGCTTCCAGCGCGCGCGGCACTGGCTGCCCGCCGCGAGGACCGGGCCCGACCTCGCCGCGGCCGGACTCCAGGCGGCGGGCCACCCCATGCTCGCCGCGGCGGTCGACCTGCCCGACGGATCCTGGCTCTCCACCGGCAGGCTCTCCCTGGCCGACCAGCCCTGGCTGGCCGACCACGCGGTGTTCGGAACGGCGTTGCTGCCCGCCACCGCCGTGATCGAGCTGCTGGTGCGGGGCGCGGCCCCGGCACGGTGCGCGGACATCGAGGACGTGGTGCTCAACGCCCCGCTCCCGCTGGACGGCGAGGCGTGCGACATCCAGGTGCGCTGCGGCCCTCCCGACCCCGCCGGGCGGCGGCCCCTGACCCTCCACGCCCGGCCGGGCGGCACCACGGCGTGGACGTGCCACGCCGAGGCCGTCACCACGGAGGCCGGGGCGGCGGAGGCCGCAGCCGAGGGCGCCGACCACGCCGAGGGCGCCGACCACGCCCACCACGCCGACCCCCGCGCGCCCTGGCCGCCGCCCGGCGCCACTCCCGTGCCGGTGGAGGACTGCTACCGGGAGCTCGACCGGCGCGGCTACGGCTACGGCCCCGCGTTCCGGGCCATGACCGCGCTCTGGCGCGACGGCGACACCCTGTACGCGGACGTGCGCCTCGCCGACGCCCAACGCGCGGAGGCCGGGGCCTACTCCATCCACCCCGCGCTCCTGGACGCCGCCCTGCACGGCCTGCTGCGGGCCCACCCCGACGACGGCATGCTGCTGCCCTACGCCATCGGGTCGGTGCGGGTGTCCGCCGAGGGCGCCACCGCCCTGCGCGCCACGCTCACCCCCACCGGCGCGGGCCGTTTCCGCGCCGAGGCCACCGACACAACCGGCCGTCCCGTCGCGGTCGTCGACGGCCTGCTGCTCAGGACCGCCGCGCCCCGGGCGCTGCGCTCCGCCCTCGCCCGCGCCGACCACCTGGCGCTGCGCCCGGTCTGGCACCCCGTCACGCTCTCCGGCGGCGAACGCGGCGGCCCCCCGGCGACGGCCGCCGTCACCCGCCGCGGCGACCTGCCCGGCACCTGGCACCACCCCACCCTGGCCGCCCTGTTCCGCGCGCTGGCCGCGGGGCAGCCAGCGCCGGAGGCCGTCCTCCTCGACTGCCGCGGCCCGGACTTCGCGGCCCCCGCCACCCCGGGGGCCGTGCTGCGCTCCCTCCAGAGCAGGCTGTCCGCGCTGCTGGCCGACGTCCAGGCGTTCCTGGCGCACCGCCCGCTGGAGGGAGCGCGGCTGACGGTCCTCACCGGCCGCGCCCAGAGCACCCGTTTCGGCGAGGTGGTGGGGGACGCGGCCGGGGCCGCCTGCGCCGGGCTCGTCCGTTCCGCGCAGAGCGAGCACCCCGGCCGCATCCAGCTGATCGACCTCGACGGCGGGCCCGGCGACCGTGCGGCCCGCGACCCGGCGCCGTTGGCCGCGGCCCTCGCCTCCGGCCGTTCCCAGCTGGCGCTGCGCGGCGCCACCGCGCACGCCCCGCGCCTGGCCACCGGCCCCGGCGGGGACGGCGTCGCGCTGCCCGGCGACGGCACGCCCTGGCACCTGGCCGCCTCGCCCAGCGGCACCCTGGAGGACGTCGCCCCCGTCGCCGCCGCCGCGTCGGCCGCGCCCCTCGACCCGCATCAGGTCCGCATCCGCGTGCGCGCCACCGGCATGAACTTCCGCGACGCGGTCGTCTGCCTCGGCCTGGTCCCGATGCACCCCATCGGCTACGAGGTCGCCGGCACCGTGACCGAGACCGGGGCCGACGTCGTCGGCCTGCGCCCCGGCGACCGCGTCGCCGCGCTCCTCGACCAGCGCTCCGGGGCGGGCGGTTACGGCCCCGTGGCCGTCGCCGACCAGGCCACCACCCTGCCCGTTCCCGCGCACTGGAGCGACGAGCAGGCCGCCGGGGTGCCGACCGTCTTCGTCACCGCCCACCACGCCCTGGTCGACCTGGCCGGGGTGCGGGCGGGGGACAAGGTCCTCATCCACTCGGCGGCGGGCGGCGTCGGCATGGCCGCCGTCCAGCTGGCCACCGCGCTCGGCGCCGAGATCCACGCCACCGCGGGCCCGGCCAAGCACGCCACGGTGGCCGCCCTCGGCATCCCGCCCGAGCGCATCGCCTCCTCCCGCACCCTCGACTTCGAGGACACGCTGCTGCGCGCCACCGGGGGGACCGGCTTCGACCTGGTACTCGGCAGCCTGACGGGCGCGTTCGTGGACGCCTCGCTGCGGCTGGTCCGGCCCGGCGGCCTCTACCTGGAGATGGGCAGGACCGATGTGCGCGACCCCGCCGAGGTGGAGGCCGCGCATCCGGGCCGCCGGTATGCGGCGTTCGACCTGCGCACCCTCCCCCCGGCCGAGCTGGGCCGCGTCCTCGACGCCCTCGTCCCCCTGTTCGAGAAGGGCACCCTGACGCCGCTGCCCGTCACCGTCTGGGACATCCGCCACGCCCGCGGCGCCCTGCGCCACCTGAGCCAGGGCCGCGGCACCGGCAAGCTCGTCCTCACCCAGCCCACCCCCCTGGACCCCGAGGGCACCGTCCTGATCACCGGCGGCACCGGCACCCTGGGCGCCCTCCTCGCCCGCCACCTGGTCACCGCCCACGGGGTCCGCCATCTGCTGCTCACCAGCCGCCGAGGCGAACGGGCCCCCGGGGCACGCGCGCTGGCCGACGAGCTGAGCGCCCTCGGCGCCACGGTGACCCTCGACGCCCGCGACGCCGCCGACCGCGCGGCGCTCGGGGCCCTGCTGGCCGGGATCCCGGCCGGGCACCCGCTGACCGCCGTGATCCACACGGCGGGCGTCTTGGACGACGCGCTCCTCGCCGAGCTCACGCCCCGGCGGCTGCGCACCGTGCTGCGGGCCAAGGCGCAGGCGGCGCTCCACCTCCACGACCTCACCCGCGCCACCGGCCTGCACGCCTTCGTCCTCTACTCCTCCATGGCCGGGCTGCTCGGCACCGCGGGGCAGGCCAACTACGCCGCCGCCAACGCCTTCCTCGACGCGCTCGCCCACCAGCGGCGCGCCGAGGGGCTGCCCGCGACCTCCATCGCGTGGGGGCTGTGGGAGGAGACCAGCGGGCTGACCGGCAAGCTCACCGCCGCCGACCGCGCGCGCATCGCCCGCCAGGGCCTCGCCCCCCTCACCACCGCGCAGGCCCTGGCCGTCTTCGACGCCGCGCTGGAACGGGACGACACGCTCGTCGCCGCCACCGCCCTGGCCCCCGCGCCCGCCGACGCCCCGCTGCCCGAACTGCTCGCGGGACTCGGACGCACGGGAGCCCGCCGCACCGCCCGCGCCGCGTCCGGGGGCGCGTCCGCGTCCCGCGCGGACGCGGGGGAGGGGCCGGGCGGCGATCGCGCGCGGCTGCTCGCGCTGCCGCCGGGAGAGCGCGCCGGGGCGCTGACCGCCCTGGTGCGCACCCACGCCGCCGTGGTCCTCGGCCACCAGGGGCCCGACGCCGTGGAGGCCGAACAGCCCTTCCCGCAGGCCGGGTTCGACTCGCTGGCCTCCGTCGAGCTGCGGACCCGCCTCGGCGCCCACACCGGCGACGACCTCGCCGCCACCGTTCTGCCCGCCCTCTCCCGCGTCGCCCGGCACACGCCGCCCGCCCGGCTCGCCCGCGAGCTGCGCGCCCTGCTGCTGCCGGAACGGGGCGCCGCCCGCGCCAAGGTGACCAGCCGCAAGACGGCCGTGCGGATAGCCGCCACCCGGCTGCCCGCGCCGGAGGCGGCGGCGCTGCTCTCCGACGCGTTCGCGCTGCCGGACCAGCACCCCGATGTGCGGGCCGCCTGCGCCGCGTTCGCCCCCGGGCTGCTCGACGACCCGCGGATCAGGGACCTGCTGGAGGCGGCGACGGCCGAGGGCCCCGCCTGCGCCCTCGCCGTCCTGCGCGTCCGCCCCGACCAGCTCGCCCCCCGCCACCGGGGCCGCTACGCCCGCCTGGTCACCGGCCTGTGCGCCGCGGAGGACCGCGCGGTGGCGCGCTCCGCGCTCCTCGCGCTCGCGCCCTGGGGACCCTGGACCGACGAGGCCCCCCAGGTGCTCGCCCGCGCCGTCACCGCGCTGGCGGAGCCGCCCGGCACCTGGGAGGCGGCCCTGTACGCGCTCGCCTTCCTGACCCGCACCGACCCGAGGGCGCGGGCCGCCTTCGGCGCCGCCGTGACCCATCTGGCCACCGCGGACGCCAGGTTCTCCACCCCGGAGGCCGAGACCGACCAGGACCTGCCGGGGCGGCGCCGGGTCCAGGCGGTGGTGTCCCTCCTGCCGCTCGGCGCGCTCCACGAGGGCGAGAACACCCGCGCGTTCGCCGCCGAGATCGGCGAACTCCTCGCCCAGCATGCCGACTACGCCCGCGAGGCCACCCAGCTCCTGGCCGCCGCCGTGGACCTGGACGCCGAGGCGCCCGCCCTCGTCCACGAACTCACCCGGCTGGCCCGCCTCCACGAACACCGCCCCGCCCTGGCGGGCCGCACCGCCGACGCGCTGGCCACCCGGCTGGCCGCCGCGGGTCTGGCGGGCCTCCAGGACGTCCTGCTGGCCGCCGCCCTCACCGCCGCCGACGGGGAGCTGGCCACCGGGCTGTTCGCCGTCCGGCTGACCGAGGCGGGCGGCGCGCGCACCGGATGGGCCGACCCCTGGCGGGAGCTGCTGGGCTACCTGCGCCGCCACCCCTGGCCCGACGTGCGGGACGCCGCCCTGGCCACGCGCACCGACGGGCCGGGCTGACCGGCTCCGCGCGCGCCTGAGGGCCCGGTTGTCGGTGGCTCCTGCCAGAATGCAACCGCGGCGCAGAGCGCGCCGGGGAAGCGGAGCGTTGATCGTGACAGAGTCCGTCGCAGGCCGGTCCATCGAGGTCCGGATCGCCGAGGAGCTGGGCGTACGGGAGGGTCAGGTGCGGGCGGCCGTGGGGCTGCTCGACGGCGGCTCCACCGTTCCGTTCATCGCCCGCTACCGCAAGGAGGTGACCGGCACGCTCGACGACGCGCAGCTCCGCGCCCTGGAGGAGCGGTTGCGGTATCTGCGGGAGCTCGAGGAGCGGCGGGAGGCGGTCCTCGATTCGGTCCGGGGACAGGGCAAGCTGGACGCCGCCCTGGAGGCCACGATCCGGGCCGCCGAGACCAAGGCGCGCCTGGAGGACATCTACCTGCCGTACAAGCCGAAGCGGCGCACCAAGGCGCAGATCGCCCGCGAGGCGGGACTTGAGCCGCTGGCCGACGGCCTGCTCGGCGACCCGGGGGTGGCCCCGGAGGCCGCCGCCGCGGCGTTCATCGACGCCGACAAGGGCGTCCCCGACGCCGACGCGGCGCTCGCCGGCGCCCGCGCCATCCTCACCGAGCGCTTCGGCGAGGACGCCGACCTGCTGGGCGAGCTGCGCGAGCGGATGTGGACCAGGGGCCGCCTGGTGGCCAGGGTCCGCGAGGGCAAGGAGACGGCGGGCGCCAAGTTCGCCGACTACTTCGACTTCGCCGAGGGCTTCGCCGAGCTGCCCTCGCACCGCGTGCTGGCGATGTTCCGCGGCGAGAAGGAGGAGATCCTCGACCTCACCCTGGAGCCCGAGCAGGCGCCGGACGACGGCGGGCGCTCCTCGTTCGAGCGGGCCGTCGCGCACCGCTTCGGCATCACCGACCGCGGTCGCCCCGCCGACGCCTGGCTCGCCGAGACCGTCCGGTGGGCCTGGCGCACCAGGATCCTCGTCCACCTCGGCATCGACCTGCGCACCCGGCTGCGGACCAACGCCGAGGACCAGGCCGTGGACGTCTTCGCGGCGAACCTGCGGGACCTCCTGCTCGCCGCGCCCGCGGGCACCCGCCCCACCATGGGACTCGACCCGGGCCTGCGCACCGGCGTGAAGGTCGCCGTCGTCGACTCCACCGGCAAGGTCGCGGCGACGGACACGATCTACCCGCACGCCCCGGCGCGGCGCTGGGAGGAGGCGCTCAAGACGCTCGCCGCCCTGGTCGTCGAGCACGGCGTCGAGCTGATCGCCATCGGGAACGGGACGGCGTCGCGGGAGACCGACAAGCTGGCGGGCGAGGTGGTGGCGCTGCTGCCCGACCGGAAGGTGACGCGGATGGTCGTCTCCGAGGCGGGCGCCTCGGTGTACTCGGCCTCGGCCTTCGCCGGGCAGGAGCTCCCCGGGCTCGACGTGTCGCTGCGCGGCGCGGTCTCCATCGCCCGCCGCCTCCAGGACCCGCTGGCCGAGCTGGTGAAGATCGACCCCAAGTCCATCGGCGTCGGCCAGTACCAGCACGACCTGTCCGAGGTGAAGCTCTCCCGCTCCCTGGACGCCGTGGTCGAGGACTGCGTGAACGGCGTGGGCGTCGACGTCAACACCGCGTCGACGCCGCTGCTGGCCCGCGTCTCCGGCATCGGCGCCACCCTCGCCGAGAACATCGTGACCCACCGCGATGCCAACGGCCCGTTCCCCGACCGGAGTTCACTCAAGCAGGTGGCGCGCCTGGGCCCCAAGGCGTTCGAGCAGTGCGCCGGCTTCCTGCGGGTCAGGGGGAGCGATCCCCTGGACGCCTCGGCCGTGCATCCCGAGGCGTACCCGGTGGTGCGGCGCATCGCCGCCTCCTCCGGCGCCGACGTGCCCGCCCTCATCGGGAACGCCTCGGCCCTGCGGACCCTGTCGCCGGCCGACTTCGTGGACGAGACGTTCGGCCTGCCGACCGTCACCGACATCCTCAGGGAGCTGGAGAAGCCGGGCCGCGACCCGCGGCCCGGGTTCAGGACCGCCCGCTTCATGGAGGGCGTCGAGAAGATCGGCGACCTGGCGCCGGGGATGGTGCTGGAGGGCGTCGTCTCCAATGTGGCCGCGTTCGGGGCGTTCGTGGACGTCGGCGTCCACCAGGACGGCCTGGTCCATGTCTCGGCGATGTCCAAGAAGTTCGTCTCCGACCCGCGCGAGATCGTCAAGCCGGGCGACATCGTCAAGGTCAAGGTCCTCGACGTGGACGTGCCCCGCAAGCGGATCTCCCTGACGCTGCGGCTGGACGAGGAGCCGGGATCCGGCGGCGGCCGGGGCCGGGGGGAGCGCGAGGAGCGCGGCGGCGGCCGGGGCGGTGGCGGCGGAGCGCCGCGCCAGCGCGACCGGCGCGGCGCCCAGCGCGGCGAGGGCGGTGGCCGGAGCGGAGGCCAGCGCGGCGAGGGCGGCCGGGGCGGCGGTAGCGGCGGCACCCGGCGTGACGCCCCACCGGCGAACAGCGCGATGGCGGACGCCCTGCGCCGCGCCGGACTGCTCAACTCCGAGCGCGGAAAGCGGTAGCCGCCCCGCTCACCTCGCCGCCCCGTCGAAGGCCCGGACCTCGTGCGACTGGTCCGGGCCTTCGCTCATGCGAAGGGGGCCTAGGCGTATTGCCAGACCGGCGGGTAATAACTTACGGTGCCGTAACCTACGGCAACGTAGGTACTTCGCATATGAACCCACCGGCAGGAGCCCCCGTGACCATCGACGCCGTCCCCGTAGCCAGGCAGGGCGAGTGGAGTGACACCCGCCTGATTCTCGCCCTGGAGGAGGTGGTCGAGCGTGAGCTGAACCGTCATCTGTCCGTCGCCCGCGACTGGATGCCGCACGAGTACGTCCCGTGGAGCGAGGGGCGGGACTTCGACGGGCCGCTGGGGGGCGAGCCATGGGCCCTTGAACAGTCCAAGGTCACCGACATCGGCAGGACCGCGCTGGTGGTGAACCTGCTGACCGAGGACAACCTGCCGAGCTACCACCACGAGATAGCCTCGATCTTCGGCCGCGACGGCGCCTGGGGGACCTGGGTGCACCGCTGGACCGCCGAGGAGGGCCGCCACGGCATCGTCATGCGGGACTACCTGCTGACCACGCGCGCGGTCGACCCGGTGGAGCTGGAGAAGTTCCGCATGGCGCACATGTCGGAGGGCTTCGAGTCCGACAACGCGCACTCGATGCTGCACTCGGTGGCCTATGTGGCCTTCCAGGAGCTCGCCACCCGCATCTCGCACCGCAACACCGGCCGGCAGTCGGGCGATCCGCTGTGCGATCGCATGCTCGCCCGCATCGCCACCGACGAGAACCTCCATATGGTTTTCTATCGCAATCTTCTGCGCGCCGCCTTCGAGCTCGCCCCCGACCAGACGATGCGCGCCGTGCGGGACGTCGTGGTCGGCTTCCGGATGCCGGGCCACGGCATACCCGGCTTCGAGCGGGCCGCGGCCCGGATGGCCATCGGCGGCATCTACAACCTGCGCATCCACCACGACGACGTGCTCCAGCCCGTGCTCCGTTTCCTGAAGACCCTGGAGCTGAGCGGCCTCGGCCCCGAGGGACAGCAGGCCCAGGAGGAGCTCGGGACGTTCATGTCCGGCCTCGACGCCGAGGCGCGGCTGATGGACGAGCGCCTGGCCGCCCGCAAGGCCCGCGCCGATGCCCGCAAGGCGCACAGCGCCGGCTGAGCACGGGCCGCCCGCCCCGACGGGCGGGAAGAAGCTCGGTTGCCCGGGGCCGGGAGACCCGTCTACCCTCGGACCTGGCCCTGTTGCCTCCCCTGGGAGCCCCGTTGAACTTCTGAGGTCCGGACACCGTGAGCCCGTCGGCCGCGCCGGTCAGCCCCGAGCTGAGCCGCGCGTCAGCCGCGTCTCGCGCCGACCTCGGACGTGGACGGCCCTCCCGCCCGTCTTCTCCGGATCGCCGGCCCTTCCCGGGCCCCGGTGTCCCCACGTGTCGCAGACATCCGCTTCGCGCACGCACCGGAGGCCCAGATGCCCGCCGCCACCACCCACATCGTCTGTAGCCGTCTGGCCTTCTCGTGGCCGGACGGCACCCCCCTCTTCGACGGCTTCGACCTCGCCGTGGGGCCCGGACGCACCGGCCTCATCGGCCTCAACGGGAGCGGCAAGTCGACGCTGCTGCGGCTGATCGCGGGAGAGTTCGCCCCCGTCTCCGGCACCGTCCACGTCACCGGCGAGGTCGGCCACCTGTCACAGAACCTCACGCTCGACACCGCCCTGCGCGTGGACCAGGTGCTCGGCATCGACGGCACGCGCGCCGCGCTGCACGCCATCGAGGCGGGCGACGGGGACGAGGCGCACTTCGCGGCGGTCGGCGAGGACTGGGACATCGAGGAGCGCACCCGCGCCACGCTCGACCGGCTCGGCCTGCACCACATCGGCCTCGACCGCACGGTCGGGCAGGTCTCGGGCGGCGAGACGGTGCTGCTGCGCCTGGCCGCTCTGCTGCTGCGCCGCCCCGAGGTGCTCCTGCTCGACGAGCCGACCAACAACCTGGACATCGACGCCAGAGCGCGGCTGTACGCGGCCGTCGACGCCTGGCAGGGCGTGCTGGTCGTGGTCAGCCACGACCGGGAACTGCTGGAGCGTGTCGACCACATCGCCGATCTGCGCGAGGGCGCGGTGCGGTGGTTCGGCGGCACGCTCTCGGAGTACGAGCGCGCCGTGGAGGTGGAGCAGGAGGCCGCCGAGCGCATGGTCCGCGTGGCCGAGGCCGACGTGAAGCGGCAGAAGCGGGAGCTGATCGAGGCGCACGACAAGCTCGCGGGCCGCACCCGCGTCGCGAACAAGGCGTACGAGAACAAGCGCGAGCCGCGCGCCGTCATGCGGGCGCGCAAGCGGGCCGCCCAGGTGTCGGCGGGCACGTACCGCATCCTGCACGAGGAGCGGCTGGCCGATGCCAGGGGGCGGCTCAGCGAGGCGGAGGGGGCCGTCAGGGACGACGACGAGATCCGCGTGGACCTGCCGCACACCGCCGTTCCACCGCGCCGCCGGGTGCTCACCCTGGACGGCCTGGAGATCCGTTACGGCTCCCGGGCGCAGCTGGAGGTCCAGGGGCCGGAGCGGATCGCGCTGGTGGGCCGGAACGGGGCGGGCAAGTCCACGCTGCTGGACACCGTGGCGGGCGAACTGCCGCCGGTGGCGGGCGAGGTGTCGGCGCACGTGCCGCTGCGCTACCTGCCCCAGCGCCTGGACATCCTGGACGAGTCGCTGTCCGTCATGGAGAACGTCAGGCGGCTGGCGCCGGGCACCGACGTCCAGCGCGTCCGGGCCCAGCTCGCCCGGTTCCTCTTCCGGAAGGACCGGCCCGACCAGCGAGTGGGGACCCTCTCCGGCGGGGAGCGCTTCCGCGCCTCGCTGGCCGCGCTGATGCTCGCCGATCCCGCACCTCAGCTGCTCATGCTGGACGAGCCGACGAACAACCTCGACCTCGCCTCCGTCCGCCAGCTCACCACGGCGCTGGAGTCCTACCGCGGCGCGCTGCTGGTCGCCAGCCACGACGTGCCGTTCCTGCGGGGCCTGGGCGTCGACCGGTGGCTTCGCTTGGACGGCGAGCTGACCGAGACGGATCCGCCGTGAGGCCCGGGGCGCCCACCGCGGACCGCGGTGGGCGCCCCGGGGCCGTCCGCGCCACCCCTCAGCTCATCTGGGTCGCCTGGAGGCGGGCGTAGGCGCCACCGCGCCGCAGCAGTTCGGCGTGGCTGCCGATCTCGGAGATCCGCCCGTGTTCGAGCACCACGATGCGGTCGGCGCCGCGCACCGTGGAGAGGCGGTGGGCGACGACGAACACGGTCCTGCCGCGCATCAGCCGGTCCATCGCCTCCTGCACCAGCGCCTCGGAGCGGGTGTCGAGCGCCGAGGTGGCCTCGTCGAGCACCAGGATCCGCGGGTCGCGGATCAGCGCCCTGGCGATGGCGATCCGCTGGCGCTGGCCGCCGGAGAGCCGGGCGCCGCGTTCGCCCACGATCGTGTCCAGACCCTTGGGCAGCCGCTCCACGAACTCCAGCGCGTTGGCGTCGCGCAGGGCGTCGCGCACGGCCTGGGCGTCGATCTCCGCCATGCCGTAGCCGACGTTCTCGCCGATCGTGCCCTCGAAGAGCACCGACTCCTGCGGCACCACCGACAGGAAACGGCGGTAGCTGCGCAGGTCGAGGCCGCCCATGTCCGCGTTGTCCAGCAGGATCCGCCCCCGCCCCGGGCGGATGAAGCCGATCAGCAGGTTGAGGATGGTGGACTTCCCCGCGCCCGAGGCCCCCACCAGGGCGACCGTCTCGCCGGGCGGCACCGACAGGCTGAAGTCGCTGACCGCGGCGGCGGATCCGTCGCCGTCGTAGGAGAAGTGGACCCCCTCGAAGTCGATGCGGCCCTTGACAGCCGTGACCTCCGTCTTGCCCGCGTTGACCTCCAGGTCGGGGGCCTGGAGCACCTCACCGGCGGAGCGGACCGACTCGAGACCCTTGGTGATGATGGGAGCCAGCCCCATCATCATCGTCAGGGAGCTGGTCAGCGAGGTGAAGAAGGTGCTGAGCATCACCACGTCCCCCGCGGTGATCGGCAGCCAGGCGTAGTACGAGATCAGCGCGGCCCCGGCCAGGAACCCGATGCCGATCACGTTGAGCAGGATCCAGGCGAGCGCGCCGAAGTGGCCGTTGAGCAGGTCGAGCCGTATGCCTGCGCTCAGCACCTGGCGCAGCGTGCCGTCCACGCGGCCCAGGGCGGCCCGTTCCAGGCCGTGCGCGCGGGTCACCGGGATCAGGCTGGTCATCTCGCCGACGCGGGAGGAGAGCTGCTCCACCTGCCGGCGGAACGCCTCGTTGTGGCTGCGCAGCCTGCCGCGCAGCCTGCGGATCAGGAGCGCCGCCGCGGGGACCACCAGGATGAACGCGGGCAGCGCCGAGGGGACGCGCACCGCGATGACCATCAGGCCGCCGACCAGCGAGATGAGCGCGGCCAGGCCGGTGTCGGCGCTCTGCTGGACCGAGGTCTCGATGTTCTCCACGTCCCGGATCACCTTCGTCTGCAAGGCACTGGCGCTCACGCGGGAGTGGTAGCCGATGGAGAGCTCCTGCATGCGGCGGCAGAGCGCCGAGCGCAGCGCGGTGCCGGTGCGCCGGATGCTGCCGTGCATGCAGCGGACGTACAGGAGATGGGTCGGGTAGTTCAGCATCAGGACGACCACCAGCACGATGGTGTTGGCGCCGAGCTCCGAAATGGGCCGCTGCTCGACGACGACATCGATGATGTTCGCCGTCACGAGGGGAAGCAGCCAGACCGGGCTGTGCTTGACGACGAACGCGAAGAAGGCGATCAGGAGCAGGAACCGGTCACCACGGAAGAGATACGCGAGGGTCCGCACCGGATGCTCCCCCCGGTAGCGGTGCTCCAGGGGACCTTGCGGAAGAGCCATGACAGCTGCACTCCAACGTCCAGGGGATTCGGTCGGAAGGACCTTGCCCCTGATATGCCTCGAACACTCTCCGAAATGTCGATAGGGAAGGGGTCTGCCCCTTTTGACTGTGGTTCGAGGTAATTCATATACATAGTGATAGTAGTCACGGGTGGCGCCCTGTGCGCCGAAAAGACCGGAGAGGTCGCTCCTTGGCGGTGCGATTTCTCATCTTGCTTATCTTCGCGCCGCATGAAGAGCACACACCGGCGCTCACGCCGTGGCGGCGGGCCGCCGCGCCTTCGCAACGGTGCGCCCGTCCGGTCGAGTGATGTGCCGACCCGACGGCGCTCGGAGGGGCCACCGCGCGCCCCTGGCGGCCGACCGCGTACGCGGCCCCGAACGGCGAAAGGACTGGTCGCGAATCGATCTGAAATGAAACGAGTTGATCGGGGTACGCCTCATATATGGCGAGTTGCGCGCACTGGGTCATGCCGCCGTGGCACATGCCAACACTCGGACTGAGGCGAAGCCAGCACGACCGGAAGGACTGGAGCCGGAGACCATGAACAGTCGATCAGGCGCCCTGCCGTCCCCCGCGGTGGACCAGGCGTCGGGCCACGCCGGGGTCTGGCGGTTCACCGTGCCGCCCGTCGACGTGTCGGTGCCGCAGATGCGGCACGCCGTGCGCGACCTCATCACCCGGCGCGGAGCGCCGCTCTCCCGTGACGGCCTGGACGGCGCCCTGCTGATCGTCTCGGAGCTGGTGACCAACGCCGTCCGGCACGCGGCCCTCCTCACCCCCGAGGTGGGAGTCGAGGTGGCCCTGGACGCCCACCGGCTGCGGATCTCGGTCGAGGACGGCCACCCCTACCGGCCCAGAGCCCTGCATCCGAACCCCGAGGGACAGCGCACCGGCGGCCGGGGGCTGCTGCTGGTGCAGGCCACGGCGCTGGGCGCGGGCGGCGACTGCGGCGTGGAGCCCACGGCCGCGGGCGGCAAGGTGGTCTGGGCGGAACTGCCCCTCGACCGGCACTGACGCGAGGACGGGGTGAGGCTCGATGGACATGGCGGCGTGTCCCGCGGGGCCGGTCCCCCGCCCGGGGTCACCAGCCCGCGGCCTCTCCCGTCAGCTCCCCGATCGCGGGGCGCGCCGCGTCCAGCACCGTGGGGAACCAGGCCGAGAACGTCCCCCTCGCGCGCAGCCGGTCGAGGTCCTCGGGGGTGACGAAGGCCGTCTCCATGACCTCCGCCGGATCGGGCCGCGGCGGCTGGGTGACCACCCCGGCGAAGAGGTGGTTGTACTCCTGCTCGACCAGTCCCGACTCGGGGTCCGGGTGGTTGTAACGGACGGTGCCCGCCTCGCTCAGCAGCGAGGGCGCGACGCCGAGCTCCTCGGCCGTGCGCCGCGTGGCCGCCAGGAACGGCGGCTCCCCGGGGAAGGGGTGCCCGCAGCAGGTGTTCGACCAGACGCCCGCCGAGTGGTACTTGGTGAGCGCCCGCCGCTGGAGCAGCAGCCGTCCCGAGGTGTCGAAGAGGAACACCGAGAACGCCCGGTGCAGCCGCCCCGGCGCGCGGTGGGCGGACAGCTTCTCCGCCGTGCCGGTCGTTCTGCCCTCCTCGTCCACGAGCTCCAGCATGACCTGGTCCGCCGCGACGGCTGTGGTGTGGGGCATGTCCACCTTTCCCTGGCAATCTCTCGGGTCCCTGGCGTGCGCTCGGACCAGTCTGCCGCACGGCCCGCCGGGCGGCCTCCCTCACGGGTGGAGCAGGCGCCAGCCCTCCCAGGCCGAGGAGACCATGGAGCGCAGATCCCGTTCCGCGGTGAAGCCCAGGCGCTCGCGCGCCAGCCCCACCGCGGCCACCACCCGCGCCGGGTCGCCGGGGCGGCGGGGGG
Organism: Streptomyces sp. SBT349; assembly: GCF_001083795.1. GTDB lineage: Bacteria > Actinomycetota > Actinomycetes > Streptomycetales > Streptomycetaceae > Streptomyces. The sequence continues at coordinate 15,444 of NZ_LAVK01000166.1, forward strand.
CGACGCGGGGGGTCAGCTCCGGGTGGCCGCTCATCTCACCGACCAGCTCCGCGACCTCCCGCACCGAAGCGCCCCTGCCGGTGCCCACGTTGACCGTCAGGTCGCCGGGGGCGGCCTGACGGGCGCGCTCCGTGACATACCGGGCGGCCACCAGGTGCGCGTGGGCCAGGTCGGAGACATGCACGTAGTCGCGCACGCAGGTGCCGTCGGGCGTGGGGTAGTCGTCGCCGAAGATCTCCGGGCGCTCGCCGCGGGCGAGGCGTTCGAAGAACATCGGGATCACGTTGGCCGCCCCGGTGTCCGCCAGCTCCGGGCGGGCGGCCCCGGCGACGTTGAAGTACCGCAGGCAGACCGTGGCGATGCCGTGTGCCCGCCCGGCCGCCCTGACCAGCCACTCGCCCGCGAGCTTGGTCTCGCCGTAGGGGGAGACCGGCCGGCACGCGGTGCCCTCGGTCGCCAGACCCGCCTCGCCGCCCTCCGCCC
>NZ_LAVK01000167.1 GCF_001083795.1 Streptomyces sp. SBT349
CCGCCCCCGTATCCCGTCGGAACCGGACCGGGCGACCCGGTGCAGCCTCCCCGGCGAGCGGCCGGTCGCGGTGCAGCCCGGCCGGAACGCCGTCCAGCGCCCCCGGGTCAGGAGGGAGGCGGTCGACGATCACACCGACTCCCCGGACGACGTCCCCTGCCCGGACTGCGGCACGGCGAATCCGGCCGGGCGCTCGTTCTGCCGCCGCTGCGGCGCCCGGCTCGCCCCGTCGAACCAGCTCGCACGCCCGCCCTGGTGGCGCCGCATGCGCCTGCGCCGCGGCCCGCACCGGCGCGGGCCCGGGGGGCGCCTGCGCCGGCCGCTCGCCTGGCTGACGCTGCTGCTCGTCCTGGCCGCCCTCGTGTGGGCCGCGACCGCCTACGGCCCGTCCGCCGTCGACGCGCTGCGCGACCGGTTCAGCAAGCCGGCCTCCGTGCGCCCGGAGGAGGTGCGCGCGTCCAGCTCCGCCTCCGGCCACCAGGCCGACCTGGCCGTGGACGGCACCACGAACCACTTCTGGGCACCGGCGACGGACCAGGAGCCGGAGGGGCAGTGGCTGGAGGCGTCCTTCGAGTCCCCCTTCCGGCTGTCCGAGCTGGTCTTCCACACCGGCAGCTCCGAGCGGGCCGCCGAGTACCTCACCCAGGCGCGCCCGGCCACCCTGGTCGTCACCGGGTGGGACGCCCGGGGCGAACGGGTCGGGGAGCGGACCCTGACCCTTGAGGACCGGCCCGGCGAGCAGGTCCTCCGGCTGACCATGGACGACGTCGTCACCATCCGCCTGACCGTCGACAGCGCGTACGGGCAGCGGGAGTCACGGCTGGTGGCCCTCGGGGAGGTGGAGTTCTTCCGGCGTTCCTGACCGGAGCCACCGGCTCCGCGCGCGCCCCCGTCCTGCCTCGCTGCGCCGACGTCTGCTACCCCTCCGGCCTCGTCGCGGCGGGGTCCGCCGTGGTCAGCTGGAAACGGCAGTCCCATGGGCCTCGCGAAACTCGTGCGTGGGGGGCGGCGCGTCAGTCGGATGGAGCGTGCACGAAGAAGAGGGGTTCTGTGTACAGGTGTGTGACGGATGCCGGGGCGATGGGTGTCCCCGCCGAGCGCGATCTCCAGAAGGTGGAGCGGCTGCTGTCCCAGGCGGTGACGCTGCTCCAGCCGCATCTGGCCGGGGCGAGCCCGTCCCGCCGCGGCCGGGCGGCGGAGGAGGAGGTCCCGGCGCGGCCGTCCCCGCCCGATGCCGCCGACGGCCGCGCGGAGGTGGAGATCCGCTGCTTCGGCGGCTTCCGCATCGCCGTCCGGGGCGTGGCGGTGAACTGCGAGGCCGCGCGGCCGAAGGTCCGCAGCCTGCTGCGCCTGCTGGCGCTGCGCGCGGGGACCCCGGTGCACCGGGACGTGCTCCTCGACGCGTTGTGGCCGGATCTCACGTACGAGTCCGGCGTGCGCAATCTCCAGGTGACCGTCTCGCGGCTGCGCACCCTGCTGGAGCCGGGCGCGCGGCCGGGATCGGCCACGCTGCTGACGCGCGACGAGCAGTCCTACGGGCTGGCGCTCGGCTCGGGGCTCACCTCGGACGTCCGCGAGTTCGACCGGCTGTCCGCGGCCTGCCTGCTCTCCGCGGGCGGCATGGGGGCGGAGCAGGCGATCGTGGCGCTGCGGGCCGCCCTGGGCTGGTACGGCGGGGATCTGCTGCCGGAGGCGGGGGCGAGTGAGTGGGTGGTGGGAGAACGGAGGCGGCTCCAGGCGCGGGCCGCCCGGCTGCACGCGGCGCTGGCCGGACGCGAGCTGGAGCTGGGCCGGGCCGGCGCGTCGGCGGCCGCGGCCGAACAGGCGCTGGCCCTCGACCCCTACCTGGACGAGGCGTGGCGGACGCTGGTGGCCGCCCAGGAGGCGGCCGGCGCCCCCGCCGCCGCGGCGAAGTGCCGGCGCGCCTACGCCCGCACGCTGCGCGCGCTCGGCGTGGGCCCGGACGCCGCGACCGCCCCCTCCGGGGCGGTGAGCGGCGCCTGACGCCGCGTTCCGCGGTCGGCGGCGGCACGTGCCCTGTCCGGGGCGTCCCGCGGTGCCCGCGGGGACGCGTCAGGTGCCGACGTAGTCCGCGAGGTGCCGGCCGGTCAGAGTGGATCGGGCGGCGACCAGGTCGGCTGGTGTGCCCTCGAAGACGATGCGTCCGCCGTCGTGGCCGGCGCCGGGGCCGAGGTCGATGATCCAGTCGGCGTGCGCCATGACCGCCTGGTGGTGCTCGATGACGATGACCGACTTGCCGGAGTCGACGAGCCGGTCGAGCAGGCCGAGCAGCTGCTCGACGTCGGCGAGGTGGAGGCCGGTGGTCGGCTCGTCGAGGACGTAGACGCCGCCCTTCTCGGCCATGTGCGTGGCCAGCCTGAGCCGCTGCCGCTCGCCGCCGGACAGCGTGGTGAGCGGCTGGCCGAGCGTGAGATAGCCGAGCCCGACGTCGGAGAGCCGGTCGAGGATGGCGCGCGCGGCCGTGGGGTGTCCCCGGCCCGAGGGGCCCGGGGGCGTGTCCGCCCCGCCGGCGCCGAAGAACTCCTCGGCCTCGGTCACCGACATGGCGAGCACCTCGCTGATGTCGCGGCCGTTGAGGTGGTATTCCAGCACCGACGCCTGGAACCGCTTCCCCTCGCACTCCTCGCAGGTGACGGCGGAGCCGGCCATCATCGCCAGGTCGGTGTAGACGACGCCGGCGCCGTTGCAGTTCGGGCAGGCGCCCTCGGAGTTGGCGCTGAAGAGGGCCGGCTTCACGCCGTTGGCCTTCGCGAACGCCTTGCGGATCGGGTCGAGCAGGCCGGTGTACGTCGCCGGGTTGCTCCGCCGCGAGCCGCGGATCGCGCCCTGGTCGATCGACACCACGCCCGCCTCGGCGGCCCCGGGGCTGGTGGGCAGCGACCCGTGCATGAGCGAGCTCTTGCCCGAGCCGGCGACGCCGGTGACGACGGCGAGCACCCCGAGCGGGATGTCGACGTCGACGTCGCGCAGGTTGTGGGTCGTCGCGCCGCGGATCTCCAGCGTGCCGGTGGGCGTCCGCACCGTCTCCTTGAGGGGGGACCGGTCGTCGAAGTGTCGGCCGGTGATGGTGCCGCCGGTCCGCAGCCCCTCGACGGTGCCCTCGAAGCAGACGGTGCCGCCCGCCGTGCCGGCGCCGGGGCCGAGGTCGACGACGTGGTCGGCGATCGCGATCGTCTCCGGCTTGTGCTCCACGACGAGCACGGTGTTGCCCTTGTCCCGCAGCCGCAGCAGCAGGTCGTTCATCCGCTGGATGTCGTGCGGGTGCAGCCCGATGGTGGGCTCGTCGAAGACGTAGGTGACGTCGGTGAGCGAGGAGCCGAGGTGGCGGATCATCTTGACGCGCTGCGCCTCGCCACCCGACAGCGTGCCCGACGGCCGGTCGAGCGAGAGGTAGCCGAGGCCGATCTCCACGAACGAGTCGAGCGTCTGCCGCAGCGTCGTGAGCAGCGGCGCCACCCTGGCGTACCCCCGCCCCCGGCCCGGTCCCCTGTTCGGGGAGTCCGGGGAGTTCGGGGCGGGCTCGTCGAGGCCGCGGACCCAGGCGGCCAGGTCGCTGATCTGGAGGGCGCAGGCGTCGGCGATGGAGATGCCCTCGATCTTCGAGGACCGGGCGGCCTCGCTGAGCCGGGTGCCGCCGCACTCGGGGCAGGCGGTGAAGGTGACCGCCCGGTCCACGAACGCCCGGATGTGCGGCTGCAACGCCTCCTTGTCCTTGGACAGGAACGACTTCCGGATTTTGGGGATCAGCCCCTCGTAGGTGAGGTTCGCGCCCTCGACCTTCACCTTGACCGGCTCCCGGTGGAGGAAGTCGTGCAACTCCTGCTCGGTGTACGCGCGGATCGGCTTGTTCGGGTCCAGGAAGCCCGACTCGGCGTAGATCCGCACGGTCCACCAGCTGTCCGCCTTCCAGCCGGGGATGGTGAGCGCGCCCTCGGCGATCGACTTGGAGTCGTCGTAGAGCTGGGTGAGGTCGATGTCGGTGACCGTGCCCCGGCCCTCGCAGCGCGGACACATGCCGCCGGTGCGGCTGAAGGTCTGTTTCACGGTCTTGCGGTCGCCGCGTTCCACCGTGATCGCACCGCTCGCCCGGACCGTGGGGACGTTGAAGGAGAACGCGTTGGGCGAGCCGACGTGCGGCTGCCCGAGCCGGCTGAAGAGGATGCGCAGCATCGCGTTGGCGTCGGTGACGGTGCCGACCGTGGAGCGGGGGTCGGCACCGAGCCGCTGCTGGTCGACGATGATCGCGGTCGTCAGCCCGTCGAGGACGTCGACCTCGGGCCGCGCCAGCGTGGGCATGAAGCCCTGGACGAAGGCGCTGTAGGTCTCGTTGATCAGCCGCTGCGACTCCGCGGCGATCGTGTTGAACACCAGTGAGCTCTTGCCCGAGCCGGAGACGCCGGTGAACACCGTCAGCCGTCGCTTCGGGATCTCGATGCTGACGTCCTTGAGGTTGTTCTCGCGCGCGCCGTGCACGCGGATCAGCTCGTGGCTGTCGGCGATGTGCGGCGCAGGCGACTGCGGGTCCGTCCTCGTGGCCTTGCTCACTCGTCTCTCCCTCTCTCGGGTGGGGCCGCCCTCGCGGTCCCCGTCGTCGTCGCCTGGCTCGATCCGGTCGGCGTCGAGCGGTGCGTCCGGTTCTGCCCTCGTCGGCGCGGTCGCGGCAACGGCCGCCGTCCGCCCCGGCGGCCCTCGCTCATCGGCGGGGGGGGGACCGTGCGGAACATGGCTCCGGTCAGCTGGCGGCTCGACGGAGCTCGTTGACGCGGACGAGGTTGCCCCCCGGATCGCGGAAGGCGCAGTCGCGCACGCCGTACGGCTGCTCGGTCGGCTCCTGGACGACCTCCGCGCCGCCGGCCTGGAGCCGCGCGAAGGTGCCGTCGAGGTCGGCGGTGGCCAGGATGACGCGGGCGTAGGTGCCCTTGGCCATCATCCCGGTGATGGTGCGGCGCTCGTCGTCGGTGACGTCGGGGCCGGCGAACGGCGGCTCCAGGACGAGGGAGGTGCCGGGCTGGTCGGCGGGGCCGACCGTGATCCAGCGCATCCCGTCGTACCCGACGTCGGCGCGGACCTCGAAGCCGAGGATGTCGCGGTAGAACGCCAGGGACGCGTCGGGGTCGTTCTGCGGGAGGAAGGTCTGGTGAATCGTGATGTCCATGCCGGTCACGCTAGGCGCGTCCGGGCGGCGGGCGCTTCTCGAATCCTGATCGTTCCGGTCGCCCGGCGCTAGGTGGCGGCGACGAGAACCCGGCTGTACCCGTACTGCCAGACGGTGCAGACGTGCGCGAAGCCCGCTTCGGTGAGGAGGTGGACGTGGCGGGAGAGGGACACGCCGTCGCTCCCGCCCTCCGCCGGCGGGCGCCGTTCGCGCTCCGCGAAGGACTCGGCGAGTTCGGGATCCTGGGCCGCCGCCGCCCACCAGGAGTCCCAGTCCAGTCCGTGCTCGGCGGGCGAGGTCCGGAGTCGGCGGCGTCCCACATCGGAGGCGACGCGGGCGCAGAAGGCGCCGTCCGGCGTGAAGTGGTCGGCGTTGACGAGGACGCCGCCTGGCCGCAGCAGCGCGGCGACCTCCCGGTAGGTCCGGGACAGCGCCGCCTCGGGGAGGCAGTGCAACGCCGTGGAGGAGACAGCCGCGTCCGGGGCACGGTCCAGCCGCAGCGACTCGGCCCAGCCCGCGTCGCCGAGCACGGCCTCCACGTACCGCGCCGCGTCGGCGTGATGGGTACGCCCCAGTTCCAGCAGCACCGGGTCGCGGTCCACGGCCACGATCTCCGCCCGCGGCACCCGCCGGGCGAGCCGGGCCGCCAGCGAGCCGGGGCCGCAGCCGAGCTCGACGACCAGGGGCGCCGGCCGGTCGGCCGTCACATGGTCGACCACGTCGGCGACCACGGAGAACCGCTCCTCGCGATGGATCGCGTACCGCTCCTGCTGGCGTTCCCAGCGCTCGACCCAGAACTCGGCCGTCGCCATGCTCAGACCCATCTGACCGCGTCACCTCTGTCTCTCGGCGGATCCGTGCGCACCCCCCACCTTAACCGGTAATGATTTTCAGTTGCGTTTCAGGCCAGCCCGGCGAGCACGGACAGCAGCCTGTCGATCTCCTCCGGGGTGTTGTACACGTGCAGGCTCACGCGCACGGCGCCGCTCCGCTCGTCGCGCTCGTCGACGCCCGCCTGGCAGAGGCTGTCGGCGCGCACCATGAAGCCGTGGTCGAAGAGGATGAAGCCGAGGTCGTCGGAGGGGATGTCGCGGTGCCGGAACGACACGATGCCGCACCGCTTCTGCACGTCCGACGACGCGGCGAGGCTGCGCTGGCACCCCAGGACCCGATAGGGGGCCAGGTGCCTGAGCCCTTCGGTCAACCGCGCGGCCAGGCCGACGGTCCAGCGTTCGATCCGGTGGACGCCCGCCGCGGTCAGCCAGTCGAGCGCCGCGGCGAGACTCGCGATGCCCACCGTGTTCGGCGTCCCGCTCCAGTCGCCCGGACGGAACGCGGGCCCTCGCTCCCCCCGGGACCAGACCGCCCCCGTGCCCGGCAGCGCCAGCGCCTTGTGACCGGAGAAGACCACGAAGTCCACGTCGAGGTCGGCCACCGACAGCGGCAGATGGCCGATGCTCTGGGCCGCGTCGAGGCAGATGGGCACGTCGGGCCCCACGGCCTCGCGGATCCGGTGCACGTTCATGTCGCCGCCCCGGACGTGGTGCACATGGGTGGCCGCGACGAACCGGGTCGCCGGGCCGGCCAGCCCGGCGAGGGCCCGCTGATCGTAGTCGCCGGAACCGTCCTGGTACGGCAGTTCCCGCACGCTCACCGCGATCCCCCGGGCGGCCAGCACCCGTTGGGCCTCCAGCCAGGGCGACAGATTCGCCTGGTGGTCCGCGAACGGGACGACGATCTCGTCGCCGTCGGCGAGCCGGGGCACCAGCCAGTCGAGCGCGACGGCGCGCAGCCCCTCGGTGGTGCCGCTGACGAAGTGGACGTCCGAGCTCTCCGGCGCGGGGTCCCCGAGGAACTCCTTCAGCCGTCCCCTGGTCCCCTCCACCATCGCCGTGGTCGCGTTGGCCCAGGGGTAGGTGCCCCTTCCGGCATTGGCGTTCCGCGTCGTCAGGTACGTGTGGGCCGCGTCGAGGACGGCCTGCGGCTTCTGCGAGGTCGCGGCGCTGTCGAGGTAGGCCAGTTCGGGATGGTCCCTGATGATGGGGAACTGCGCGCGCAGCGCGCCCTGCCATGCGCGCAGTCGCGTCAGGTCGTCGGGGCCCACGGCTCAGTCCCGCACCAGGGGCGCGCCGGCGTCGCGCCAGGCGATGATGCCACCGGACAGGCTGCGGACGTCGGGATGTCCCATCCGGGTCAGCAGCGCGGCGAACTGGGCCGATCTGTCGCCGACCGGGCAGGTCAGCAGCACCGGCTGCCGCGTGCCGAACGGCAGTCCGCCGCGGAGCAGTTGACCGAAGAGGTCGTCGACGATGTTGACCGCCCCCTCGATGTGCAGCGCGGCGTAGGCGTGCGGGCCCCTCAGGTCGATGACCAGCGGGCGGTCCCGTTCGATCCAGCGCCGTGCGTCCGCGACGTCGAGCGAGGTGACCGCGCTCAGCTCGCCCTCGGTGAGGGAGGCGACCGTGTCGCGGTGCGGGGCCCTGCCCAGCAGTTCGGGGCGCCGCTGCCGCACATAGCTGAGGTAGCTCTCGACCCGGTCGCAGGCGATGAAGACCGCCGTGCCGCGCTCCGTCAGCTCCTCGTCGACGGTCCGCAGGTGCCGCACGGCGCCCAGGTAGGCGGCGCCGCTGGTCGGACCGGCCAGCAGCCCGCACCGGCGGTTCAACGTGAGCATGCCGTCGATGGCCTCGTCCGAGCTCACGGCCTCGATCGCGTCGTAGGTGTCCGGGTCGAAGAGGCCGACCTCGTGCACCTCGTCGATGGTGCGGATGCCCGGGATGAAGTCCGACTTCCGGGCCACCAGCCCCAGGACGCGCACCGCCGGGTCGTGCTCCCGCAGCACGGTGGCGACGCCGGTGGAGGAGCCCGCGGTGCCGACACAGGCGATGAACCAGTCCGGGGCCCGGCCGTCGAGGTCCTTGACGATCTCGGGCCCGGTTCCCAGGGCGTGGGCCTCGGTGTTGCGGGGGTTGTAGTACTGATCGGTGTGCAGGTAGGCGGTTCCCTCCTGGGACAGGGCCTGGTGGAAGAGGGTCAGCGGGTCGTCCGTGTCGGTCGGGTCCAGGCACTCGCTCCGCCCGGGGAGTTCCTCGACCACGGCGCCGAGCAGGAGGAGCAGCTCCTTGATCTCCGGGACCCGCATCCGGTTGGTCACGCTCTTGAACCGCAGCCCGTGCAGCCCGGCGAGCGTCGCCAGTGCCTTGGCCGTGTTCCCGCTGGACAGTTCCACCACCTGCTCGCCGCGCTCGACGGCGCCGGCGAGCCGGGGCCGCACCATGTTCCACGCCGCGCGGTCCTTGACCGAGCCGAAGGGGTTGAGCATCTCCAGCTTGGCGTAGAGGTCGATGTTGCGGAGCCCGTGCACGGCCGGATCGATGCGCACCAGCGGGGTGTTCCCGATGGCCTCGGTGATGCTGTCGTATCTCATACCTCTCCACCCGCGTGCCTGGTCGGCCAGTACTCTTCGTCCAAGGACCACTGCCAGGACTCCCCCCGGCGGGAGACCGCGACCTTCCGGGCGGTCGGCTGCATCTGTGCCTCGTGGGCGTGGAAGTCCATGCAGTAGCCCGCGGTGTTCGCGAAGCCCACGAGGTCGCCCCGTTCCGGTAACCGGGGCAGGAAGACCATGCGGCGGGTCACCAGGTCCGCCTCCAGGCAGAGGTTGCCGACCAGGTAGACCCCGACCGGGTCCGCCGCGCCGCCCGCGGCCCGGGTCGCCGCCCCGGTCCCCGCGGCGCCGGGCCCGTCGCGGGGCACGACGACCGGATCGACCAGGACGCCGTGCTCCTCCAGGCTGACGTCCGAGGCGTTCATGGCGAGCCGCACCAGGGGCGAGCCGTCCTCACCGGCACGGACGTCCACCACCCTGGCCAGCGAGAGCCCGCACTGGTCCACCAGCGCCCGCCCCGGCTCCACGTACAGGTCGTACAGGTGCTCCAGCATCAGGCTCGCCAGGGGGCGGCCGAGCGTCGGCGCCGGGGTGGAAAGCAGCTCGTCGAGATATCCGGCCCCCGCCACCGGCCGGTGGCCCGGATAGAGCGCCAGCCTTCCGCGTATCGTCCCGCCTTCGTTCCGCAGGCCGTACCCGTGCTGCCGCCAGGTCAACGGGGGGCGCCTGCCCAGGACGGCGTTCGTCAGCTCGGTGGTGTAACGCTCCCACTGCCCGCCGTCGGCCAGGTAACCGACCCCGAACCCGCCGCCGATGTCGATGGCGCGCGGCCGGAGTCCGCGGTTCCTGGCCTCGTCCATGACCAGGACGCAGCGCTCAAGGGCCACCGCCTTCTCCGCGATCCCGGTCGTGTCGAGGTGGTAGGCCACCCCGACCAGTTCGACGGCCTCCCGGTGGCGGACCACGGCGTCCAGCAGCGCCCCGGCCTCCCCCAGCGGCTCGCCGAACCGGCTGCGCCGGGACAGCACCCGGACGCCCTCCGCCTCGAAGGCCGCGAGGCGCAGGAGAACGGGAACCCGCGGCAGCCGGTAGTCGCGCACCAGCGCGGCCAGGTCCTCCAGCTCACCCCGCGCGTCGACGTTCACGGTGGCGCCGACCCGGGCCGCCAGCCACAGCAGCTCCGGATCCTTCGGTCCGGTCGTCAGCACCCGGTCCGGGGCGAACCCCGCGCCCAGCGCGTGGCGCAGCTCGCCGAGGGAGGCGACGTCGATGGCGGCGTCCGTCGCCGCGAGCCGGCGCACCAGGGCGCTCGACCGGCTCGCCTTGTGCGCGAAGAAGATCTGGCCGCCCAGACGATGCCGCCGGTACACCTCGCGGAAGCCGGCGACCTTGCCGGCGATCCCCTCCGGCAGCACGACGTTGAGCGGGGAGCCGAGCGCGTCCACCAGGGAGTGGAGGAACGCCCGGGAGTCGAGCAACGAGACGAGTGGCGGCTCCAAGCGTGGCTCCAGGAACAAAGGCGCACTCACGAAGATTCGTTCCTCCCCTGCACGGCGACGGACCCTGTACGGCGACGGAGCCGGGCGCGTCCGCGGATCCTGGGACCACCTCCGTGGTGGTCCCGGTAATCATTGCCAGTTCGCCGCGCTTCACGCCCGTTGGGCCCGGCGCCGGAACCGGACAACTCGCCCACGGCTCCGACCGGGGGGCGGAGGGGCCGTGCGATGCTGGAGGGCGTGGCGAACGATCCCATGACGGCCGAAGGCGCCTGGCGCACCCCGGAGTTGCGCCGGGTCGCGATCCGCCGGCAGGTGGCCGAGGCGGGGTTCGTCCGGGTGGACGCGCTGGCCAGGCACTACGGCGTGAGCATCATGACCGTGCACCGCGACCTCGACGAGCTGGAGCGGCGCGGCTTCCTGCACAAGGTCCGCGGCGGCGCGACCAGCGCCCCGACCACGACCTTCCACGGCGACCTCGAACACCGGATGCAGGCGCAGGTCGAGGCGAAGCGGACGATCGCGCGGGAGGTCCTGGCCAGCGAGGTGGAGCCGGGACAGGTCATCGCGCTGGACGACAGCACCACCTCGCTCATGCTGGCGCGGCTGCTTCCCGAACGGGCGCCGCTGACCGTGGTCACCCACTTCCTGCCGGTCGTCCGGGCGCTGGCCGCGCACCCCGGCATCGAACTGGTGGGGCTCGGTGGCCGCTACGACGCGTCGTACGACTCCTTCCTCGGCCAGGCCACCGCCGAGGCCGCCGCGGACTTCCGCCCCGACCTGCTGTTCCTGTCGACGACCGCGGTCGTCGATGGGGTGTGTTACCTCCAGTCGCTGAACACGATGATCACGCGGCGGGCCCTGATCGCGTCGGCGGCCCGCAGCGTCGCGCTGATCGACCACACCAAGTTCGACCGCAGGGCGCCCCACCGGCTGGTCGGCGTCGCCGGGCTCGACCGGGTGGTCGTCGACGGCGGCACCCCGTTCCAGACGGTCCGCGACCTCCGTGCGCGGGGCGCCTGCGTCGATGTGGTCGCCGTCGGCTGAGACTGCGATGTCATGTGAAGTTCCGCCGTTCCGTGACCCCGCCGTGACCTCCAACCAGCCGCTCCAGCTGGGCCTTTCGCCGAAGTGCCGCTCGGCCTCCCAAGATCGATGTGAAAAGTTGCGAAGTGTGGCGTCTCTGCGTGTAATACGCATCACTTCCGGCTCGGCTCCGAAGGTGGTGCGGCGATGGCGCTGTACGAACCGGTCACGGTGTGTGTGGACGCGGGCACCACGGTCATCAAGGCCGTGGTGTTCGACGCCGCGGGACGCGAACTCGTGGTCTCCCAGCGGAAGACCGAGGTGCGCCACCCGCGGCCCGACCTCGCGGAGCAGGACATGGACGCGGTCTGGGACGCGGTGGTGGCCGCGGTCCGCGAAGCCGTGGGCCAAGCCGGGGGCCGGGTGCGGCTGCTGGCGCTCACCGCGCAGGGCGACGGCGCGTGGCTCGTCGACCGCGCACACCGTCCGGTGCGGCCGGCGGTGCTCTGGAACGACGCGCGCGCGGCCGACGTGGTGCGGGAGTGGCGTTCCACCGGGGTGCTCGACCGCGCCTTCCGCATCAACGCGTCGTTGACCAACGCCGGGCTGCCCAACGCGATCCTGCGCGCGCTCGCCGTGCGGGAGCCGGACAGCCTCCGTGCCGCGCACGCCGTACTGACCTGCGGTGGCTGGCTGTTCCTGCGGCTGACCGGGGTGCTGGGCCTGGAGCCCTCCGACGCCTCCGCCCCCTGGCTGGACATGCGCACCCGGGACTACTCCGACGAACTGCTCGCCCTGTACGGGCTCGGCGAGCACCGCGCGCTCCTGCCGCCCCTGCTGAGCGGCACCGAGCAGATCGCCGGGCTGACGGCGCAGACCGCCGCCGCGCTCGGCGTCGAGGCGGGCACGCCGGTGGTCCTGGCGCCCTACGACATCGTGTCCACCGCGCTGGGCACCGGCAGCACCACGGCCGGTCAGGCGACCTGCGTGCTCGGCACCACGCTGTGCACCGAGGTCCTGATCGACGCGCCGGACCCGGCCGCCGAACCGTCGGGGCTGACGCTCGACTTCGGCGTGCCGGGCCTGGCGATGCGCTCGTTCCCCACGCTGGCCGGAACCGAAGTGCTCGACTGGACGGTCGAGTTGCTCGGTCTGGACGATCATGACGAGCTGTCCGCGCTGGCGTCCCGCGTGCCGCCGGGCGCCGACGGGCTGCGGGTGCTGCCGTATCTGTCACCGGCGGGCGAGCGCGCGCCGTTCCTGGACGCGGCGGCCAGCGGACTGGTGGCGGGCGCCCTGTTCACGCACCGGCGCGAGCACCTGGCGCGCGCGGTGCTCGAAGGGCTCGCGCACGTCATCAGGGACTGCCTCGACGCCGCGCCGCACCGGCCGGTCGAGCTGGGCCTGTGCGGCGGCGGCGCGGCGAGCGCCCTGTGGTGCCAGCTCATCGCCGACATCACCGGGCTGCCCGCGGTGGTCACCGAGGACACCCAGGTCGGCGCCAAGGGCGCCCTGCTGTTCGCGCTGACGGCGCTGGGCGAGTACCCCGACCTGTCCGCGGCGGCTGCCGCGCTGGTCCGGCCGCGGCTGCGGTTCTCCCCCTCGGCGGCTGCGCGGGACGTGTACGACCGCGAGCACGAGGAGTTCCTCGCCACCAGAGAGCTGGCCGCCACCCGCTGGAGGGGGTGGCGCGCCGATGCCTGAGCGCCCCGGGCCCGCCCCGGCCACGATCCGCCCCGCCGACCCCGTGTGGATCGGGGTGGACCTCGGCACGCAGAGCGTCCGGGCCCTCGCCGTCGACGGCGATGGCCACCCGGTGGCCATCGCCTCCCGCCCGCTGCGCGGCACGCGCGCCGGCCCGCGCCACGAGCAGGACGGCGGGGCCTGGTGGGAGCTGACCGCCGACGCCCTCGCCCAGCTGTCCGCGTCGCTCGGTGGCCGCGAGGTCGGCGGGCTCGCGGTCTGCGCGACCTCCGGCACCGTGCTGCTGACCGGCCCCGACGGCGCCCCCAGGACCCCGGGGCTCATGTACGACGACGCGCGCGCGGGCGCGCTCGCGGCCGAGGCGCAGCAAGCCGGCGCCGGGCTGTGGGAACGGCTCGGCTACCGCGTCCAGCCGGCGTGGGCGCTGCCGAAGCTGCTGTGGTGGCGCGACGCCGGCCTGCTGGACGGCGCCGCGCGCCTGGCGCACCAGCCGGACGTGGTGACCGCCGCGCTCGTGGGCCACCCGGTGCCCAGCGATTCGAGCCACGCCCTGAAGACCGGCTACGACCTGATCGAGGACCGCTGGCCCGCGGGGATCCTGTCCCGGCTCCGCGTCGACCCCGCCGTGCTGCCGCCGGTGGTCCGGCCCGGAACCGTGCTCGGAGAGGTGTGCCGGTCCGCCGCGGCGCGCACGGGGCTGGCCCCCGGCACCCCGGTGGTCGCGGGCATGACCGACGGCTGCGCCGCGCAGCTGGCGGCGGGCGCGCTGGGCGTCGGCGAGTGGAACTCGGTCCTGGGAACCACCCTCACGCTCAAGGGGGTCAGCGCCTCGCTGCCGCACGACCCGACGGGGGCGGTGTACTCGCACCGGGCCCCGCACGGCGATCTGTGGCTGCCCGGCGGCGCGTCCAGCACGGGCGCCGGCGCGGTCCGCGCGCTGTTCCCCGGCGCCGATCTGGACGCGCTGACGGCCCGGGCGGCGGTGGCCGCCGGGACCGGCCCGGTGCCCGACTGCTACCCCCTGGTCGGGCAGGGCGAACGGTTCCCGTTCGTGGCGCCCCAGGCCCGCGGCTTCCTCGGCGACGGCCCGCTGGCCGTCTCCGGCGACGAGGCGCTGGCGTTCGCCGCGGTCTGCACGGGGGTGGCGTACATCGAACGGCTGTCCTTCGAGGTGGTCGCCGCCGCGGGCGCCGACGTGGGCGGCCCGGTCGCGTTCACCGGTGGCGCGGCCCGCAACCCGTGGTGGAACCAGCTCCGCTGCGACGTCCTGGGCACGCGCGTGCGGCTGCCGTCGAACCCGGAGCCTGCGCTCGGCATGGCCGTGCTCGCCGCCGGTTCGCTGTCGGGCGACATCCGGGCCGCGGCACGGCGGATGGTCCGGGTGTCCGGCACCTTGGAGCCGGACCCGGCGCGCACCGCGGCGCTCACGCCGGCCTACCGCTCCTTCGTCGCGCGGCTCGTCGAACGCGGCTGGCTCGACCCCCGGTTCGCCCCCGAAGGCGCCGGGTGACCCCCAGGGAAGGAGAACGACCGTGAACGAACCGATTCCCGTGCTGGTCGCCGGAGATCACTTCATGCTGAACCGGCTCCTGGTCGAGTCACTGCACGCGGAGGGCGGCCCGGCGGCATGGCGCGTCCGGGAGCTGGAACTGCCCTGGCCGCACCTGCCGTTCGGCCGGGTGGAGGAGGTCGAGGAGGCGTCGGGCTCGCAGGAGCGGCTCATCGAGGCGCTGGCAGGGGTGCGGGTCTGCCTGACCCAGATGGCGCCGCTGACCGCCCGCGTCCTGGCGGCCTGCCCCGACCTGGAGCTGTTCGCCGTGGGTCGGGGCGGCCCGGTCAACGCGAACCTCGCGGCGGCCACCGAGCACGGCGTCGCCGTCACGTTCGCGCCCGGCCGCAACGCCGCCTCGACCGCCGAGCACACGCTCGGCCTGATGCTCGCGACGATGCGCCGCATTCCGCAGGCGCACGCCGGGGTGGTGGCGGGCCGGTGGGACAGCGGCATGTACGCCTACCACGCGACCGGCCTCGAAATCGCGGGCAGCACCGTCGGGCTGGTCGGGGCGGGCGCGATCGGCCGACGGGTGGCGTCGGCCCTGATGGCGCTCGGCGCCGAGGTCCTGGTGGCCGATCCGTACGCGGACCCGGCGTCCCTGCCGGCCGGGGTGCGCCAGGTGCCGCTGGCGGAGCTGCTCGCCTCCAGCGCCGTGGTGTCCCTCCACGCCCGGCTCACCGCGGAGACCGCGGGCATCATCGGCTCCGCCGAGCTGGCGTCCATGCCCCGCGGCTCCGTGCTCGTCAACTCCGCCCGCGGCGGCCTGCTCGACCACGCCGCGCTGGCCACCGCGCTGCGCGACGGCCACCTGTTCGCGGCGGGCCTCGACGTGTTCGACGTGGAGCCGCTCCCCGCCGACCACCCCCTGCGCGGGGCGCCGAACCTGGTGCTGACGCCGCACCTGGCGGGCGCGAGCCGCGCGGTCGCCGAGCGCGCCGCCCGGCTGGTCGCGGCCGAGGCGGGCCGCTGGCTGCGCGGCGAACCCCTGCTGCACCGCGCCAACCCGGTCCCGGCGGCGCGATGACCGGCCGGCTCCTGCTCGTCAGGCACGCGGAGACCGCGTGGCACCGGGAGAACCGGTACGCCGGCGCGCGCAGCGATCCGGACCTCACCGAGAACGGCCTGCGGCAGGTCGAGGCCCTCGCCGGGGGCGCGCTCGCCGAGGGGGTCCGGGCGGTGGTCAGCTCGCCGCTGCGCCGAGCGGTGCGCACCGCCACTCCGGCCGCCGACGCGCTCGGGGTGCCGGTGGAGGTGGTGCCCGGCCTCCGCGAGGTCGACTTCGGCGTCCTGGAGGGGCGCACGCGGGCCGAGGCCGACCCGGAGCTCGTGCGCCGGTTCCTCGCCGACCCGGTGGCCCATCCGTTCCCCGGCGCCGAACCGCCGCGCCACGCCGCCGCACGGGCGGAGGCGGCGCTGCGCGAGGTCGGCGGCCGGTACGGGGG
>NZ_LAVK01000168.1 GCF_001083795.1 Streptomyces sp. SBT349
AATGTGTATAAGAGACAGGGCTTTGGGCAGGAGCCGCGTTGGGGCGAGAGATCGGGGGCCCTTACGCTGGCCGGCGGATCGGGCAGGCTGTGCATCTGCCCGCACGTGCCCGATCAGGGCCCCCGATCTTGGAGGCTCGCCCCAACGTGGCTGCGTAAAGCCTCGGAAACCGCCCCAGCCACGAACGGCCAAGCCGACCGCAGGTCACCCCGTGGGCGGCACACGCCCCAAACGCCCGGACTGGAAGTCCTCGAACGCCTGCACGAGTTCGGCGTGCGTGTTCATCACGAACGGCCCGTAGTGCGCGACCGGCTCGTTGATCGGGCGCCCGCCCAGCAGCAGGATCTCCAGCGCGGGCGTGCGCGCGTCCTGCGTCGCGTCCGCCCGCACCGTCACCGTCGCGCCGGGGCCGAAGACCGCCGTCCGGCCCATCTCGACCGGCCGCCGGTCGGGCCCCACGCCGCCCCGCCCCGCCAGCACGTAGGCCAGCGCGTTGAAGTCCTCGCGCCAGGGCAGCGTCACCTCGGCCCCCGCCGAGACCGTCGCGTGGATCATCGTGATCGGCGTGTGCGTGATCCCGGGGCCGCCGTGGCCGTCGAGCTCGCCCGCGATCAGCCGCAGCAGCGCCCCGCCGTCCTCGCTGGTCAGCAGCTTGACGTTGCTCCCGCCGATGTCCTGGTAGCGCGGCGCGGTCATCTTGTCGCCGGCCGGGAGGTTCACCCAGAGCTGAACGCCGTGGAAGAGGCCGCCCGAGACGACGAGCTCCTCCGGCGGCGCCTCGATGTGCAGCAGCCCGGACCCCGCCGTCATCCACTGGGTGTCGCCGTCGCCGATCACCCCGCCGCCGCCCTCGGAGTCCTGGTGCACGAAGGTGCCGTCGATGAGGTAGGTGACGGTCTCGAACCCGCGGTGCGGGTGCCACGGCGTGCCCTTGGGTTCGCCGGGCGCGTACTCCACCTCGCCCATCTGGTCCATCATGATGAACGGGTCGAGCTGCCGGTGGTTGATCCCGGCGAAGGCGCGGCGGACCGGGAAGCCCTCGCCCTCGTACCCGGTCGGCGCGGTGGTCACGGCGCGCACGGCCCGGGCGGCGGCGGTCGCCGGGGGTGTGGTGACGCGCGGCAGGCTCAGCGGGTTCTCGACGGTGATCGCGGGCATGACGTCCTCCTCGGCGGCTGCCAACAGAATAGTTGAACAGTGAACAGCAGTCGAGGTCCCGGCATTCCGCGTGCTGCGCCCACGCGCCGGAGCGTCCTACCCGTACATCCTGCGCATCGTGTAATCCACCATCTCCTCCACGGACTTGGCGTCCAGCACGATCCGGTGCTCGCCCTCCATGTCCAGCGCGAACCCGTACCCCGTGGGCAGCAGGTCGAGCACCTCGCCGCCGGTCACGGTGAAGTACCGCGACTCCTTGCCCGCGTACCGGCGCAGCTCCTTGAGGGAGGTGAAGAGCGGGATCACCGGCTGCTGCGTGTTGTGCAGCGCGAGGAAGCCCGGGTTCTCGCCGCGCGGGCAGTAGATCTTGGCGCCGAGGAAGACGTCGTGGAACTCCTCGCTCGTCATCGCGCCCGAGGTGTACGCCCGGAGCGCGTCGGCGAGCGAGGGGGGCGCGGATGGGGCGGCGGGCGCTGCCGGCTGCGACTGCTCCGGGTAGAGCTGCTGACCCCCGTATCCGGCGGCGGCGGGCTGCTGCTGCCCCCCGTAGGACTGCTGTCCGGCGTAGCCGGACTGGTCGTAGCCGTACATGTGAGAGAGAGTACCGACTCACATTGACCTGATTCCGCTTGCTTCTTATTACCGATGGGTAGCATCATGGTGTTACCAGCCGGTACCCGATACCTACGGAGTCGTCGCCATGGGGCACTACAAGTCGAATCTCCGCGACATCGAATTCAATCTGTTCGAGGTCCTCGGCCGCGACGCGGTGTACGGCACCGGCCCGTTCGCGGACCTGGACACCGAGACCGCCAGGAGCATGCTCACCGAGATCACCCGGCTGGCCGAGCAGGAGCTCGCCGCCCCCTACGCGGACAACGACCGCCACCCGCCGGTCTTCGACCCCGCGACGCACACCGCGCCGCTGCCGGAGTCGTTCAAGAAGAGCTTCAGGGCCTACATGGACGCCGAGTGGTGGCGCCTGTCCATCGGCGAGGAGCTGGGCGGCCTCACCGCCCCCCGCTCGCTGATCTGGGGCGCCGGGGAGAACGTCCTCGGAGCGAACCCGGCGATCTGGATGTACGCCTCGGGACCGACCTTCGGCCGCGTGCTCTACGACGAGGGCACCGACGAGCAGCGCAGCATCGCGCGGCTGATGGTGGACCTCCGGTGGGGCTCCACCATGGTCCTCACCGAGCCCGACGCGGGCTCCGACGTCGGCGCGGGCCGCACCAGGGCGATCCGCCAGGACGACGGCACCTGGCACATCGAGGGCGTCAAGCGCTTCATCACCTCGGGCGAGCACGACCTCGCGGACAACATCGTGCACTTCGTCCTGGCCCGCCCCGAGGGCCACGGCTCCGGCACCAAGGGCCTGTCCCTCTTCATCGTGCCCAAGTTCGACTTCGACTGGGACACCGGCGCCCTCGGCGAGCGGAACGGGGTGTACGCCACCAACATCGAGCACAAGATGGGCCTCAAGGTGTCGAACACCTGCGAGCTCACCTTCGGCGCCCACGGCCGCCCGGCCAAGGGCTGGCTGCTCGGCGAGAAGCACGACGGCATCCGCCAGATGTTCAAGATCATCGAGTTCGCGCGGATGATGGTCGGCACCAAGGCCATCGCCACCCTCTCCACCGGCTATCTCAACGCCCTGGAGTACGCCAAGGAGCGCGTGCAGGGCCCCGACCTGACGCAGTTCGCCGACAAGTCGACCCCCCGCGTCACCATCACGCACCACCCCGACGTGCGCCGCTCGCTGATGACGCAGAAGGCGTACGCCGAGGGCATGCGCGCGCTCGCGCTGTACACGGCCGCCCTCCAGGACGACATCCTGGTCAAGCGGGCCGCCGGTGAGGACGCCGGCGCCGAGGAGGCGATGAACGACCTGCTGCTCCCCGTGGTCAAGGGGTACGGCTCCGAGCGCTCCTACGAGCAGCTCGCCCACTCGCTCCAGACCCTCGGCGGCTCCGGGTACCTCCAGGAGTACCCGATCGAGCAGTACATCAGGGACGCCAAGATCGACACCCTCTACGAGGGCACCACCGCCATCCAGGGGCAGGACTTCTTCTTCCGCAAGATCGTGCGGAACGAGGGGCGTGCCCTGACCGCGCTCGCCGAGGAGATCAAGAAGTTCCTCGCCGAGGCGCCGGGCGGCGAGGAGCTGGCCGCCGCGCGCGACCAGCTCACGCGGGCCGTCGGCGAGCTGGAGGCCACGGTCGGCGTCCTGCTCACCGACCTCGCCGCCACCGAGAAGGACGTCCGCTCGCTGTACAAGGTCGGGCTGAACACGACGGCGTTCCTCATGGCCTCCGGCGATGTGATCGTCGGGTACCTGCTGCTGCGCGGCGCCGCCGTGGCCGCGGCCAAGCTGCCGGACGCCGGGCCCCGGGACACCGCGTTCTACCAGGGCAAGATCGCCGCCGCCCGCCACTTCGCGGCCACCGTGCTCCCCGCGGTCGCGATCTCCCGCACCATCGCCGAGACCACCGACCTCTCCCTGATGGACCTCGACGAGGACGCGTTCTGACCGTTCCCGCCGCTCCGGCCGCCGCTCCGGCCGGAGCGGCCCCGCGCTGACACGGCCCCGTCCCCACCCCCGAGGCCCCGGTCCCCACCACTCCACGCACGGGGACCGGGGCCTCGGGCACGCGCCGGCGTGTGACGCGGTCCGCTCGCCACGGGCGGGGCCGGGCGACCCGGGCGTTCGTATGCTGAGTGACATGACTGCACCCTTCGACCGGGCCCACACGGACGACCTCATGGGCTTCCTCACGGCCTCGCCCTCGCCGTACCACGCGGTGGCGAACGCCGCGCAGCGCCTGGAGAAGGCCGGGTTCAGGCAGGCCGAGGAGACGGCGGCGTGGGACGGGGAGGCCGGGGGCCGCTTCGTCACCCGGGGCGGGGCGCTGGTCGCCTGGTGGGTCCCCGAGGGCGCCGGGCCCGCCACGCCGTTCCGCGTCCTGGGCGCCCACACCGACTCGCCCAACCTGCGGATCAAGCCCGTCCCCGACACCGGGCGGGCCGGGTGGAAGCAGCTGGCCGTGGAGATCTACGGCGGCACCCTGCTCAACACGTGGCTCGACCGCGATCTGGGCCTGTCCGGGCGGCTGGCCCTGCGCGACGGCTCCAGCACGCTCGTGCACGTCGACCGGCCGCTGGTGCGCGTCCCGCAGCTCGCCATCCACCTGGACCGCGGCGCCAACGACGGCCTCGCCCTGGACCGGCAGCGCCACATGACGCCGATCTGGGGCATCGGCACCCCGCGCGAGGGCGAGCTCGTCGAGTTCCTCGCCACCGAGGCCGGGCTCGCGCCGCGCGACGTCCTCGGCTTCGACCTGATGGCCCACAGCGTCGAGCCCCCGGCCTACCTGGGCAAGGACCGCGAGCTGCTGGCGGGCCCCCGCATGGACAACCTGCTGTCGGTCCACGCCGCGACCGCCGCGCTGACCGCCGCGGCCGGAGCGGACCCGCGCCACATCCCGGTGCTCGCCGCGTTCGACCACGAGGAGAACGGCTCCACCTCGGACACCGGCGCCCAGGGCCCGTTGCTCGGCACCGTGCTGCACCGCTCCGTCCACGCCCGCGGCGGCGGGTTCGAGGAGAGGGCGCGCGCCCTGGCCGGTTCGTTCTGCCTGTCCTCCGACACCGGGCACGCCGTCCACCCCAACTACCCCGAGCGGCACGACCCCGACCACCACCCCATGGCGGGCGGCGGCCCCATCCTCAAGGTCAACGTCAACCAGCGCTACGCCACCGACGGCACCGGCAGGGCCGAGTTCGCCGCCGCGTGCGAGCGCGCGGGCGTGCCCTGGCAGTCGTTCGTGTCGAACAACGCGGTCCCCTGCGGCACCACCATCGGCCCCATCACCGCGGCCAGGCACGGCATTTCCACCGTGGACATCGGCGCCGCGATCCTGTCGATGCACTCGGCCCGCGAGCTGTGCGGCACCGCCGACCCCTACCTGCTGGCCAACGCGATGACGGCGTTCCTGCTGCCCTGACACGCCCCACGCGCCCCACACGCCTGTGGCGGGCCTGACGACGAGCCGTCACGGACCTGTGAAACCCGCACGGCACCGTGGAGTTCACGGGGGCGGCCGGCACCGCACTGCACGGCGGTACCGGCCGGCTCCGTCAATCGCCCGGCTGGTGGCTGCACACCGCGCTGGCCCCCTAGGATTCCTCTCCAGAAGCATTCACCGGCTGCGCCCGCGCAGCGTAACGTGTGAACACCCAAGCCAGCGACGATCCGCCACGAGGGGTCCCGTGACCGTGCAGCCGAGCCTTCAACCGTCCATCGATGCCTGGACCCAGACCATCGAGGCGATATCCGAGCTCGTCTCCTCGCTCGTGGACGGTGAATGGAACCGCCCGACGGAGTGCCCCGGCTGGTCGGTGCGGGACGTGGTGTCGCACGTGATCGGCGGCGAGTGCGAGGCGCTGGGCGACCCCCGCCCGATCCACACCCTGCCGCGCGACCTCTACCACGTCGTGGACGAGCCCACGCGTTACCTGGAGGTCCAGGTCGATGTGCGGCGCCACCACACCGGGCCCGAGATGACGAGCGAGCTGGAGTACACGATCATCCGCCGCTCGCGCCAGCTCAGGAACGAGCGGCGCAAGCCCGAGGACATCATCTCCCACCCGCTCTACGGGCAGTTGTCGCTGCACGCGTTCCTCGACGCCCGCGTCTTCGACGTCTGGACCCACGAGCAGGACATCCGCCGCGCGCTGCGCCGGCCCGGGGGCCTGGACACCAACGCCGCCCTGGTCGCCCGCGACGTGCTGCTCCAGCGGCTGCCCAAGCTGATCGCCGAGGACGCGGGCGCGCCGAAGAAGTCGGCCGTGGTGTTCGACGTGAGCGGTCCCGTGGAGTTCCTGCGCACCGTGCGCGTGGACGACGAGGGCAACGGCACGGTGGACAGCAGCCCTTCGCTGGGGCCGATCGTCACGTTCACCCTGGACTGGGAGACCTTCACGCGGCTGGTCGGCGGGCGGGTCAGGTCCCGGCAGCGGATCGCCGACAAGCTCAAGGTCGAGGGCGACGCCGCCCTCGCCGAGCGGATCCTCTCCAGCTTCTCCCCCGCGCACTGAGCGCGGGGGGCGCCGGCCGCCGCGGGGACGACCGGCGCGCCGGGCCCGTCGCGGACCTCAGTTGGGCGGCTCGCGGCCGGTGGAGACGGTCAGCGTGATGTCGTCCTCGTCGGGCGTGTAGGGCTCGCCGAACGCCGGGGTCTGGGCGACGACCATGCCCTCGCCCTTGATGACCTCGTCCTTGTACTCCACGTCCTCGTCGTAGGACCAGCCCGCGTCCCTGATGCACTGCTTGACCGAGTCGATGTGCCAGTCGTAGAAGTCCGGCATCACGAAGGCGCCCGGGTTCGCCTCCTGGTCGTAGTACTCGTTCGCGTGCGTGCACTCCGTCGGGTCGATGGCCTGCTCCGGGTCGCCCTCGGTGAACCTCGGGCTCTCCTCCGCGGTCGGCTCCTCGCCGCCGCCGTCGCCGCCCGGCTCCTGGCTGCTGCCCGTGGTGTCGCCCGCGTCGTCCGTCTCGTCGCCGCCGTTGGTGAGGACCACGACGATCGCCACGGCCGCGACCAGCGCGATCGCCACCACCGCGGCCGTCATCACCATCCAGGTGCTGGTGCGCTCGCCGTTCCCCGGGGGGGGGGGCGGCGGGGTCCCCGGGCCGTTGACCTGGAACGGGGGCGGGGTGCTCGGCGGCGCGGCCTGCGGGTACCCGTAGCCGCCGGCCGGCGGGGTGGGCGCGTACGGGGAGGGCACCGGCGAGGTGGGCGCGGTCGGGCCGCCGAACTCGGGGAACACGGCGTGCGAGACGGCCGACCCGCTGTTGGTCGCGGCGTGCGCGCCCGGCACGATCTGCGGCGCCGCGCCCGTGAGGGACCCGGCCAGGCGCAGGCACTCGGCGCGGAACACCTCGGCGGAGGGGAAGCGCTCGTTGGGGTTCTTCTTCAGCGCCGTGGCCACCAGCGCGTCGACCGCGGGCGGGACCGAGGCGTTGATCGAGGAGGGCGCGGGCGGCTCCTCCTGGACGTGCGCGTACGCGATGGCCAGCGGCGAGTCCGCGTCGAACGGCAGCCGCCCGGTGAGCAGTTCGAAGAGCATGACGCCCACCGAGTACAGGTCGGAGCGGGCGTCGACGCCGCGCCCGAGGGCCTGCTCGGGGGAGAGGTACTGCGGGGTGCCGACCACCATGCCGGTCTGGGTCATCGCGGTGACGCCGGACTGCATCGCGCGCGCGATGCCGAAGTCCATGACCTTCACCACGTTCCGCCGGGTGAGCATCACGTTGCCCGGCTTGATGTCGCGGTGGACCAGGCCCATCTCGTGGCTGATGTCGAGCGCCGCGAGCACGTCGGCGGTGATCGTCAGCGCCCGGTCGGCGGGCATCGCGCCGAACCGCGCGATGTCCTGCTCCAGTTCGTCGCGGAGCGGGCGGCCCTCGACGTACTCCATGACGATGTACGGCACGGGGCCGTCGCCTATGCGGTCCTCGCCGGTGTCGAAGACGGAGACGATGTTGGTGTGGCTGAGCTTGGCGACCGACTGCGCCTCGCGCTTGAACCGCTCCCTGAAGGCGTCCTCGCGCCCCAGCTCCGAGTGCATGGTCTTGATGGCGACATACCGCTCGAGGACCGTGTCGTATGCCAGGTGGACCGAGGCCATGCCGCCCGTGCCCAGCACATCGCGCAGTTGATAGCGGCCGCCTCCCACGGAGCGGCCCGTCCAGTCACCAGGCGGCTGCGCGTGGTCACTCATCCGACTGTTCCCCCTAGGCGGCGTTGCGTCCGTGCGCTGTGATGAGCACACCCTCTCGCCGCGCATAATACGGACCCGGTTGTCCGCCTCAAGTCTGCCGCAGGGTCCAGGCACGTCAAGCACGTTGTCCGTTCCGTGACCGGCCCCCGACGGCTCAACTTGTCAGTGTGCCCTCCGAACGGGTTTGATGGCCAGGGGAGCACGCGACAACGGCGAGGACTGATGGCACAGGAGCAAGGCGCCAGGGGCTCCGGCGAGGAGGGTCAGGGACCCTTCGGTCGCGAAGTGCCCGACTCACCCGAGCTCTGGGGGAACAACGGCCTGGTCGGAGACGGCCGTTACCGGCTGACGCACCGCCTCGGGCGGGGCGGCATGGCCGAGGTCTACGCCGCGGAGGACGTGCGGCTCGGGAGGACCGTCGCGGTCAAGCTGCTCCGCGCCGACCTGGCCCAGGACCCGGTCTCCAAGGCCCGCTTCACGCGCGAGGCCCAGTCGGTCGCCGGGCTCAACCACCACGCGGTCGTGGCGGTCTACGACTCGGGCGAGGAGCCCGTCGGCGGCAGCCTCGTTCCCTACATCGTGATGGAGCTCGTCAACGGCAAGACGATCAGGGAGCTCCTGATCGACGCCGAGGGCCCGCCCGCGACCCAGGCGCTCATCATCGTCTCCGGCGTGCTGGAGGCCCTGGCCTACAGCCACCACCACGGCATCGTCCACCGCGACATCAAGCCGGCGAACGTCATCATCACCGAGACCGGCACGGTCAAGGTGATGGACTTCGGCATCGCCCGCGCCCTGCACGGCGCCGCGCAGACCATGACCCAGACCGGCATGGTCATGGGCACCCCCCAGTACCTCTCGCCGGAGCAGGCCCTCGGCAAGCCCATCGACACCAGGTCCGACCTGTACGCCGTCGGCTGCCTGCTGTTCGAGCTGCTCACGCTGCGCCCGCCCTTCGTGGGCGAGACGCCGCTCGCCGTCGTCTACCAGCACGTCCAGGACACGCCCCGGCTGCCGTCCGAGCTGACCACCGCCGCGCCGCCCGAGCTCGACGGCCTGGTGATGCGCTCCCTGGCCAAGGACCCGGACGACCGTTTCCAGTCGGCCGAGGAGATGCGCGGCCTGGTCCAGTACGCGCTGCGGATGCTGGAGGAGCACGGCGGCCACACCGCCGGCCTGTGGAACACGGGCTCCGTCACGGGCGGCGCCACCCCGCCCATGGGCATGACCACCCCGGCGCCCAGAGGCGCGCGCGAGGCCCCGACCGGGCAGTACCCGTCGCCGATGCTGCTCGGCGACGGGGCCGACGACGGGGACGGGCACGGCCGCGGCCACGGTCGCGGCGAGGGGAACGGGAGGCGCGGCCGGATGATACTGGTCGCCCTGCTGGCCCTGGTCGCCATCGGCACCGGCGTGCTCGTCGCGGCCAACCTCGGCGGCGGCGACGACCCCGAGGACAACCCGGCCGACCCCGGCACCAGCGAGCCCGCCGACACCCGGGACGAGGATCCGACCCCGGACCGGCCGAGCGCGACCGAGGACACCGAGCCGCCCGAGGACGACGACGGCGACTACCCGCCGCCCGACACCGGCGGGGACGAGCCGACGGAGACCGGGACCGGCACCCCGACGGAGTCCGAGACCGGCACCCCGACCGAGCCCACGGACCCGGGCGAGCCGACCGACCCGGAGGACCCGGGCGGCGGCGAGAACGAGGGCGGCGACGAGGGAACGGACGAGGGCGGCACGGACGAGGGCGGGACCGACGAAGGCGGCACGGACGAGGGCGGGACCGACGAAGGCGGCACGGACGAGGGCGGCACCGACGAGGGCGGGGCCGACCAGGGCACCGTCGAGGGCGGCACCGCCCCCAGCACCGCCGGTGGGTCGGGCCCCTGACCCGGCGACGGGGCTCTCCGACCGCACGCTGAACGCACTGCTGCGCCGCTACGGCGCCGGTGAGCCCGTCGCCTGCGCCCGCGTCGCCGAGGGACTCCTCAACCGGGGCTACCGGCTGGCCACCACGCGCGGCCACTTCTTCCTCAAGCACCACCTCGGCGGCGACCCGGAGACCGTCATACCCCTGGTCGCCCAGCACCGGGCGACCGCCGCGCTGGCCGCGCTCGGCCTGCCGGTGGTGCCTCCGCTCGCCGACCGGGACGGCCGCACCGTCGCCGTCCACCGCGGCCGGTGCTACGCCCTGCACCCGTGGGTCGAGGGCCGCCACCGCCACGGGTGCCAGCTCAGCGGGGGGCAGAGCCGCCGCCTCGGCGCGCTGCTGGGGCGCGTGCACCGGGCGCTGGAGAGCGTGATAGGGCGTTCTCCGCTGTCCAGGCCCCCGGCGGGCGAGGCCGCCGCGCCGGCACACACCCACGCCGTCATCGACCACCTGCTCACGCGGGTGCGGAGCCGTTCCCGCCGCAGCGGCTTCGACGAGCTGGCCGAGCACCGGCTGCTCGAACGGCGGGGCCTGCTGAGCGACCACGCCCATCTGCGGCCCGGCTCGGCCGAGGTCCCCGCCGAGGGCTGGGTGCACGGCGACTTCCACCCGCTGAACCTGCTCTACCGGACCGAGGGCCCCGTCGAGCCGGTGGCCATCGTGGACTGGGACCGACTCGGCGTGCGCCCCCGCGCGGAGGAGGCGGTGCGCGCCGCCGCGATCTTCTATCTCCGCCCCGACGGCAGCCTGGACCTGGCGAAGATCCGCGCGTACGCCCGCGCGTACCGGCGGGCGACGGGCGCCTCCTCCGCCGAGTTGGCGGCGGGCGTGCGCCGGGTGTGGTGGGAACGTTTGAACGACTTCTGGATGCTGCACTGGCACTACGAACGCGGCGACCCCCGCCCGGACCCGCAGTTCCCCGCCGCCGCGGCTCTGGTGGTGTGGTGGACGCGGAACGGGCCCGCGGTCACCGACGCGTTCTGCGACTGAGCCGGGGCACCGGCGCCCCGCGGGGTCTACCTGCCGCGTTCGGCCTGGTGGCGGGCCACGTAGGCGGCGGCCTGGGAGCGGCGTTCCATGCCGAGCTTGGACAGCAGGCTGGAGACATAGTTCTTGATCGTCTTCTCGGCGAGGTGCAGCCGGTCGCCGATGGCGCGGTTGGTCAGCCCCTCGCCGATCAGGGTGAGGATGCGGCGCTCCTGCTCGGTGAGCCGGGCCAGCGCCTCGTCCTCCCCGGCGCCGCCGCTGCGCAGGCGGGCCAGCACGCGCTGCGTGGCGTCGGGGTCGAGCAGCGACCTGCCCGCGGCCACGTCCCTGACGGCGGACAGCAGTTCGTCCCCCCGGATGGCCTTGAGGACATAGCCGGAGGCGCCGGCGACGATCGCGTCGAACAGGGCCTCGTCGTCCGCGTACGAGGTGAGCATCAGACACCTGATCGACTCGTCCCGTGAACGGACCTCGCGGCAGACCTCGACGCCGCTGCCGTCGGGGAGCCGCACGTCGAGCACGGCCACGTCCGGCCTGGCCGCGGGGATGCGGGTCATCGCGTCGGCCGCCGTCCCGGCCTCGCCGACCACCTCCATGTCCGGTTCCATCACGACGAGTTCGTGCACGCCACGACGGACGACTTCGTGGTCGTCGACCAGGAATACGGTGATTTTTCCGTTGTCGGACACGGAGTCAGTGTCACACAGGAGCCCGGTCCCCGCCCTGCACCGCTCTTCCCGGGACCCAGTTGCCCGGGTTAACGTGCAGGTGTCCTTCACCCCTGCCAGGCTTGGAGCAGCACCGTTCCCCACCCGCCCCCGAACTACTTGGATTTCCAGGTAAATCCGCAGGTCAGGGGCGGTTTCATGGGTTGTGGACCCACTGGATACCGTGCTCTTATGGGGCCGTCGGCAGGGACGAGAACGGGACAGAGAACCGCCCGGTTCCGTCCACGCCGCACACACCCCCGTGCGCCGTACGGGACCGGACGGGCCGCACTGGCCGCCCGGTGGACCCCGGGGGCCGGACCGACGGAGGAGCACGAGTGACCGTGGAAAGCACCGCCGCACGTGGCAGGCCACGCAGCGCCGCGGCGAAGAAGACGGCAGGCGGCAGGACGGCGGGGAAGCCGACGGGGAAGGCCGCGGGGAAGGGCGGGTCGGCGCCGGACCGCCCCGAGATGGTGCAGCTCCTGACGCCCGAGGGCGAGCGCGTCGAGCACCCCGACTACGCGCTGGAGACCACCCCCGAGCAGCTGCGCGGCCTGTACCGGGACATGATCCTCACGCGCCGCTTCGACGCCGAGGCCACCGCGTTGCAGCGCCAGGGCGAGCTGGGCCTGTGGCCCTCGCTGCTCGGCCAGGAGGCCGCCCAGATCGGCTCGGGCCGCGCGCTGCGCGACGACGACTACGTCTTCCCCACCTACCGGGAGCACGGCGTGGCCTGGTGCAGGGGCGTGGACCCGACGCTGCTGCTCGGGATGTTCCGTGGCGTCAACCACGGCGGCTGGGACCCGGGCGGCAACAACTTCCACCTCTACACCATCGTCATCGGCTCGCAGGTGCTGCACGCCACGGGCTACGCGATGGGCGTGGCCAAGGACGGCGCCGACGTGGCCGTGCTGGCGTACTTCGGCGACGGCGCCTCCAGCCAGGGCGACGTGGCGGAGGCGTTCACCTTCGCCGCCGTCTACAACGCGCCGGTGGTGTTCTTCTGCCAGAACAACCAGTGGGCGATCTCCGAGCCGACCGAGCGCCAGACCCGCGTTCCGCTGTACCAGCGGGCGCAGGGCTACGGGTTCCCCGGCGTCCGGGTCGACGGCAACGACGTGCTGGCCGTGCTCGCGGTGACGCGCGCCGCGGCGGAGCACGCCCGCACCGGGCAGGGGCCGATCCTGGTGGAGGCGTTCACCTACCGGATGGGCGCGCACACGACGTCGGACGACCCGACGCGCTACCGCCGCAAGGAGGAGCTGGAGGTCTGGGAGGGGAAGGACCCGATATTGCGCCTGCGCCGCCTGCTGGAGCGGGAGAGCGCGGCGGACGAGGCGTTCTTCGCGGAGCTCGACGAGGAGAGCGACGCGCTGGCGCGGCGCGTGCGCGAGGCCATCCGGACCATGCCCGACCCGGACGGCATGGCGATGTTCGAGCACACATACGCGGACGGCCACACGCTGGTGGACGAGGAGCGCGCGCAGTACGCGGCGTATCTGGCGTCCTTCGCCGACCACGAGGGGAACTGACATGGCCGAGAAGATGGCTCTGGCCAAGGCCCTGACCTCCTCGCTGCGCTCCGCCCTGGAGAGCGACCCGAAGGTCCTGGTCATGGGCGAGGACGTGGGCAAGCTCGGGGGGGTCTTCCGGGTCACGGACGGACTGCAGAAGGACTTCGGCGAGGACCGGGTGATCGACACCCCGCTGGCCGAGTCGGGCATCATCGGGACGGCGATCGGCCTGGCGCTGCGGGGGTACCGGCCGGTCGCGGAGATCCAGTTCGACGGCTTCGTCTTCCCCGCGTACGACCAGATCGTCACGCAGCTGGCGAAGATGCACGCCAGGTCGCTGGGAACGGTCAAGCTGCCGGTCGTCATCCGGATCCCCTACGGCGGCGGCATCGGCGCCGTCGAGCACCACAGCGAGTCGCCCGAGTCGCTGTTCGCGCACGTGGCGGGCCTGAAGGTCGTGACGCCCGCGGACGCCTCGGACGCGTACTGGATGCTGCGGCAGTCGATCGAGTGCGACGACCCGGTGGTCTTCTTCGAGCCGAAGGCCCGTTACTGGGACAAGGGCGAGGTCGACACGGCGGGCATCCCCGGGCCGCTGCACGCCGCCAAGGTGGTCAGGGAGGGCGAGAACCTGACGCTGGCGGCCTACGGGCCCTCGGTGAAGACCTGCCTGGCCGCGGCCGCCGCGGCACAGGAGGACGGCGTCTCGCTGGAGGTGCTCGACCTGCGGTCGGTCTCGCCGCTCGACTTCGACGCGATCCAGCGGTCGGTCGAACGAACGCGGCGCCTGGTCGTCGTGCACGAGGCGCCGGTGTTCTTCGGCTCGGGCGCGGAGGTGGCGGCACGGATCACCGAGCGGTGCTTCTACCATCTTGAGGCTCCGGTGCTCAGGGTCGGCGGCTTCCACGCCCCCTATCCGCCGGCGCGCCTGGAGGAGGAGTACCTTCCGGGGCTGGACAGGGTGCTGGACAGCGTTGATCGCGCCTTGGCGTACTGAGGGAGAGGCTGAGGAGAGTCGTGACGATGGCTGCTGAGGCACAGCGCTACCGAGAGTTCAGAATGCCGGACGTGGGCGAGGGTCTCACGGAGGCGGAGATCCTGAAGTGGCTGGTCCGGCCCGGCGACACGGTCGCCGACGGGCAGGTGGTCGTCGAGGTCGAGACGGCCAAGGCCGCCGTCGAGCTGCCCATCCCGTACGACGGGGAGGTGCGCGAGCTCCTGTTCGAGGAGGGCACGACGGTCGACGTCGGCATGCCGATCATCAGGATCGACACGGATCCCTCCGGGGCCCCGGCCGAGGAGCCCTCCGAGGAGCCCGCGAAGGCGGGCACCGCGAGCCGGGAGCCGGTCCTGGTCGGCTACGGCGTCTCGCAGGCGTCGACCAAGCGGCGCCCGCGGAAGGCCGCCGTCCCGGCCCAGCAGGCCGGGGCGCAACCCGACACGCAACCCAGCGCGCAACCCAGCGCGCGATCCGAGGCGCAACCCGGCGCGCACCTCGGCGAGGCTTACGCGCGGCCCGGCGGCGCGGCCGGGGAACGGCCGCTGGCCAAGCCGCCGGTGCGGAAGCTGGCCAAGGACCTGGGCGTGGACCTGTCGGCTGTCATCCCCTCGGGGCCCGACGGCGTGGTCACCCGCGAGGACGTGCACGCCGCCGTCCGGCCCGAGCCCGAGCCCGTTCCCGTCGCCGAGGCGGAGCCCGCCGCGGCGGATGCCCGGGAGCGGCGGGTCCCGGTCAAGGGGGTGCGGAAGGCCACCGCGCAGGCGATGGTGGCCAGCGCCTTCACCGCGCCGCACGTCACGGAGTTCGTGACGGTCGACGTCACCCGCACGGTCCGCATGGTCGAACGGCTGCGCAAGGACCCGGACATGGAAGGGCTGCGCGTCAACTCCCTGCTCCTCGTGGCCAAGGCGCTCCTGGTCGCCATCCGGCGCAACCCGGACGTCAACGCCGCCTGGGACGAGGAGCGTCAGGAGATCGTCCACAAGGACTATGTGAACCTGGGCATCGCCGCGGCCACCCCGCGCGGGCTGATCGTGCCCAACGTCAAGGACGCGGGCGCCAAGTCGCTCCCCGAGCTGTCCGTGGCGCTGACGGAGCTGGTCGCCACGGCCAGGGAGGGGAAGACGTCCCTGGCCGACATGCGGGACGGCACGGTGACCATCACCAACATCGGGGTCTTCGGCATCGACACCGGCACCCCGATCCTCACCCCGGGGGAGTCCGCGATCCTCGCCCTCGGCGCCATCAGGGAGCGACCCTGGGTGCACAAGGGGAAGGTCACACCGCGGCACGTCACCACGCTCGCGCTCTCGTTCGACCACCGGCTGGTGGACGGCGAGCTCGGCTCCCGCGTCCTCGCGGACGTGGCGGCCGTGCTGGAGCGTCCGAAGAGGCTGCTCACCTGGGGCTGAACGGGTGACGGCGGGGGGGGGGCCGGGGGCCGCCCCCCCCCCCCCCCCCCCCCCGCCGTTCCGAACGCCTCGCCGACTCGGCCGCCCGCATCCTTCGCACGGTCACCCGCCGGGCCGCCACGCTCGGCGACGCGGACGCCGTCGCCACGTACTTCACCTCCGACCCGATGAGCCA
>NZ_LAVK01000169.1 GCF_001083795.1 Streptomyces sp. SBT349
GGCACCGCCCCAGCGCCCGGTCGCGGCCGCTGACCGGGCGCGGCCACCGGCGCCTGCTCGCTGCGACGCGGCTCCGCGAGGACCTGCCCGACCGTCTCACGGGCAATCACGAACCGCTCCCACGCGGCCTCCGCCTCCCGAAGCTCCGTCTGCAGAACCTCCACCCGCTGCCGGGCGGCACGCTCCCGCTCCTCCAGCATCCCCATCACCGACGGCACACGGCACCTCCACCGAGGAGACAACAGAACACGCCATCACTGCCGCACGACAGCAGAACTATGCCTGACCAGCAGAAACGCAGCGGCCACTCCCGGAAAGACAACGGCTTCTGAGCGCTGCCGTCTCGTGTGGCCGGCGGGACGATCCTGATCAAGTTCTTGCCGGTGGGGCCAAACCCTCTGGAGATGCTCCTTGTCCTCGTTACCTTGCCCACCGGACCCGGCCACTACCGGCCCGGTCCCCGGGATCGCCGGGCCGGGCGATGTATGTCGAACACCTGTCCGCCCGCGGCCCGAGCCCCCGTGCTGTCCACGCCCCTGCCGGCATCATCCTCTCCCTGGATTCCTCGCGGGTGCGGTGGCTGCCCACCGGGGCAGACGGCCGAGCGCTGCACGTCGCCGCACGCCATGCGGATCTCCCCCATGCACCTTGCGCAGGCTCTCGGGAATCACCCGGGTCCCGGCCCCGGGTGGCTGGGGTGGAGCCTGGCTGAGCATCTTCAGTACGCCGTGGCCGGCCGGACCCCGGACGGGCGGGAATGCCTGGTCATCTAGTGGTGTCTGCGGTGCCCGCAAAGCGGTGGCGGCCGATGACTCCTTCGACATGCGGATCGCGGGGGAGATGTACACCGGCAGCTACCACCTCGCCGCCCGCCGCGCGGCGCATGCCCTCACCGGTGGCGGCCGGACGGGCCGGGTGCTGGTCCCGTCTTATGCGGGTACGGACATGTCCTACGAGAGGCGCAGCAGTTGCCCGTTACAGTGACAGTGTGTGATGACCTTGTCCTGGCGGCGGTCATGAGGGGCAGGCGGTGAGGAGCTTGGTCAGCGCTTGATCCGGTCGCGTGCCGCTACGATGGCAAGCCCGAGGAGGGCCGGTTCCCTAGCCCGGTTTGACCCCGTCCATCACGTTGTCGACCAGGGCGAGGACGAAGTCGTCGGTGATCGGCTCGTCGGGGACGAGCAGCCGGTTGTAGATGGCGCCCCAGAGTTGGTCAACGAGGACCCGCACGTCGATGGTGGGTCGTATCTGCCCCACCTCCTGGGCCTTCCGCAGCCGTTCGACCGCGAGCCGTCGGCGCTCCGAGGAGTACAGCGCACGGAAGGCGGCGGACAGTTCGTGGTCGGTCTGAGCCTCGCCGATGAGCCCCGCCAGCACCTGCCCGCCCGGTGTCTCGGTC
The DNA here is from genome assembly GCF_001083795.1 of Streptomyces sp. SBT349. GTDB lineage: Bacteria > Actinomycetota > Actinomycetes > Streptomycetales > Streptomycetaceae > Streptomyces. Next base: position 1,400 of record NZ_LAVK01000169.1, read on the forward strand.
ACGACGTGGGCGAAGTGGCGCAACTGGTCGAGAAGGTCCGCGCGGATGTCCCCGGTGTCGTGAAAGGCCAGGGTCTGTTCGACGGCGTGGAAGAAGCCGTCCAGGGCCAGGGCGCCCCTCGACGGCCACCACTTGTACAGGGTCGTCTTGCTGACGCCCGCCAGCCGGGCCACGCGCTCGAAGGTCAGGTCGGCGATTCCCTCGGCGAGGAGCAGGTCACCCACGGCCCGCAGAACGTCCGCCCTGACCTCGTCCGCGGGTCGGCGGCCACGGCCGCCGTTGCGCCTGGCGGCGGGGGCCTTCGGCTCGGGCGGCTCGTTCGGCTCGGGCGGCATGGGCGGCTCCTGTCGGGGCGTGGATGCTTCTGGCGGCGTCACCCGCTGATCTTCACACGTGCGATGAGCCCGTCGCGGAGGTGGAAGGTCAACGGTCCTGTCCCGTTGTAGCCGCCTCCCGTCACCTTCAACGTGGCGACGTAGCTGTTGGGATCGGGGCCCGCCGTGATGCCGAGGAGTGTGAAGTGCGCCCGCACGCCGATGTTGTCGGTGCGGTCCCAGTCACGCACGCCGTCGCGGCCACGGTACTCGCGGCCCCAGTCGTTGAGGTAGGCGTCGTCGGTGAACGCGGCGGCGAAGGCCTCGGAGTCGCTTCGGTTGGTCGCGTCGATGAAGGTCTGGATGGCCTCGGGGATCTCGATGGTGGTCATGGTGAACTCCTTCGTCCTGAAACGGCGTTGACTCCGCGGAAGGGGCGGCGGCAGGTCCCCGCCGGTGTCGGTCCGGGCCTGCCGCCGCCGGCTGGCTATGAGTCCTGGTCGGTGAGTCGGTCCTGGTCGGTCTTGACGTGCAGCAGCTCGTCGAAGCCAAGGCGGGTGACGAACTGCTCCTGCGCCCTGCGGGTCACCTGGTTGACCTCCTCGACGCCGGCGTTGGTGAAGTCCACGACACTGCGGAACGGGCGGGTGCCCCGGGGCAGCGCGAGGATGCGGGCGATCTCCTCGCCCACGGCGCGCGGGTGCGCGTCCACGTCCTTGGGGAACAGAGCCGCCGTGGCCTCCTCGTTGCGCTCCACCATCGGGTCGAGCTGGGCGTACCCTCGGGTCCGCTCCTCGTCGGCCGCCCTGCTCGCGTTGGCGAAGTGGTGGGTGCCCTGCGTGAACGGCCCCGGCATCACGATGGTGGTCTCGATGCCCAGCGGGTTCACCTCATAGGCGGTCGCGAGCGCGAGGGCGTCGCCGGCGATCTTCGCGGCCACGTAGGGGCCAAGGAACGGGGGAACGACCACCGAGGTCGTGCTGCCGATGTACAGCAGCGTCCCCGACCGGCGTTCGCGCATGTGCGGCAGCGCCGCGCGGTTGACGCGATGGATGCCGAGCGCGTTGATGTCGAACAGCCTCTGGATGTCTTCGGGGGTGAACGCCTCGACGTAGCCGACGAACATGTGGCCTGCGTTGTGTACGACGGTGTCGAGGTGGCCGGCCTCATCGATGATCCTGGCGACGGCGGCCTCGGTCGACTCCTGCGACTGGACGTCGAGCTCGACCACGCGCAGGTCCTGCCCTTCGCGGCGGCCGAGCTCAAGCAGCTCGTTCGCGCGGTCGGCGTTGCGGTCCGCGACGTGGCGCATGCTGGCGTAGACGGTGTGTCCCGCCGCGGCGAGAGAGCGAGCCGTGAGGTTGCCTATGCCGGTGGCGGCGCCCGTGATCAGGACGACAGAGGACATGTCGGTTTCCTTTCGGGAAGAGCGAAGGGGAGGATGGGGAGGCGGGGGACGATGGGGAGGCGGGCGATCAGGCGAGCCCGCCGTTGGTCCAGAGCACCTGGCCGTTGACCCAGCGGGCCGGGCCGGCGAGGAAGGCGACGCTCTCGGCGACGTCCTCCGGCTGACCGAGGCGCTCAAGCGGCGTGGCCTTCGCGAACCGCTCGACCGCGGCGTCGTCCTTTCCCTCGTAGAAGAGCGGCGTGGCGATGGGCCCCGGGGCGACGGTGTTGACGGTGATGTCCTTGCCGCGCAGCTCGCGGGCGAGGATCAGCGTGATGCTGTCCACAGCGGCCTTGCTGGAGACGTAGGCGCCGTAGGTCGGCAGCTGCGTCCGCCTCACGGAGGTCGAGACGTTGATGATCGCCCCGCCCCGGCGCACCCGGCGAGCGGCCTGCTGGGTGACCACGAAGGCGCCGCGGATGTTGGTGCGGTGCATCCGGTCCAGGTCGTCCAGGCTCATCTCCGCGATCGGCGACAGGATCATGATCCCCGCCGTGTTGATGACGACGTCGATGCCGCCCCATGCGGACTCGACGGCGTCGAACGCCGTCCGCATGTCGTTCTCGTCGGCGACGTCACCGCCGACCGCTATGGCGGTGTCGCCGCCCTCGGTGATCCTGGAGACGATCTCGTCGGCCCGGCTCCGGTTCCTCGCGGAGTGCACGGCCACGGCGAAGCCGTCGGCGACGAGACGATCGACGACGACACGGCCGATGCCTCCGGTGCCGCCGGTGACGAGAGCGACACGCTTGGTGGTAGGGGTGCTCATACTGTCTCTCCTTCGGCCATCAATCTCAGCCATCAAATGAACGCTGAGTCCATATAACCATGAAATGAACGCCGCGTCCATATCTCTCTCCGGGCATGTTCAGGCCCTCAACCTCACCTCCCGGGAGCCCGAGGTGACCGATCCCGCCCCCCAGGCCGCGGCGTCCGAGCCGGCTGCCGTCTTCGCCTTCGAACCCGAAGGCCCCGGGGTCACCGCCGCCATCTCGCGCGCCGCTCCGGCGGCTGTCCACCGCGCCTCGTGGGAGGAGGACTTCCTCTACGAGACCAGCGGCGACCGCGCCCACCGCTACCGCCAGCCGGCCGGCAGCCCGGTGACGGGCACGCTCCTGCGCGCCAACCGCGCCGCCGCCGCCCTCCACCACCTCCGTCACCGGTGGCTGCCCGGCCAGGTCTGGCGCAGCTGTTCGAGGTCGATCAGCCGTGACGGCTCCTGGCGGAGGCGGGCGGCTGCTGGTGGCGGAGGTGTTCGGCGATGACCCGGCAACGTTCCAGGGCGAGGGCCCCAGCAGCGGGAGCCGGCGGTGTTCGTCCGGCTGTCGCGCTGCAACCTCTCGTGCGGTTGGTGCGATAGGCCGTGGACCTGGGACTGGCAGCGTTACGACCCCCGGGCGGAGTCGGCATGGCGGACCGTGGAGGAACTCGCCGCCTGGGCGCTGGGCGTCCCGGTCGGCCTGGTGGTGATCACCGGCGGTGAGCCGCTTCTCCAGCAGCGGCAGTTGATACCGCTGGTGCGGCAGTTGGTGGCCGGGGGACGGCGGGTGGAGGTGGAGACGAACGGCACCATCGTCCCGGACCCCGCGCTACTGGTGGGGGGCGTGCGGTTCAACGTCTCGGCGAAATTGGCGAACTGTGTCGTCCCCATCGAGCGGCGCATCGTGCCCGCGGCGCTGGAGGCGTTCGCCGCCAGTGGGCGCGCGGTGTTCAAGTTCGTGACGCGGACCGTGGACGAGCTGGAGGAGATCGCTGCCCTGGCCGACCGGTTCGGCCTGTCCCCGGTGCTGGACGGGTTCTGCAGCATGGCCGTGGACCCTGACCTCGACACCGGGCTGGTGGCCCCCGGCAACAAGCGGTTCTCCCCGGCCGCGGTGGCGGGACGCGACTTTGGGAATCTCACCACCCGCCGTACCACTGACGAGAAGTCGGTGGAGTGCGGGGTCCACGCCTTCGGCCCGGAGAGGCCCGCGTTCGCCGAGACGCTCGCCGACCCCCTGCGCGCCTGGGCTGCGGACCATCGCGGGGGCCCGGCCCGCGCATCGCCGTCTACCCGGGCGGTACCTCTGATGAAAAGCTGCCCGAGGTGTCCCCGAAGCGGGTCATCGACAAGATCCACTGCCGGGTCGCACTCTCCTGGCCCATGGCCGCACGCTAGCCGAGGACCAGGGCATCGTGCACCACCCCATGAGTAGGAGTGATCTGCGTGGAATCCGAAGCAACCGCAACAGCCCTCGAAAATCCTGACTTGTTCGACCTGGACATCGCCTTGTTGGAGGTGGCGGACCCGGCGGGTCTGGTCAACATGACTGACGACGGGTGCGGTTCGACCTGTGAGAAGGACGCCTGCATCAGCGCGGCGTGACTCTCGCGGACGGCCGGACGCGGCCCCGCCACGACGGAGCCGCGTCCGGCCGCCATCGCTCTACCCGGCATCGCGTGGAGGTATCTGGTGAGCAGGGCAGACGATGGTCCGGCGGGTTTCCGGGCCATGGGCGGGGCGCTGATCCGCGCTGTCCATCACGCCGAGTTGGCGCTGCCCGCGTGGCCCGATCCGACTGGCACCAGCCCCGGTCATGCCGCCGCGTGGGTGGACTGGCTGCGCGCCGTATGGGCGATTCCCGAGGTCGCCGAGGCCATCGGTCATGCCAGCCCGGAACTGGACCGTCAGGTAAGAACCTTGTGCGCCGCTGATGCGCCCGGCGAGCGGCAGGCGCGACGGGCGGTGGTGTCGGTGGCTCGCTACCTGCGACGAATGGCCGGTCGGCCGACGCCCTGGGGACTGCTGGCCGGAGTCGCCGCAGCGAGGTTCGGGGACCAGCCGCACGCGTGGTGGGGGGCGGAGCACTGGGCTGTGGGCCGGGCGGACGCGGGCTGGCTGGCCGATGTCATCGGTCAGGTCGAGGGCTGTCCCGAGGTCCTTGAGCGTTTGGCCGTGGTGGCGAACTCCACGTTGATGGTGCGAGGCGACCGTCTGATCGTGCCCTACCAGCAGCACCCCAACGAGCAGGGTGCTGGGGCGGTAGAGGTATCTCTGCGGTACACCCCCGCCGTACGCGCCGCCGTGGAAGCGGCCCGCCGGCCGGTCCGGTTAGCCGATCTTGCAGCGAAGCTCGTTGCCGAGTTCCCAACGGCGAAGCCGGAGAAGGTCACCGGAATGCTCACCGAGCTGGTCGCCCGTCGAGCGTTGATCACCAGCCTGCACGCCCCGGCCACGGAGCCGGACGCCCTGGGATGGCTACTGGAGCACCTGGAGGCGGCCGACGCCACGACGCTGGAGCCCCTTTCCGGCCTGGTGGCCGCGTTGAAGGAGATCCACGTTCTCCTGGAGCGGCATAACGAGGGGCCCGTCGACCAGGGCCGTGCGCTGCGCGCGGAGGCGGCCGTGCGGATGCGCCGCCTGGCCCGAGCCCGTCGGCATCCGGCCGCGGTGGATCTCCGGTTGGACGCGGGCATCGTTTTACCCGAGGACGTGGCCCGCGAGACCGAACGCGCCGCACAGGTCCTGGCACGTCTGAGTCCGTACCCGCATGGCAAGCCCGCCTGGCGCGAGTTCCACCGGCGGTTCTACCAGCGGTACGGCGCCGGCGCCCTGGTACCGCTGCTGGATGTCGTGGCGGACAGCGGCGTCGGCTGGCCGGACGGCTACCCCGGCGCGGTCTCGCCGCAGCGGCGCCCAGAGCATTCGCTTCGCGATGAGAAGCTGCTGGCACTCGCGCAGGCCGCGGTGCTGGACGGACGGGCGGAAGTCGTGTTGAACGAGCCGCTGATGGCCGAGCTGGAGGTGGGGGAGGCGGGGCGGGCGCGGCTGCCACCGCATCTGGAGCTGTGCGTCCGCGTACATGCCCCCGATCTGAAGGCGTTGGGGCGCGGGAATTTTCGCCTGACGGTGGTGTCGGCCTCCCGGGCCGCAGGGGTGATGACCGGCCGCTTCCTCGGCCTTCTTGGTTCGGACGTCCGGGAGGAACTGGCCGCCGGCTTCGCCGGCCTGTCAGGCAGCGATCCGGATGCGGTGCGCGCGCAGATCTCGTTCCGGCCGCTGGACCCCGCCTCCGCGCACGTCACGCGGACGGTTCGGGTCTTCCCGGCCGTGGTCAGTCTCGCCGAGCACCGGGACACGGTTGCCGAGGAGGGCGTGCTGACGGCTGAGGATCTGGCGGTGGGCTGCGACAGCCACCGCCTGTATCTGGCCGTCCCAAGGTGGGGGAAGGGGGTGGAGGTGTGGGGTATGCAGGCGCTGAACCTGCGCACCCACACCCCGCCGCTGGCCCGCATGGTGACCGAACTGCCCCGCGCCCTGTGCGCGCAGGTTGCCGCCTTCGACTGGGGCGCCGCCGCCCGGCTGCCGTTCCTGCCGCGGCTGCGCTACGGCCGCACCATACTGACCCCCGCGCGATGGCGCTTACAGGCCGCCGACCTGCCCGGCCGGAGGGCCGTATGGGAGGCCTGGGACACAGAACTGGCCGGGTGGCGAGCCCGCCGTCGCCTCCCACGCATGGTGCACCTCGCGGAGGATGACCAGCGGCTACCCCTGGACCTGGACAGAGCCGGACACCGCGTGCTGCTGCGTGAGCACCTGCACACCCACCAGGACGCGGTGCTGGAAGAGGCCCCGACGAGAACGCCGCTGGATGGTGCGGCGGTCGCGCGCACGAGGTCGTCGTGCCACTGGCCGCCGCGCAACAGCTGGCCTGGCCGAGGCTGCCCCACCCGACCCGGGAGCGGGTGATCGGCCGCGACCACGGCCAGAGTCCGGGCGCAGCCCCTTTGCTGTTCGCCAAGCTCCATGGAGACGTGCACCGTCAGGACACCATCCTTGCCGAGCACCTGCCCGTCCTCCTCGCCAAGTGGGGCGAGGAGCAGCCCATGTGGTGGTTCCTGCGTTTCCGTGAAGGCCGTGACCACTACCTCCGGCTGCGCATCACGCTCCCCGACGCGACGTCGGCCACGTTCGGCGAGGCCGCCGCGAGAGTGAGCGGCTGGGCCGACGAACTGCGTCAGCGCGGACTGCTGCGCGAAATTGCCTATGCGACCTCCTATCCGCAGACCGGGCGATGGGGCGACGGTCCCGCGCTGGCCGCAGCTGAGGCGGTGTTCGCCGCCGACTCGGCCGTGGTGCTCACCCAACTCGCCCAGTCCCGACGCCCCCACCCGCGCGCCCTGACCGCCGCCCACTTCGCCGCCATCGCGATCGCGTTCACCGGCAGCACCGCCACAGGCATGGACTGGCTGATCAACCATGTCCCGGCTACCGCCCCAACGACCGTTCCGAGGCCGGTGTTCGCGGAAGCCGTACGCCTGGCCGACCCCCGCGACGACTTCCATGCCCTGCGCCGAGCCTCGCGCGGCTCGACGAACGTGGGTGCCTGGAGGGAACGCTCCCTTGGCCTGGCCGCCTACCGCGCCCACCTTCCCGGCCCGCACACCAGGGGCATCGACCCTGACGACGTTCTGAGCTCCCTGCTGCACACGCACGTTCTGCGGGCTCGCGGCGTCGAGCCGGAGGAGAAGGCGGTGTGCCTGTATCTGGCCCGGGTCGCAGCACTCGCCTACACAGCCCGCACCCGGACAAGAGGCCGCCGGTGAACTTCGAGCAGGCACTTGAGACCGCTGACCGCCTCGCACGACCCGACGCCCCCGGCCTGCCCGCCGACCAGTCATGGTGGCCGCAGTCCCTGGCGCACGGCGTCCTGGGGATCGCCCTGCTGCACGCCGAGGTGGGGGCTGCCGGGCTGCGGCCGTTGCAGCGCGTCCATGACTGGCTGACCGCGGCCGCCCGTCGCCCGGTCACGACCGGCGCCAGCACCGGCCTGTTCTACGGCGCGCCCGCCGCGGGCTTCGCCCTGTCGAGCGCCGCCGCCGTGCACCCCGGTGCCTACCGCAGAGCCCTCGCGTCGCTGGATGCGCGGATCGCCGCAGATGCCCGCCGCCGCGTGAAGGCGGCCCGTGACCGCATCACCGCCGGCCGTCTGCCGGTGCTGGCGGAGTTCGACACCATCCGCGGCCTGGCCGGCATCGGGGCCCACCTCCTGCGCCGCGATCCGCAGGGCGAGGCCGTGCGGGCGGTCCTGGAGTATCTGGTGGCGCTTACCGACCCCCTCACCGACGACGGACGACAGGTACCCGGATGGTGGACCCTCATCGGTCCCACCGGCCACCCGGATGAGGAATTCCCCGGCGGGCACGGCAACGCAGGGCTCGCTCACGGGATCGGCGGCCCACTCGCGCTGCTCGCCCTCGCCACGCTGCGCGGTGTGGCCGTACCCGGGCAGCGCGACGCCATCGACGCCATCTGCGCCTGGCTGGACTTCTGGCGCACCGACACCGGCACCGGCCCCCTCTGGCCGTACCTGGTCCGGCGTTCCGAGCACGACACGGGATCCCCGCGGCCCCGCCGCAGCGGAACGGTGCGGCGCCCGTCGTGGTGCTACGGAACCGCCGGCGCCGCCCGAGTCCAGCAGCTTGCCGCCCTGGCCACCGGCGACGCCGAACGCCGCCGCATCGCCGAAGACGCCCTCGTCCGCGCCCTTGCCGACCCCGCGCAGCGTGCCGCGACCACCGACGCCTCGCTGTGCCACGGCTACGCCGGACTGGCCCACATCGCCGCCCGCGCCGCGGCCGATGCCGACAAGCCCGCAGCAGCCCGGCTCCGGCAGCTCGCTCCCGAACTGCTGGACGCCGCCCAGCCCGCCCAGACCGAGGGACTCGGCGTGCTGGAGGGCGCTGCGGGGGCGGCCCTGGCCGCCCTCGCCCAGACCACCAGCCTGCCGCCCGCAACGGGCTGGGACGCCTGCCTCCTCATCGCATGACCGCCCGCCAGCCCAGAAGGGAAGCATCCAGCCCGATGCAGCCGGAAACCGACTGGCACCAGTACATGATCGAGTTCACCACCCCAGCCGCGGCGGGGCACACTGCCGCCCACCATCTCGCGCCCGCACTGAACCGGGCCCAGGACGTCGGCGTCCGGACCACCTGGTGGCACCTGCGGAAAGCCCCCGCCTGGCGGCTGCGCTTCCAGCCCGAGGACCCGGCAACGACGGTCGTCGCCGCCCTGCTGGCCACGCTCGCCGCCGACGGCCACATCGCCAGCTTTACCCGGGGGATCTACGAGCCAGAAACCCTCGCGTTCGGCGGCCCGGCCGCGATGGACATCGCCCACACGCTCTTCCACCACGACAGCTGGCACCTCCTGGCCCCCGTCGCCGCCCAGCGCGACGAGCCAGCCGAGGCCCTGGGCCGACGCGAGACCACCGTTGTGCTGTTCAGCATCCTGCTGCGCGCCGCCAGCCTGGACTGGTTCGAGATCGGGGACGTCTGGGCGAAGGTCGCAGACCTGCGCCCCGCCGCCCACGCCCATGACCTTGCCCCCGAACGCTCCCAGAAGCTGACCTGGGCGACACGACGGTTGATGACCGTAGCCCCGCGTTCCGTGCCCGACCTCCTTCCCGAGCCGTGGGTGGCCACGTTCGAATCCGCCGGTCAGGCCCTCGCCGCCCTGGCACGCTCCGGGCAGCTGGAGCGCGGGCTGCGCGCCGTCCTGGCTCACCACTTCATCTTCCACGCCAACCGCGCCGGTCTCCCGGCCGCCGACCAGGCCACCCTGGCAGCGCTGGCCATGGACACCGTCTTCCACACCACACCCGAACGGCCGGATTCCTCCGGCCCACCCACCCGGCACCACTAAGGTCCCGCGACATGACCACTACTGTCAGCGACACGAACGCCTCATCTGCCTCCGCCAGCCAGCTGCGTGCCAAGCTGGCCGACCGTCTGCGCGAGGATCCCGTCCGCACGCCCGCCATCGAGGCCGCCCTGCGCAGCGTGCCCCGGCACCTGTTCCTGCCCGGCGTATCCCTGGAGGCGGCGTACGCCAACGAGCCCGTCTACACCAAGCAGGACAACGCCGGCGCCTCCATCAGCGCCGCCTCCCAGCCGCTGATCGTCGCGATGATGCTGGAACAGCTTCAGCTCCAACCCGGCCACCGGGTTCTCGAACTGGGCGCCGGCACCGGCTACAACGCCGCCCTCATGGCCGACATCGCAGGCGAGAGGGGCCACGTCACCACAGTCGACATCGACGAGGACCTGGTCGACGGCGCACGGCAGCACTTGGCCGCCGCGGGAGTGGCGAACGTGGAGATCGTCCTCGGCGACGGCGCACTCGGCAACGCGGATGCGGCTCCCTATGACCGGATCATCGCCACCGTGGGCGCCTTCGAGGTGCCGCCAGCCTGGTTGGACCAGCTCGCCCCCACCGGGCGGTTGGTGGTCCCGCTGCGCCTGGCCGGCGTCGCCTCGCGCAGCATCATCTTCGAGCGCGACGCCGACGGGTGGAGCAGCCGGGGAAGCGAGATGTGCACGTTCATGCCCCTGCGCGGCATCGGCGACGACGCGCGCGGCGCCGTCGACCTCACCGGCACAGGCGAGGTGACCTTGCAAACGCACAAGGACAACGACGGAGCCACGGACCAGGTATCCCTGTCCGGGGTTCTGGACACTGCGCGCCATGAGGTGTGGAGCGGCGTGCTGTTCGCTCCCGGCGAGTCGTTCGAGTGGCTCTACCTGTGGCTGGCTTGCCGCCTGGCCAACCCCATCATGCGCATGAACGTCGAGCCCACCGCAAAGGAACGTGGCCTGGTTACGCCGATGTTCCCCACCGTGGCCATGTCGACCACCACCGTGGACGGCAGCCTCGCCTACCTCACCATCCGCCCGGCCCCGCCCGCCGCAGACGGCGGGAAGCGGTTCGAGGTCGGCGTCATCGGCCACGGTCCCACCGGACGGGAACTCGCCGAACATGTCGGACAGCAGATCAGCACCTGGGACGACGGCTTCCGCACCCGAGACGTCCGCTTCGCCCTTCCCGACACTCCTGCGGTGGCCGCCAACCCCAACGCCGGGCGGTTCCTCCTCCACCGCTCCCACCACCCCATCACCGTCACATGGGACTGACCGGCGTGGACCCCACCGGGCCGATAGCGCGCCGCTTCCCCCTCATCGCCCGGCTCCGCCCGGCCTGCACCCCGTTGCACCAGCGCGTGGCCGACCTGTGCGCCCGCGCCCGCGCGGCCGACCAGGACACCGACACCGGGGAAGCCTCCGCCGTGTTCAACCTGTCCGCACTCCTGGCCTCGGACATCGGCCTGCCCGACCTGGCCCGCACCTGGTGCCACCGGCACGCGAACGTGTACCTGTGCGCCCGCCCCCTGGGCGCACAGGCCGCACGCCGCGCCCTGGAACCGCTGGTCAACCTCGCCCGCCTCCACATCCGCAACGGCGACGGCGACCACGCCTTTACTCTCATTGAGACCCTGTTCACCGCCGTCAGCCCCCGCACCGACACCACCATCGACGGCATCGACATCCCCGCAGCCACCCTCACTCCCCTCGAAGCCCACCACGACGTCCGCAAGTGGCTGTGGGCAGTCCTGCTGGCCACCGGCTCCCGCGCCCTTGCCGTTTCCGGCCGCTGGAACGACGCCCACGCCCAGCTACTCCGCTACAACGGCATCGGCCGCCGCATCTTCGACGGCCGCCAAGTCGCCGTCCTCGCCCGCGCCACAGCCGGCGACTACGCTGAAGCCCTGGACCTGCTGGAAACCACCGCCCCCGGTGAGCCGTGGGAGAACGCCGTCACCGCCTGCCTGAGCGCACTGTGCCGCCGCCACGCCCACCAGGCCCCCGACCAGGACCTCGCCACCCTGCTCGACCACTACGAGCACCTCGACCACGTCCCCGGCCTGGCGGTCTTCCATACCCGCCTGGGCCTGTCCGCCATCGACGCCGCAGGTGGTATCGACCACCCCACCGCCCGCCGCATCGCCACCAGCCTCATCAACCGCCACACGACAGCAGCCTCCGACGGATACACCGCCCGTGATCTCCTCGGACACAACGACTGCGCCGGCCTCCTCACCCAGCGCGAAGCCCGCGACCTCACCGATCTGGTCAAAGCCTGCGCACTGGAAACCCGCGACCTTCCCGCACCACTGCGACACGGCCTCACCGTGGCACTGGACAGCAGCGAGAGAGTCCTCACCCGCACGCTCACCGACCACCCCTTCCGCAGCGACCCCGTGTCCTGAACGCCACGACATGACCGGCAGGTGCCGGGGAATCCGTTGTGCAATTGCCTGCGGGGAAGGCGTTGACCGTCCGTGCGGCGGGGGATGCCTTCCTCGACTCGCTCGGCAATCCGAATACGGTCCGCAGCTACTCGACCGGCGTCGGCAAGACGGCCGAGCGGATGGGCGAGGCCCGACCGCTCGGGTCGGTCGCGGTCGACGAGATCGGCGAGGCCCTGGAACTGCTGTGGGGCACCGTGGCGGTCAACACCTGGAACGCCCACCGTGCCGCGTCCCCGTGCGGCGGGCAGCACCACCAGCCGACCAGGGACCGCTACGGCCGCCGAACGGGACAGCGCTGGTTGTCGTGCTGACCGTCAGCGCAGGACAGATATCCGTCCCCAAAGGATCGACTGTCCGCTATGATCAAGGTATGTGCTGCTGCGCTCCCATGACGACGACCGCCGCTTAGTACTGCAGCCGCAGTTGCTGTGACGGTCGGTCTGGCTACTCGTTGAGCCGTGCATGGGTGGGGACGTCACGGTTGATGAGGTGCACCGCTGGGCGGCCGGTCTGGACGCTTTGGACGCTCGGATCGGTGGGCATTTTCGCAGGTCCGAGCCGCGCCGGAGGGCAAGGGAGTATCTGCGTGGGCTGCTCGCGCCATTGGAGCGCAAGAACGGCTGGACGCTGGCCGAGCAGGCCGGCGAGCTGTGTCCGGACGGCATGCAACGGCTGCTGAACCAGGCCGACTGGGACGCCGACGCGGTCCGCGACGAGGTCCGCGGCTTCGTGCTGGAGCATCTCGGTGCCGAGAACGGCGTGCTGGCCGTGGACGAGACCGGCTTCATCAAGAAGGGCACCCGGTCGGCCGGCGTGCAACGGCAGTACACCGGCACCTCCGGGAAGATCGACAACTGCCAGCTGGGCGTGTTCTTGGCCTACGCCTCCGCCAGAGGACGGGCGTTGATCGACCGCGAGCTGTACCTGCCCATCTCCTGGAGCGAGGATCCAGCCCGCCGGACGGACGCGAAGATCAGCGACGACGTCACCTTCCACACCAAGCCTGCCCTGGCCCGTGCGATGCTGGAGCAGGCCCTCGCCGCGAAGCTGCCCTTTCGCTGGGTGACCGGCGACGAGGTCTACGGCCAGGACCCCGTCCTGCGAGGCTGGCTGGCCGAGCAACGCCTGAGCTACGTGCTCGCGATCTCCTGCAAGCATCGATGTGGGCCACGCGGACAGAACGCCCGCACTACCTCGGCGATCCTGCCGCAGCACGCCTGGGGGACCCGCTCGGCCGGGGAGGGCGCCCACGGCCTGCGCGAATACGCCTGCGCCCTGGTCCCGCTGCCCGGCGAGGGCGACGACGACTTCGAAGACGCCCTGCTGATCCGCCGCAGCCTCGCCGACGGCGAGCGCGCCTACTACCTCACCCACGCCCCAAGAGGCACGGCGCTGGCCGAGATCGTCCGGGCCGCCGGCGCCCGTTGGGCGATCGAGGAGTGCTTCCAGACCGCGAAGAACGTGGCCGGCCTGGACCACTACCAAGTATGCCAGTACCCGGCCTCGTACCGGCACATCACCCTGGCCATGGCCGCCGCCGCCCACCTGGCGGCCATCCGCGCGACTGAGCACGAAAAGGGGGACACAGCCGCGACCTGATCCCACTGAGTGTGAACGAGATCCGCCGCCTGCTGACCAGATTCGCTCACGCCGTCCGGCACGAAGCCGGTCACATGCTGCACTGGTCACGCTGGCGGCGCCGCCATCAACACCGCGCCCGTCTCAGCCACTACCGCCGCCGAGGCCATCGACCCCCGTAATCTCGGCTGCAGGCCGCGGGTGCGGCCATATTCCGGTGGCGGGCGGGGCGCCGCTCCGACATGATCGCGCGCATGCCTTCAACGGTGACAAACATAGCGATCGACTGTGCAAACGCCTACCGACTGGCGCGGTTCTGGAGCGGTGTGACCGGACACCCGCTGGATCCCGAGGACGAACCGGGTGACGACGAGACGGAGATCATGCTGCCCGGCGGCCCGGCCTTGCACTTCAACGAGGTTCCAGAGCCGAAGTCGGCCAAGAACAGGCTCCATCTGTGCCTGCGCCCGGATACCTCACGGGACGCAGAGGTTGAGCGGCTGCTGAAGCTGGGCGCCTCCCTGGTCGCCGATCACCGCAAGCCCGACGGCTGGGGCTGGGTGATTCTCGCCGACCCGGAAGGCAACGAGTTCTGCATACTGCTGGCCGAATCCGAGCGGGCAGCATTGTCCTCGTGACCTCAGCCCAGCTCAACAAACAGCCCGACCACCGGTCACAGCAACTGCGGCTGCAGTATTAGAAGCCGTTGCTCTATCGATCATGGTGGGCATGGGTTCGAGTGGGGATGCCTGGTCGGGTGGTCTTGCGTCGGTGCGTGTATGAAGACAGGGCCTCTGGTGCAGCTCGGGGTTGTTGAAGCCAG
>NZ_LAVK01000016.1 GCF_001083795.1 Streptomyces sp. SBT349
GCCGTCAGCCCCGCGTGAAGCGGTACGTCATGCTGTCCGTCAGGACGCAGAAGCCCGGTGACATGACGATCACGCGCAGGGTACCGGTGCGGCGGTGGGGATCGACCTGGGGACGTGGGGGGCGTCGATCGCCGTGTTCGACACGTCGACCCGCAGGGCGCGGCCGATCCCGAACCGCGCGGGCAGCGCGCGGACGCCCAGCGCCGTCGCCTTCACGGAGGACGGGCGGCGGCTGGTGGGGCGGGCCGCCAGGGAGCGCGCTGTTCTGGCCCCCGCCGCCGTGGCGGAGGACATCCCGGCCCGGCTGGCGGCGCGGTGGCCCTTCGAGCACGCGGGGGTGCGGCACGATCCGGTGGACCTGGCGGCGGCCGTCATCGGGTCCCTGCTGGACGACGCCGAACGGGAGTTGGGGGAGCGGCCCCGTGCGGCCGTCCTGGCCTCGCCCTCCCACGCGGGCCTCGCCGGACGGTGCGCGGTGGCGGAGGCGGCGGAACGGGCCGGTCTGGAGGTGAGCCGCCTGATCGGCGACACCGCGGCGACCGCGCTGGCCCACGCCTCCTCCCCGCCACGGGACATCGACGGGACCGTCGTGGTCCTCGACCTGGGCGGCGGAAGCCTGGGGCTGTCGCTGGCCGAGATCGGCGACGGCGTGTGCGAGATCCTGGCGACCGGGGGCGACGGCGCGCTCGGCGGCCTCGCGTGGGACCGACGGCTGGCCGAGCACCTCTGCGACGCGTTCGAGGACACCCACGGAGTGCGCCTGCGCGAAGATCCGGTGGCCCGGCGGCGGGTCGCCGAGGCGGCCGAGCGGGCCAAGATCGCGCTGTCGACCGCCCAGGAGACCGAGATCCGCGTGCCGAGCCTGGCCCGCGCGGCGGGCGGCGGGCTCGTGGACCTGGAGGCCACCGTGTCCCGCTCCGAGCTCGCGGCCCTCACCCGCGATCTGGCCCGGCGGTGTGCCGCGGCCCTCGACGGCGTCTTCGCCGGGGTAGTGCCCGAGCGGGCCTCGGCATACGGCCCGTCGAGCGTGCGGGAGGTCCTGCTCGCGGGGGAGGCGGCGCGCCTCCCCGCCCTGCACGAGCTGCTCGTCGAGCGGTACCGCGGCCGCCGGCCGCGGCTGCGCACCGCCGATCCCCACTCCGTCGCCGCGGGGGCCGCCATCCAGGCGGCCGGCCTGACGGGGCACCAGCGCGACGCGCTGCTGATGGAGGTGACCCCCGCCATGCTCGCGGTGGCGACGGACGACGCCGGGCACCTGACCCCGGTGATCCCGCGCGGCACCACCATCCCGAGGCGGCGCACCGTGACCGTCGACCTCCCCGGCGGCCGGACACCCGCCGCCGTGGGGGTGTACGAGGGGAACGCGCCGTCGCCCGCCCGCAACGACCTCCTGGCCGTCCTCGAACTCCCCGCCCGCCCCGGCCCGAGCAGGGCCGAGGTGACAATCGACGTCGCCTCGAACAGGACCGTCCACGCGTCCGCTCGCGACCTCGCCACCGGCCGGATCACCGCCCTCACCGTCTCGGACCGCACCATCGGCGACGCGATCCGCCGGCGCTGGTCCGGCGTTCCCCGCGGGTGAGGCGCCCGCCGGGGCCCCGCGCGGGGAGCGCGTGACGGAAACGTCATCCGCGCATCACCTGAAGAGCGCGGCCCGGACAGTCCCCGTCCCCTGACGGCTCACATATTCGTGCGGATACGCGACTCCCGATCCCGACGGAGGGCAGCACCCATGCTGGGCCACCTCAGAAGCATCCGCACTCCCCGCCCGCGCTCCCGCCCGCGCGCGTTCCTGGCGACCGCGCTCGCCGCCGCCTCGGTGGCGGCGCTGGCCGTCGCGGCGCCCGCGTCCGCCGCCGGCGGCCACGGACACGGTTCCCGCCCCTTCGATCTCCAGGCCCACCGCGGCGGCCTCGGACTGCGCGTGGAATCCACGATCGCCTCGTTCTCCAACGCCCTGAAACTCGGCGTCACCACCCTCGAACTCGACGTGCAGATCACCGAGGACGGGCGGGCGGTGGTGACCCACGACCGCCAGATCGCCGGGACCAAGTGCCGCGACACCGGGCCCGCGTTCGCCGGTGACCCGGAGTACCCGTACGTCGGCTCGTACATCGTCGACCTGACCCTCGCCCAGGTGCGCACCCTGGACTGCGGCTCGCAGACCCTGCCGCAGTTCCCGGAGCAGCGGCCGAGCCCCGGCGCGCGGATGCCGCTGCTGACCGAGGTGTTCGACCTGGTCGAGCGGTACCGGGCGCACGGCGTCCAGCTGAACATCGAGACCAAGGTCGAGGCCGGCGCCCCGCACGAGACGGCTCCCAGGGAGCAGTTCGTCCAGGTCGTGGCGCGGGAGGTCCGCCGGGCCCGCATGATCGACCAGGTCTCCGTCCAGAGCTTCGACTGGGGCGCGCTGATGCGCATGCGCGAGGTCGAACCGCGGCTGCCGATCGTCGCGTTGACCAACGGGCAGCAGTTCCTCCAGGTCGGCATGCCCGGCGCGTCCCCCTGGCTGGGCGGCATCGACATCGACGACTTCGGCGGCAGCCTCGTCGACGCCGCCGCCTCGTTCGGCGCGGACGCGATCTCGCCCGTGCACGGCGCCCCGCAGGACGGCCAGGTGGGTCAGCCGGGCTACGTGCCCTACGTCACCGAGGCGATGGTGGACGAGGCGCACGCCGCCGGCCTGCGGGTGATCCCGTGGACCGTGGACGACGTGGCGACGATGAACAAGCTCATCGACGACGGCGTCGACGGCATCATCACCGACTACCCCGACCGGCTGCGCACCGTCATGCAGGAGCGCGGCCTCACGCTCCCGAAGCAGTACCGCCCGCGCCGCCACTGACCCACCGCGCCCGCGAGGGTCCACCGTCGGGCACGGGCCGGTTCTGAGGAGATTCTCATGCCGGGCACAGGGCGCTCTCAGACGCGGTGGGCAGCGTGTGGGCCGCGGCGCTCGATCGCCGTGGAGGACGGCGGCAGCGCACCGGCGCGTCCGATCCGGCCTCGCCGAGTGGTTGACACGGGGCGGAGTCCTGCCTGAAATCTACTTCTGTCCCCGCAGATTCCTCTGGCAGACGGAGAACGAAGAGACGCGAGGTGAGGGCATTGGCCTCCGCTACCGAAAGGGCCTTGGGCAGAATGCTGGCCAAGCACCGGACCGACAACCGGCGACGGGGCAGGGCGGCCCTGCGGGCGCTGGTCCCCGGGGTGCTCGCCGCGGCGATCGCCGTGGGGGCGGTCGCCGCCGGGCTCCCCGGCTACGTCGGCGGGCTCCTGCTGGTGGTGGGCCTGGCCGGGCTGGTCCGAGGGACCGCCCTGGCCGTGGACCACCGGCGGCTGGGCGGCGAGGTGTTCATGATCCGGGAGCGCGGCGCGGTCCACCGCCGCCGGGGCACGGCCACGGCCCTCCCCTGGCGGGACATCGAGGCCGTCCGGATCAGCGGCCGGGGCCGCGCGCTGCGATGGCTGACGGGCCGCGACGTGATCGCCCGCGTCGCGCTCCGCCGCGGCGGCTCGCTGCCGGTCACCGGCTTCACCCACGACGCGCGGTCCCTGGCGGAGGAGCTCGCCGCCCGCGCGGGCGGAAGCCCGCACGCCGGGGCGGACGGCCCGCCGGACGGCAGGGCCGACGTGCCGTCCGGCGGGCGGCAACGGTCCCTCCGGCGGCGGGGCGAGCCCGCGACCGGCTGACCGCCGCCGGGGCCGGGGGCCGACACCGCCGGGGCCGGAGACGGCGCGCCGCACGGCATGCCGCGCCGCCGCTTCGGCCCTCCGGGGCGGGGCGTTCGTTTGTTCACCAGGGCTTCCGCACACGTTCCACACACGTCGACGGCCGTCGAACTAGCCTCCTCCAGCCGAACATTCTTCGGACAGGACGACAGGAGAGGGCCACTCGTGACCGACACCTTCGACCCCGACCAGGGCTCCGACCAGGGCTCTGACGAGACGACCCGCCGGGGCTCCGCGCGCCGGGGCTTCCTCAGGGGCGGCATCACCACCGCCGCCGCGCTCGCCGCGGCCGGGCCGCTCCAGGCGCTGAGCGCCCGGACGGCCGGCGCGGCCCCCATGGCGAAACGTGCCGCCAGCCCCGACTACGGTCCGCTGTACCCGGTCAGGGACGAGACCACGGGACTGGAACTGCTCCGACTTCCCCGGGGCTTCGAGTACCTCAGCTACGGCTGGACCGGCGACCTCATGTCCGACGGCACGCCGACCCCGAGCGCGCACGACGGCATGGCCGCGTTCCACCGCCGCGACGGCAAGATCGCGCTCGTCCGCAATCACGAACGCGGCGACTACGACGGCGCGTTCACCGAGCCCGCCTACAACCCCGCGGCCGGCGGCGGCACCACGAACCTGGTCTTCGACCCGGACCGCGGCGCGTTCCTGGAGTCGCGCGCCAGCCTGTCCGGCACCATCCGCAACTGCGCGGGCGGCCCGACCCCCTGGGGCACCTGGCTGACCTGCGAGGAGACGACCGAGATCGGCCCGGACGGGACCCGGCACGGGTATGTCTTCGAGGTGCCCTTCGACGGCGAGGGCGACCCGGCCCCGCTCACGGAGATGGGGCGCTTCAGCCACGAGGCCGTCGCGGTGGATCCGCGGACCGGGATCGTGTACCTGACCGAGGACGCCACCCCCTCCGGTCTCTACCGCTACCTCCCGCGCAGGCGCGGCCACCTCGCCGCCGGCGGTGAGTTGCAGATGATGGTCATCGAGACGCCGGAGGGCGGGTCGTACTCGACCTACACCGACGGCACCGGAGTCGAGTACCGGACCTCGTGGGTCACGATCCCGAACCCCGACTACGCGCCGGGCGAGACGCGTCCGGCCGAGCAGGGCGCCGCGCTCGGCGGCGCGGTGTTCACCCGCCTGGAGGGCGCCTGGTGGGGCAACGAGCGGGTCTATGTCGTCTCCACCAGCGGAGGCCCCACCGGGCAGGGCCAGGTCTTCGCCTACGACCCGCGCGCGGAGCGCATGGAGGTGCTCTTCGCCTCGCCCGACGCCTCGGTGCTCAACAACCCCGACAACATCTGCGTCAGCCCGCGCGGCGGCATCGTGCTGTGCGAGGACGGCAGTGAGGGCGAGTACGTGCACGGCCTGACCACCGACGGGGAGATCTTCCCCTTCGCCCTCAACCAGATCGTGATCCCCGAGGGCGGCGTCCCCGGCAAGTCGGTCGCCCCCGGCGACTACTCGGGCTCCGAGTGGTGCGGTTCGACCTTCGAGCCGAGGAACGGCAACTGGCTCTTCGCCAACGCGCAGAGCCCCGGCATCACCTTCGCCATCACCGGCCCCTGGCGCAGGGGCTCCCTGTAAGCCCGCGCCCCGGACGGGCGGGCGGTCATCGCGCGCCCGTCCGCGGCCCGGTCAGGCCGCGCCTTCCGGCACGGCGCCCCGGGGGCCGCCCACGCGCTCCGCAGCCCGGCGCTCCGGGGGCAGCCGGCGCTCCAGGCGCGGCATCAGCGCCGCGCCCAGCGCGGCGAGGAGGCCCACGGCGAGCCAGGGCAGCAGGCGGTTCTGGCTGAAGAGCAGACCGAACAGGCTGGGCGCGAGGATGTTCGCACCGGCGAAGGAGTACTGGAACGCCGCCAGGTAGGTGCCCCGCGACCCGGCCGGTGCCGCGTCCGCGGCGAGCGCGTTCGACGCGGGCCCGTAGATCATCTCCGCGGCGGTGTAGCAGACCACCACCGCCACCAGGAACGGCACCAGCGCCCCGGAGGGCAGCAGCGCCGCCGCCGCGGACGCGGCGCACCACAGCGCCCAGAGCCCGCCGGCCCACGCCATGGCGCGGGCGCGGGTGCAGCGGCGGCGGACGAAGCGGGTGAGGGCGGCCGTACAGGTGGCCAGCAGCAGGGTGTTCAGGGCCAGGAGCGGGCCGGGCACCCAGTCCGGTCCCGACAGGCCCTGGACGACGTAGACGGGCAGCGACAGGGCGAGGAACGAGCTGCACAGGGCGAAGATCGTGCACGTTCCGATCAGCGCGAGGTAGGGCCGGTCCCGCAGCAGCGCGCGGTGGCCGGAGGGGCCCTCGGCCGGTGGCGGGGCGTGCGGGGCGGACGGCACCGCCAGGACGACCACCAGCGCGGCGACCAGGTAGGCCAGGGCGCTGCCGAGAATCAGGCCGTCGTAGACGCGCGCGGAGTCGAGGCCGAGCAGCGCTCCCGCGAGCAGCGCCCCGGCGCCGGCGCCCGTTTCCCGGATCATCCCGGTCCGCGCGAACCAGTCGTCCTTGGCGAGGGCCCCCTCGGCGTCCGCCTGGTCGGCGATGAGCGTGAACACCGAGGACCAGTAGACCCGCATGCCCACCGTCGTCACCAGGACGGCGGCCACCAGCGACCCCGCCCCGGAGACCGTCAGGTAGAGCAGGAAGCCGAGACCTTGCAGCGCTTGGCCGCCGGCGACCACCAGCCGCGGCCCGAGCCGGTCGACCAGCCGCCCGACGAGTATCGGCACCGGCAGCGTCAGCGCGGTGGTCACGCTGATGAGCACACCGATCGTCGCCAGGTCCAGGTCGGTGGCCCTGAGGAAGTACAGCAGCGACAGCGGGAGGTACAGGCCCGTGCCCAGGGAGTCGACCGCCACCGCGGCCAGGAGTGGCCAGCCGCGCCCGCCGCCTCGCCCCGTGCCGTCGTCCGCCGCCGCCCGTGCCACGCGATGCACCGCCCTCGTCCCCCTCGACCGCCCGATGACCAGTCCGATGATCAGCCCGATGACCAGCCGTCGTGTCTAACACGGGCGCCGGCGGCCCTCAACTCCATTTCGGCCGCGGGGCGAGGGTGCGCCGGCCGTCCTCGTCCCGCCGGGTGGTGCCCGCGGCGTCGAGCGCCTCCAGCAGCGGAAGCGCCACCCGGCGGCTGGTGGCCAGCGCGCGGGCGCACTCGCCCACCGTGAACGGCTCGGGCAGCGCGCGGAGCAGGGCGGCGGCACGCGCGGTCGCGCCCGCGCCGAGGTGGAGCGTCCCGATCCGCTCCAGCCGCCCGCGCCGCACCAGCAGGGCGAGGGCCTCGGCGGTCAGGCCGAGGTCGTCGAGCCGCCGCCGGGTCGGGGCGCGGAACGGGGACTCGCGCAGGTCGGCGAGCAGCCGGTCGAGGGCGGCGGCCACCGGCGCGGGCAGCCGTTCCGCGTCCGGCCCGCGGTAGACCCTGCCGTCCACCGCCACCAGCTCCCGCCCGTTCAGCTCCTTTCCCGTCAGGTCCTTTCCCGTGAGGTCCTTTCCCGTGAGCGCGGTCAGCGGAAGGGCGTCGGGCAGACCGAGGCGGCGCCGGGCCCGGGTGAACGGCAGGCCGGGGTCGGCGGGGTGGGCGGCGGCGTGCCCGTCGACCTCGTCGTGGAGCGCGGCGCGCAGCCGGGCCGCGTGCTCGGCGTCGATCAGGTAGGGGCCGGCGGTCAGCGCGCCGGGTACGGGGGAGCCGCCCGGCGGGAAGCCCATCGCGGTGAGGTCGGCGCGGTGGGCGAGCCCGGTGGCACGGAGCCGGGCGGCGGCGTCGGCGGGGTGGGCGATGGCGGCGAGGTGGCGGGCCCGCGCCGCCGCGGCGCCCCTGCCGTTCAGCGCGGGCGGGGCGACGTCCAGCACGGTGGCGCCCAGCAGCAGCCGCGAGCCGGGGTCGCGCACCAGCAGCCGGTCCCCGACGTGCAGGTCGAGGGGCGTCCGGAGGGCGAGGCGGGCGGCGTCCGGGCCGAGCGGGCGCAGCCGGGCGCTGGTGGCGGCCGTGCCGCAGTGGATCAGCGGTTCGGCGGGGAGACGCGGGTCCGGCCGGGGCGGGCCCTGGGACGGCGCGGGCCGGCGGTCGAGGCGGACGTCCACGGTGGAGGTCCGCCACCAGCGTCCTGGGGTGACCAGGGCGTGGCCCCTGCGTACCTCGGTGGCGGGGATGCGGCGGAGGTTCACCGCGACACGGGCGGGCCCGGTCACGCGGGGGACGCGTCGCCCGAGGGACTGGAGGTCGCGTACGGCGGCGGGGATGCCGGCCGGGGCCAGCTCCAGCACGTCCCCCACGGCGAGGGTGCCCGCGGTGAGCGTGCCGGTGACGACGGTGCCGGCGCCGGCGACGGTGAACGCCCGGTCGAGCCAGAGGCGCACGGGGGCACCGGCGTCCGGCGGGGGGTGGGCTGCCGCCAGCGCGTCGAGCCGGTGCCTGAGGACGTCGAGCCCTTCCCCGGTGCGGGCGCTCACGGCCACGGCCGGGGCGTTCGCGAGGCCGGTGCCGGCGGTCCGCGCCCGCGCCTCGCCGAGGGCGGCGGCCAGCTCGGCGAGGTCGGCCCGGGTCACGACCAGCAGCCCGGTGCGGACCCCGAACGCGTCGAGGGCGGTGAGGTGTTCCTCGGTCTGGGCGCGCCACCCCTCGTCGGCGGAGACCACGAGCAGCACGGCCGGGGCGGTGGCGACGCCGGCGAAGGTGGTGGCCAGGTACCGGTGGTGGCCCGGCACGTCGACGAAGGCGAGGCTTCGCCCGCTGGGCGCGGTGGTCCACACGAAGCCGAGGTCCAGCGTCAGGCCGCGCCGCCGCTCCTCGGCGAGCCGGTCGGGGTCGGTTCCGGTGAGCGCCCGCACCAGCGTGGACTTGCCGTGGTCGACGTGTCCCGCGGTGGCGACCACGTAGGTCTCGGTCCCTGTCACGGCACCTCTCCTGAGCGTCGGGCGGGTCGGCTGCCGGGTCAGGGCGCCGGCACCCCGGCGTGAGCGGCGAGGACGGCGGCGAGCAGGACGCCGTCGTCCTCCTCGGGCACGGTGCGCAGGTCGAGCAGCAGCCGGTCCTCGTGGAGCCGGCCGACGAGGGCGGGGCGTCCGGCGCGCAGCGGCGCGGCGAGGGCGGCGGGCAGCGCGACGCCGGCGCCGGGGAGCACCACGTCCGGCGCGCCACCCCCGCCGACCCGGGCCTCGGTGGGCAGCGGCAGGGCGTCGACGCCCCGGGCGCGCAACGCGTCGGCGAGGCGGGCGGCGCGGCCGGCGGGTCCGCGGAGCGGGCCGGGGGGGCGCGGTGGACGGGGGTGTCGGGTCCCCGGAGGGTGGCCTCCAGCGCCGCGAGGGTGAGCTTGTCGACGCGGAGGGCGCGGGCCAGCGGGTGGGTGGCGAGCCGGGTGACCAGGTCGCGGCGGCCGAGGAGGAGTCCCGCCTGGGGGCCGCCGAGCAGCTTGTCGGCGCTGGCGGTGACGAGGGCGGCGCCCTCGGCCAGCGAGGTCGCGGCGTCGGGCTCGCCGGGCAGCGCGGGGTGGGGCCGCAGCAGGCCGGAGCCGATGTCGTGGACCACGGGCACGTCCAGGGTGGCCAGGCGCGCGACGGAGACGGAGGAGACGAAGCCGGTGGTGGTGAAGTTGGACGGGTGGATCTTGAGGACGAAGCCGGTCTCGGGCCCGATCGCGGCCCGGTAGTCGGCCAGGTGGGTGCGGTTGGTGGTGCCGACCTCCCGGAGCCGGGCCCCGGTGCTCTGGAGCAGGTCGGGGATGCGGAACCCGTCGCCGATCTCCACCATCTCGCCGCGGCTGAGGACGATCTCGCGGCCCCGGGCGAGGGCGGTCGCGGCGAGGACGAGGGCGGCGGCGTTGTTGTTGGTGAGGTGGACCGCCTCGGCCCCGGGCACGGCCTCGGCGAGGGCGGACAGGGCGCCCGTGCCCCGGCGGGCCCGCCGCCCGGTGGCCAGGTCGAACTCGACGTCGGTGGGCCCCGAGGCGGCCAGGAGCGCCTCGCGGGCCGCCTCGGAGAGCGGCGCCCGGCCGAGGTTGGTGTGGATCACCACTCCGGTGGCGTTGAGGACGGGCAGCAGCGAGGCGGCGGTCGGGGGCAGGGCGGCCACCGTCGCGTCGGCGGCCCGCTCCGGCGCCAACGCGCCGCGCCGCACCCGCTCCTGGGCGTCGGCGACGGCCCGGCGGACCAGGTCGCGGCCCAACCGCTCGGCCGCGGCGACGAGTCGGGGGTCGGCCAGCAGCGCGTCGGTGCGCGGAACGCGTCGTCTGGCGTCCGTCATCGGCTGGTCCCCCACGGAGGCGTATGGGAATCGAACCCACCCGGCCGGGATCCCCGACCGCATCGGTGTTGAAGACCGTGAGGGCCACCAGGCACCCGCCCGCCTCCGGCGCGGAGTCTAGATCCGTTAACCCCTCTGTACCAAGCGGCCCTTCCGGGCTAGGTTCCGGTGCGTGACCGTGCCGCGCCTGACCCAGCTCGCCGGTGGTGGTGGCTGCGCCTGCAAGATCCCACCCGGCGAACTCGACGACCTCGTGGCCGCGTTGGCCTCTCCGGTGCGTCCGCCGGTGGAACCGGCGGCCGAGCTGCTGGTGGGTCTCGACGGGGGAGGGGACGACGCCGCCGTGGTGCGCCTGGACGCCGAGCGGGCGATCGTCACCACGGCCGACTTCTTCACGCCGGTGGTGGACGACCCCTACGACTGGGGGCGGATCGCGGCGGCCAACGCGCTCTCCGACGTGTACGCGATGGGCGGGACGCCCTGGGCGGCGGTCAACCTGCTGGCGTGGCCGCGGGGGACGCTGCCGATGGAGATGGCGGCGGAGGTGCTCCGCGGCGGGCGGGACGTGGCCCACGCCGCGGGCTGCCAGGTGTCGGGCGGGCACAGCGTCACCGATCCCGAGCCGAAGTACGGCATGTCGGTGGTCGGGATCGTCCACCCCGACCGGATGCTGCGGCTGGACGCGGCGGCGCCCGAGCGCGCGGTGACGCTCACCAAGCCGCTGGGCAGCGGGGTGCTGAACGCCCGGCACAAGGCGACCGGCACCGTCTTCCCCGAGGCGGTGGCGGTGATGGCGGCGCTCAACCGGGACGCGTCGCGGGAGGCGGTCGCGGCGGGCATCCGGGCGGGCACCGACGTGACGGGCTTCGGCCTGCTCGGGCACGCGTACAAGCTGGCCCGCGCCTCGGGGGTGACGGTGGCGATCGACGCGTCCGCGGTGCCGTTCCTCGCGGACGCCCGGCGGGCCGTGGCGGACGGGTTCGTCAGCGGCGGCACCCGCAGGAACCTCGCCTGGGTCGAGCCGCACGTGGACTTCGGCGCCGCCCCCGAGGCGGAACGGCTGCTGCTGGCCGACGCGCAGACCTCGGGCGGGCTGCTGCTGGCCGGGGAGATCCCGGGGCACCCGGTGATAGGCGAGGTGCTGCCGCGGGGCGCGGCGCCGGTGGTGGTGCGCGTCTGAACGCTTGACTGTACATCGACATGATGAGCCGCTAGGGTGAACGACCGTTAAGCACAGTCGACGTGGGACAAGGCTCTCGGGAGGAACGCCGTGGCGCCATCCGCAGTCGTCGAGCACCGCGCGCTGGACGGCGTCGCGTACCACCTCGGCGGCGCCCTCGACCTGACGCGGTCGGCCACCTCGGTCGTCGAGATCGTCGCCGACGGCCGCCTCCACGAGTTCACCTCCGGCCCCCTCGGCCTCGCCGACGCGGTCGCCGCCTCGCTCGGGATCACCGGCTTCGACACCGAACTCGCCTTCCAGGGCGGCACGCTGAAGACCGCCACCACCAGCGAGTACGACCAGCGGGCCCAGCAGGTGGAGAATCCGACCCTGGTGGTCTGGCAGGGGCGGCGGTTCAGCCTGATCACGCGGCTCTACCGCGCCGCGCTCACCGACGTGCTGCTGCTGCTGCGCACCCTGGGCCTCGCCGAGCACCAGGACGGCCTCACCCTGACGCCCGACAACGCCGCGGGCACCCGGTGGGCGCGGCCCGCCACCGTGGTCAAGGAGGTGCCGGGGCTCGGCCTGGTCGAGATGTCCCGGCGGACCCGGGAGCACGCGGCCCAACTGCCGCCCTGGCAGGGTGCCTCGGTCGCCGCCGGAGAACTGTTCCGCGACAGCCTCTCCGACGGCCGCCCGTTCTTCGTGGTCTCCGGCGCCGAGGTGTGGGCCACCATCGTGCCGCTGGCCGACACCGACGTCGACCGGGTGCCCGGCCTCATCGACGGGCTCGACCTGCGGACCGCGGGGTGAGGCGCGGGTGACGACCCTCCTCGGCGCCGTCACCACCGGCGTGGTGCTGCTCGTCCTCCTCGCCGGCTGCGCCGCGCACCTGTCCCGGCCCGCGGCGCTCCCCGCCGCGCTCGCCGCCCACCGGGTGCTGCCGGCCCGCGCCGTGCCGCTCGCCGCCGGCGCCGTCACCCTGGCCGAGGGCCTGCTCGGCGCCGCCGGAACGGCGGCCCTGCTCGGCCGTCACCGCCTCGGCCTCACCGTCGTCCTGGCCGCCGCCGCCGCCCTGTTCACCTGCTACGCGCTCTACACGCGCCACACCCTCGCCACCGGGCGCGGCGGCCCCTGCGGCTGTTCGCGCGCCGAGGTGCCGCTGAGTGGCTGGGTCGTCGGCCGGGCCTGGGCGTTCGCCCTGCTGGCGCTCGGCGGTGCCCTGGTGGCGACCGGGCCGGGGACACCGCCGGAGGGCGCCGCCGAGGCGACCACCGCGGCGCTCGCCGCGCTGACCTTCGCCGCCCTGCTGTGGGTGCTGCCGACGGCCATGGCACAGCAGGCCGGACCCGTGAAAGGAGGCCACCAGCCGTGGACTTCGTGACCAGTGCCCTGCTCGTCTCCTGGGTCGCCATCGCCCTGCTCGCCCTGGTGGTGTCCGGCCTGGTGCGGCAGGTCCACCAGCTCTCCCGGGGCGGGGTGGCGCGCTCTCCCCGCCACCTCGGCGTCACCCCCGGAAGCCCGGCCCCGCACGCCGGGGACCTGCTCGCGGAGGGGCGCGACACGCTGCTGCTCTTCCTCAGCGCCGAGTGCCGCACCTGCGCCGACGTGCTGGCCGAGGCCGACCGGGCCGGCGCGCACCGGTCGGCGGACGGCCCCCAGGTGCGGGCGGTCTACGCCGGCGCCGCCCCCACCCCCACTGCGGCCACGGTGCCGGTCACCGACCACCGGCCCGACCTCTTCACCGCCTACGACGCGATCGCCACCCCGTTCGCCGTCGTCGTCGGCGCGACGGGCCGCGTGGTGCGCTCCGAACCGCTCGGCTCCCCGGCCGCCCTGCGTGAGCTGCTCGCCGCCCCGTATCCCAGCCAGCCGAGGAGCGCGTGATGACCAGCCTCGACGAGGTCCCCCTGCTGCGCCGCGCCGACGGCGCCCACCGACCCGCCCACCGACCCGCCCGGCGGCCGAGGGCGGAGGGCCTGCCACGGTTCGTTCCCAGCCGCCGCACCGTCCTCCAGTCCGCGACGGCCGTCGGCTTCACCGCGCTCGGGGTCTTCGCGGCGGCCCGCGAGGCGTACGCGGACGGATACGACATCTGGACCGGGGAGTGCCCCTCCTACGCCTCCGACCACGACTGCTCGCCCGGCTGCGGGCCGAGCACGGTGTACGCCGCCGCCTGCGAGACGAGCGGCGCGAACGCGGGCTTCCACCGCAACGACGGCGTCACCTGGACGCTGCGGCCCAACCAGTGCTATTCGGGCTCCTACGACGGCTGGCTGTGGCGCTTCAGCGGCGCGTGCGGCGCCTGCGGCTGCGGCATCGAACGACGCTGCCACGACGGGTACCTCAACTCCGGCTCCGGCTGGGTGCGTTCGATCTGCCGCTGGACCACCGACTGCGGCTGTGAGGGCGCCGTCACCTGGCCCACCGTGCGGTCCGGCGCCCGGGGGCCCGACGTGTACGCGGTGCAGCACCTGGTCTCCCACCACGGGTTCGCCACGGACCCGGACGGGGTGTTCGGGCCGGCCACCGAGGCGGCCGTCACGGCGTTCCAGGAGTCCGCCGGGCTCGGCGCGACCGGCGTCGCCGACCCGGCGACCTGGCCCCGGCTGGTCGTCACGGTCCGCCAGGGCGACGACGGCGAGGCGGTGAGCGCGGCGCAGCGGCAGCTCGTCAAGCACGGCCACCAGCTCACCGTCGACGGCGCCTTCGGCGCGCTCACCGCCGAGGCCACGCGGACCTTCCAGCGGGCCGGCGGGCTCACCGCGGACGCGGTCGTCGGCCAGCAGACCTGGCGCGCGCTGACCGGCACGGCGTAGTGGGCGGCGTCGAGGCGGGGGCCGCCCGCCCGGCGTGGCGCGGCCGGCTGACGGACCCGGCGGTGCCGGTGCTCGCGCTGGTCTGCGGGGCCGTCGCCGCCTCCTGGTACGCCTCCGTGCTGACCTGGGCGGTCATCGGCGGACTCGCCGGCTACTCGCTCTCCGGCTCCGTTTGAACGCGCAACAGCGCGCACGCGCTTGCCTCGCCAGGTTGGCGGGCGGTTCATCGGCAGACCACCGTGCTCGGGATCTTCACGGCGGGACTGCTGCTCGGCGGCGCCCTGTCGGCCTCGGCCCTGTGGCTCGCCTCGGGCCTCGTCGCGCCGCTGCCCGGGAGCGGGCGGGCGTTCGCCGCCGTCGCGGTCGCGCTGACGGGCGTGGCGCGGGACGCGGGCCTGGTCAGGCTGCGGCTGCCGCAGAACGCGCGTCAGGTGCCGCAGGACGTCCTGCAACGTGATCTGGTGCGCGGCGCCCTCCAGTTCGGCTTCGAGCTGGGCACCGGGGTGCGGACCTACGTGTCGGCGAGCCTCCCGTACGTCGTCGCCGTGGGCGTGCTGCTCGCCAACGACGCGGGCGCGGCACTGCTGGCCGGCGTCGGCTTCGCGCTGGGCCGGGCGGCCACCCCCGCGCTGCGGCTCGCCTCCGGCGCGGGCGAGGAGTGGGACGACCGGCTGCTCGACCGGCTGCCGCTGCTCGCGATCGGGGGCGGAACGGTGGTGGCCGGGGCCCTGACGGCGCTCGCGCTGCACGGATAGGGCGGATAGCGACGCGCCGGCCCGCCCCCGGCAGGGATCCGCCGGGGGCGGGCGGCCGTCGCGGACGAGACGGGTCACCGCCCTCACGCGGAGCTGCCGGTGCCGGGCCCGGCCCGGCCGGGCCGAAGCCCGGCCGTTCGCCGCCCGCGGCGGGCGGCCCGCTCAGCCGGACCCCGCCCCCGGGCCGGCGGACGGCGTCGCGGGCGTGGCACGGACCGGCCGGTCGCAGGTCTCGCGCCCGTCCTCCGCGGGGCAGACCAGCGCCACGAACCCGCCGTTCTCCTCGACCGGCACCCGCAGCGTCTCGTCGGCCCGGGCCCGCAGCGCCTCGCGGCGCAGGCCGTCCGGGCCGTCGGTCACGAGCTCGACGAGGAGGTCCTCGCCGCCGCCGAGCCTGCCCAGGTCGACCTCCACCGCACCCGCCGGGCCCGCGTGGATGCCGCCCACGAACCACCGCTCACCGGCGAGGCGCCCCAGCACCGCGTCCTGTCCCGGCCGGCCGCCGAGATAGCGGGTGTCGTCCCAGACGGTGGGCAGCTGGTCGAGCACACGCTCCGCCTCCGGCAGCCGCGCATAGCTCTCCGGGCTGTCCGCCGGGTGCTGGAGCCCGGACTCGTGGACCACGGGCAGCGCCAGCTCGTGCGCGTCGGTGTGGGTCCGGCCGGCCACCGAGAACGTCGCCGGGGTCACATCGGCCGAGCCGACGACGTTGCGGGTGAAGGGCAGCATCGTGTTGTAGGCGGGCGTGAGCGGCTGGTCGAAGGTGTAGAACTCGTGGCCCCGCACCGCCTCGTACGTCATCAGGTGCGGCCAGGTGCGCTGGAGGCCCTTCGGAACGGTCGCCCCGTGGAAGTTGACCACCAGCCGGTGCTCGGCGGTCGCGGCGAGCACGTCCTCGTACCAGGCGTGGCGGCCGACGCCCTCGGGCTCGCCCTCGCCCTGGTTCATGAAGTCGATCTTCACGCCCTTCACGCCCCAGTCGCCGAGCTCGCCGAAGACCGTCTCCATCTCCTCCGGGGTGTCGACCTCCCACCAGCGGAACCACAGCAGGAGGTCCACGCCGCGCTCGCGCGCGTACCGCACCAGCTCCGGCACCCACGCGCGGTCCCAGCCCTCGTCGACGAGCGTGTACTCCCAGCCGTGCTGGGCGGCGTAGTCGACGAAGTCCTTCTGCCGTTCGAGGTCGCGCGGGCTGTCGTGCTCGACCAGCCAGGACCAGGACACCGTGCCGGGCCGCACCCAGGAGGTGTCGGTGAACCGCGCGGGCGGCGCGAGGTCGCTGACGAGCGTGGACTCGGTCACCGTGGCCAGGTCGCCGACGATCGCGGTGCGCCAGGGGGTGGTGAGGTCGCCCGCGGAGACGACCTCGCTCTCGGCGAGGACGACCGAGTACGCGCCGGAGCCGCCGGTGGTGCTCAGCCTGCCGCCGGGGTAGGCGGAGCTCATGCCGGACTCGGTGAGCAGCACATGGCTGTCGCCGACCTCGAAGAGCGCCGGGTAGCCGTACTCGCCGGCCGCGGCGTCCCCCGCGGTCGTCTCCCGGCGCACCTCCTCGTACTCGGGGGTGTGCGGCAGCAGCCAGGCGGGCGCGGCGGCGGGCAGCTGGTAGCCGGTGGCCTCGCCGGTGACGACGGCGCCGGCCGAGTCCGGCAGCGCGTAGCGGAAGGCGACGCCGTCGTGGGCGGCGCGGACCACGAGGTCGATGCGGGTGCCGCCGTCGCCACGGAAGGCGAACGTGGACTCGTTCATGGGCGCTTGCACGTGGCGCCGCTTGCCGGTGGTCATCGTGTAGGTCTCGGTGACGTGCCGGTCCTCGCGGCCGAGGAACTCCAGGTTCCGGGTCAGGTCGGCGTCGCGCGTGCGCAGGCCGACCGGTGAGTCGCCGAGGACGACCTGATCGCCCCGGCGCACGGTGAGGGTCAACGCGCCGGTCCCCGGATCGTGTTCGACCTCCGCCGACGGGGCGGACGGCGGCGGCTGGGCGGGACCGGGCGGCGCCGCGACCGTCCAGGAGCCGCCGGCGGCCGGGGGCGCGGCGGCGGATGTCGCGGGGAGCCAGGGGGAGACCAGAACAGTCAGCGCGGTCAGCGTGATGCCGACCAGCCGCCGTCCCAGCGGGCTGAGGAGGGGCACAAGGGCTCCTTCACATGCGGTGCGAGCGAAAGGGACCGTTTTGCACTGACATGTTGCAGCGACCTGTTGCTTCAAGTCGGGTTGAGTGAATTCTTGTCCGGTGGACCTGTCAAGGGTCCGGGCGCGCGCGGGGGCGAGGAGGGCGAGCGGGGCGATTCGAAATTTCGAGACCAGGTGCGCCAGTGAGCAGGAACGTCCCCCACTACGCCTACCGCGCCAATCCGGCCCGCTCCGTGCCGGGGATCGTCGGACGCCACGCCGGCCCGGTGCGCCGCGCCCCCGGGCGGCCGAGGCGCACCCTCGCCGTCTCCCTGGACGGGGACGGCGACTTCGCGAGCGTCCGCGCCGCGCTCGGCGCCGTTGCCGCCGCCGGCGGGAGGGGCCCGGTGACCATCGAGGTGGCGCCCGGCGTCTACCGTGAGCTCGTCCACGTCTGGCCGACCGCCTCCGGCGTCACCATCCGGGGCGTGTCGGGCGATCCGGGGGACACCGTTCTCACCTATGACCTGGGCGTCGAGCAGGAGAAGTTCTACGGAGGAGCCCACGGCGCGGAGGGCAGCGCGACGCTGTCCGTGCCGGCGGACCGGGTCACGCTGGCCGATCTGACCGTGGAGAACACCTTCGCGGGGGAGGGGCCCGCGGTCGCCCTCCACGCCACCGGCGAGGGACTGAGGCTGCGCCGCGTGACCCTGCGGCCCGACCGTTGAGAGACGAGGGAAGGCGGGCCGCCGGACGTCGCCGCGCGATCCCTTATGCGAACGGCATTCGACAGTTAGCATCGGCCCCACGCTCGCTGGGAGCGCTCCCATCGGATGGCCGGAACGGGCACGGCGAGCGGTCCGTCGCCGGGTGCGCCGTTCCCCGACTCGAACGGAAGGGACGACCGTGAAGAGCCGTTCACGACGCTTGCTCACCGCCCTGGTGGTGTTCCTCGGCCTGGTGGTCATACCGCCCGCCGCCCATGCGGCCGATGCCGCCGACGCCGGTACGGCCGGGGGGTCGGGGCCGCCGCCCGGGGCGGCCTCCGCGATGTCCACGGTCGCGGCGATGCAGCCCGGCTGGAACCTGGGCAACACCTTCGACTCCACCGGCGCCGACGAGACCTCCTGGGGGAACCCGCGCGTCACCCGCGAACTGCTGCGCGGCGTCAAGGACCAGGGCTTCGAGAGCATCCGCATCCCGGTGACCTGGGGCCAGCACCAGGGAGCCGCCCCCTCGTACACGATCGACCCGGCGTATCTGGCCCGTGTCGAGGAGGTCGTGAACTGGGCGCTGGCCGAGGACCTCCACGTCCTGATCAACGTGCACCACGACTCGTGGCAGTGGGTCATGAACCTGCCCACCCAGCACGACGCCGTGCTGGCCCGGTACACCGCGACCTGGGAACAGATCGCCGGGACCTTCCGCGACGCGCCTCCCGAGCTGCTCTTCGAGAGCATCAACGAGCCGACCTTCGAGGGAAGTTCGGGCGACGCCCAGAACGCCGAGCTCATGCACGAGCTCAACGGCACCTTCCACTCGCTGGTGCGCGGCTCCGGGGGCGGCAACGCGACCCGGCTGCTGGTCCTGCCGAGCCTGCACTCCTCGCCCGAGCAGGCCCGGGTGGACGAGCTGGTCGACACCTTCACCGCGCTGGACGACCCCAACCTCGTGGCCACCGTCCACTTCTACGGCTACTGGCCGTTCAGCGTGAACGTCGCGGGCACCACCCGCTTCGACGCGGCGACCCGGCAGGACCTGACGGACACCTTCGACCGCGTCCACGCGGCGTTCGTGGCCGAGGGCATCCCCGTGCTCGTCGGGGAGTACGGGCTGCTGGGCTTCGACCGCAGCACCGACACCATCCAGCAGGGCGAGAAGCTGAAGTTCTTCGAGTTCCTCGGCGCCTACGCCCGTGACCGGCAGCTCACCACGATGCTGTGGGACAACGGCCAGCACTTCAACCGCACCACGCTCCAGTGGAACGACCCGAGCCTCTACCGGCAGATGAGCTCCAGCTGGACCACGGACTCGGCCACCGCCTCCACCGACCAGATCTTCGTCCGCAGGGCCCAGGCCCCCTCGGACGCGACGATCACGCTGGACCTCGCCGGCCACCGCCTGGACTCGGTCGTGCACGGCTCGCGGCCCCTGGTCCTCGGCAGCGACTACACCGTCAGCGGTGACCAGCTCACGTTCGCCGCCGCCACCCTGGCCGGCCTGACCGCGGGCCAGCAGTACGGCGTCAACGCCGAGCTCTCCCTGCGGTTCTCCGGGGGAGTCCCGTGGGACGTGGACGTCCTCGTCCACGACACCCCGGTGCTGGAGAGCGCCGCCGGCACGACGAGCTCCCTGGTGATCCCGGCCGCCTTCCACGGCGACCGACTGGCCACCATGGAGGCGGTGTACGCCGACGGCACCAACGCCGGCCCGCACAACTGGACGTCCTACAAGGAGTTCGGCGCCGCCTTCTCGCCGGACTACGCGACCGGCGCCATCACGTTGCCCTCGGCCTTCTTCGCCGAGGTCACCGACAACTCCACGGTGACGCTGACGTTCCACTTCTGGAGCGGCGAACGGGTCACCTACACGCTCACCAGGTCCGGCACCACCGTCACCGGCACGGCCGTCACCGGCTGAGTCACCGCGGGGGGCGCCGCGGGCGGACGCCTCGCGACGCCCCTCGCCCGGGGCCCGTTCGGCCCGGCGGCCCCTGCCGGGTGGGCGGTTCGCCTGATCGGCGCCACCGGCGATGACGGCCATCTCGTCCCGGACCGCCTCGGTGGTGAAGGTCCTGCGGGAGATGCCCTCTCCGGGCAGGAATCCGGTGTCGTAGTTGATGCCCCGTGCGCGCACGTCACCGTCCTCTTGCGTGGTCCGTCTCGCGGTCCGGCGGTCGGCCGAGCGGCTTGGCCATCAGCCGTTCCCTGCTCACGCCGTCGGGCAGCAGGTCCCCGAGTCCGCCGGTGGGGACGAAGCCGTGGCGGCGGTAGAGGGCGGCGGCGGGGGCGTTGTCCGGGAGCACCGCCAGCCTCAGCGTGGTGGCGCCCGACCGCAGGGCCCACGCCTCGACCTCGCCGATCAGCCGGTCCCCGACGCCCTGGCCGCGCGCCCCCGGGCCGACCCACAGGGACCTCAGCTCGACCGCGCCGCCCTGGCCGGGGACGCCGCCGGCCATTCCTGCGGGGCGGCCGTCCCGCAGGGCGACGACGTTGTGCGCGCCGGGCAGCGTCAGGCGGGCGCGCCAGCGCTCCTCCCCGCCGCGCGGCCAGTCACCGAGCCGGGCCTTGAACGCGTGCGGCGCGTCGGCCAGCGCGGCGAGGCGGGCCTCGCGCCACAGCGGCCAGTCGTCCCCCGTGAGGACCCGCAGGCTCACCATGCCGTCACGGCTTGACGGCGAGTCCGCAGACGGCGTCCACCGGGCGCTCCACTCCGGGGGGCGGGGACTTTGGCCGCCAGCGGTCGACGGTGACCACCCCCGGAGGGAGAAGGGCCAGGCCCTCGAAGAACCCGGCGACCTCCTCGGGGCGGCGCAGCGTGTAGCCGCCCGCCAGGCGGGCGTTGTAGCCGGTGGTGGCGGCGTTGAGCGTGGCGCTGGTGTCGGTGCCGTCGCTCACCGCCAGATGGCTGCCGCGCGGCAGTGGGTCGAGGACGCGGCGCACGATGTCGCCCGGCCGGTCCTCATCGGGGATGTGCCCGAGGATGCCCAGCATGGTCACGGCGACGGGCTCGGTGAAGTCCAGGATCCGGGCGACCTGTTCGAGGATGTCCTCCGGGGCGCGCACATCCGCGTCGATGTACGCGGTCCTGCCCCGGGGGGTGCTGGTGAGCAGCGCGCGGGCGTGCGCCAGGACCAGCGGGTCGTTGTCGACGTAGACGACGCGGCACTCGGGCGCCACGCGCTGGGCCACCTCGTGGGTGTTGTCCACCGTGGGCAGGCCCGAGCCCAGGTCGAGGAACTGGTGTATCCCCGCCTCGCCCGCGAGGAAGCGGACGGCGCGGGCGAGGAACATCCTCTGGCAACGGGCCGTCCGCACGATGCCGGGACAGGTGCGGGTGATCTGCTCGCCCGCCTCCTTGTCCGCGCCGTACCACTCCGTGCCGCCGAGCCAGAAGTTCCATACCCGGGCCGCGTGCGCCGTCGAGCTGTCGATGTCCATCCGCCGAGCCTCCGTCGGCCGCGTCGTTCGGGTCACCCGAAGCGTAGCCTTCTCGGACGAATGGTCCGGAGGAGCGGTCAGGGCGCCGCGGCGACGCCCGCTTCGGCGGAGGGCTGGGCGGTGGGCTCGGCGACAGGCTTGGTGGCGCGGACGAGGGCGGAGTGCATGCGGTCGGCGACCTGGTGGGTCGGGGTGATGCTCACCTCGGTGAACCCCGCGGCCTGAAGGCCCCTCCGGTACTCGGCGAACGACAAGGCGCCCGCGATGCAGCCGACGTGGTCGCCCCGTTCGGCACGCTGCGCGGGGGTGAGCGTGTCATCGGCGACGACGTCGGAGACGCCGATCCGGCCGCCGGGGGTCAGGACGCGGAAGGTCTCGGCGAAGACGGCGGGTTTGTCGGTGGAGAGGTTGATGACGCAGTTGGAGATGACGACGTCGACGGAGTTCGCGGGCAGCGGGATGGCCTCGATGGCGCCCTTGAGGAACTCGGCGTTGTCCGCGCCCGCCTTCGCCTTGTTGGCCAGGGCGAGGGCGAGCATCTCCTCGGTCATGTCCAGGCCGTAGACCCTGCCGGTCGGGCCCACGCGGCGGGCGGAGAGCAGCACGTCGATGCCGCCGCCCGAACCCAGGTCCAGCACCCTCTCGCCCGCCCTGAGTTCGGCGACGGCCTCGGCGGGGAGGGTGTCGCGCTCGCCCGAGGTGTAGCGCGTGGAGCCGAAGCGCTCGTCGCGTTCGGTGGCCTCCGGGTCGCAACAGGGGCTCCCGCCCTCGACGGAGACCTTCAGGGCCGCGGCGGCGTAGCGCTCGCGCACGGCCTCCCGCAGGCCGTTGTGCCCGTCGGCCCCCTCGGCGCTATGCCCGGTGCTCTGTTCCGCGGTCATGGGCTGCCTCCCTCTCCGTTGTATCGACGTTCGTTGGGTGCTCGGCGAGGACGGCGGCGCGGGCGGGTGCTGCTCCCGGCTGGCCGCCGGGCCGCTGGACGAGGGCCGGGCGGCGGATCTGGCGAAGGTGTTCAAGGCGCTGGGCGATCCGGTGCGGCTGCGGCTCCTGTCGATGATCGCCTCCCGCGCGGGCGGGGAGGTGTGCGTGTGCGAGCTGACTCCGGCGTTCGAACTGTCCCAGCCGACGATCTCCCACCACCTGAAGCAGTTGCGGCAGGCGGGGCTCATCGACTGCGAACGCCGCGGGACCTGGGTGTACTACTGGGCGCTCCCCGCCGCCCTGGAGCGGCTCGCGGCCGTGCTGGCCACCAAGGACGCGACGCCGTCGGCAGCCCCATGAGGGCCCGGCACCCCGCCCCGGTCTCCTCGGTGCTGATCGTGTGCGACCGCGTCGAGGGCCGCTCCCCGTGACGGCCCCTGGGCAACGACACCACCCTCGTCGAGGTCGGCCGCAAGGAGCGCCACCTCCTCGTCGTCCGACGACGGAAGCAACGCCTCACGGGGTGACCGGAAGCTTCGCCACCGCGACCACCTCCGCGGCTCCGTGTGACCGGCTCCTCAAGGGCTGCTATCACCTGCTACCCGGCTGTGCTATCAGGTGATAGCTTCCCGGTATGGCGAAGACACAAGTGAACCTCCGGCTCGAAGAGGCCACCGCCGAGATGGCCCGCCAGGCCGCCGAGACACGGCATCTGCCGGTCAACGAGTACGTGGAGCGGCTGATCCGGGCGGACAACGAGAAGCTCCGCGACACCTTCCTGGCCGGTGCCCAGGAAGTCCTGGACACCTACGGCGACCTGATCGACGAGATCGAGGCCACTGCGTGACCCTCCACATCGACCTGACCTGGATCCTCGAGGTCGCGCGCCGCGCCGGACAGGACGACCCCGCGCCGGACGACTACGGCGTGCCGGTCGCGGCCGTGGAGCGGCACCAGGCCGTCCTGGCCGGACAGGACATCTACCACGGCGCCTACGCCCGCGCCGCGGCACTGGCCCACACCCTGGGCAGGCTGCAATGGCTCGAACGCTCCAACCTCCGGGTCGCCGTCGCGGTCGCCCACGGCTACCTCACCGCCACCGGCATCGACGCCAAACTCACCCAGAACGGCGTCACCGCCCTCGCGACCGAACTCAAACGCCCCGAATCGACCGCAGCCTCCGTCGCAGCCATCCTGCGCAGCTGGAGCAACTGAGCTCAGGCTCAGGCCGCGTCCCGCTTGTGGAGCAGGAGGCAGGCGCCCGGGGTCCCGCCGGGGACGGCCGGCTCGATGAGCAGGCGGGCGTGCGGGACGAGCCCGGCGCGGGTGGCCAGTTCGGCGAGGCGGTCGGGCGGCAGCAGGTAGACGTCGAGCGACATCGCGTGGCCGCCGTATCCCTCGTCCTTGTGCCGTCGTTCGTCGCCGACGTGGAAGCCGAGCAGCAGATGGCCCCCGGGGGCCAGCACCCGCGCGAACTCGTCGAACACCGCGGGCAGCACCTCGGGCGGCAGGTGGATGACGGAGTACCAGGCGACGATGCCGCCGAGTTCGCCGTCCGCCAGGTCGAGATCCGTCATCGACCCGACGTCGAACCGCAGGCCCGGGTGGTCCCGACGGGCCACGGCGACCATGCCCGGGGACAGCTCCACGCCGAACGCGTCCAGGCCCAGCGCGCGCAGATGCGCCGTCACATGTCCGGGACCGCTCCCCACGTCGGCGACCGGGCCGTCGCCGGCCTCCCACACCAGCTCGGCGAAGGCTGCCAGCATCGCGCGCCCCCAGGCGTCGCGGGCGAACGCGGCGGGCACGAGCCTGGCGTAGTCGGCGGCGACGGTGTCGTAGGAGGCGCGGGTGTCGCGCAGATAGGAGGGCTCGGTCACGCCCGGAACCCTACGCCGGGACCGGGCCCGTGGAGTCACGCACCCTGAGCCGGTGACCCGTGGTCTTGCGGCGGGGGCGCGCGGACCGCGGGCGCAGGACCATCTCCAGGGCCGCCGCCCCCATGTCGGCCATGGGCAGGGCGACCGTGGTCAGCGCGGGGGAGAGGTCCTGCGCGACCTGGATGTCGTCGAACCCGGCCACCGAGACCCGCCCCGGCACGGGGATGCCGCGTTCCCGCAGGACCGAGAGAACGCCGGTGGCCATGGCGTCGTTGAGCGCGATGATCGCGGTGGTCCCCGGGTGGTCGCGCAGGATGCGCTCCGTGCTGTCCCGGCCGCCCTCGCGGGTGAACGCGCCGGGCTCCACGGGCACCGCGCCCGGGTCCAACCCCCGTTCGGCGAGGGCCTGGTGGATGCCGTCGAGCCTGTCGTGGATGGTGGTCAGACGCGCCGGACCCGCGGCGATGGCGATGCGCCGGTGCCCGAGCGCGAGCAGATGCTCCGCGAGGGTCGCGCCGCCCGCCCGGTTGTCGGGCAGGACCGCGTCGCAGCGCAGGTGGTGCCGCCCGATGACGGCGACCCGCCCTCCCGAGCTCTGGTAGTCGAGCAGGGCGCGCCCGGCGCCCTCCTCGTCGGCCCGGTCGACATACCCGGAGCCCGCCATCACGATCGCGCCCACCCGGTGGGCGCGCAGCAGCCTGATCTGGGCCAGTTCCGCGCGGGGTTCGCGCGCCGTGTGGCTGATCTGGACGGTCCAGCCGTTCTCCGCGGCGACCCGGACGGCACCGCTGGCGATCTCCGAGAAGTACGGGTCGCCGATCTCGTAGACGACGAGCCCCGCCACCTGGGTCACCCCGCCGGCGAGGGTGCTGGCGTGCGGGTTGGCGACATAGCCCATCTCGGCGGCGACGGCGCGGACCTGGGCGGCGACCTCGGGCGAGACGCCGTCCCTGCCGCGCAGCGAGCGCGACGCGGTGGCGAGGGAGACCCCGGCCCGCTCCGCCACATCGAGCAGCCGCGGCGCACCCGCGCGCCCCGCGGTCCCCTCCCCGCGGACGCCTCGGGCCATCGAGAACCACCGTCTTTCGTTGTGACCATTGCCACGCTGCTGAGTTGCCCGTACGGTACCGCAAGCGCTTGCGAAAGCGCTTACTCACTCAACGTGGCAGCAGCGGCCTGCCCATGAGGTCCCATGGGCGAAGAAGCAGGGAGAGTCACCTCATGCCCCAGTGGAACCGGCCCGCGGTGGGCCTCGCGGCCACGCTTTCCGCATGCGTCCTCCTCCTCACCGCCTGCTCGGGCGACTCCGGCGGCGGGGGCTCGGACGACACCATCACCATCGGCGTCTCCCTCCCCCTCACCGGTGACTTCTCCGAGCCGGGCAAGGGCGTGCAGCGCGGCTACGAGGCGTGGGCCGAGAGCGTCAACGCCGACGGCGGGCTGCTCGGCCGCGAGGTCGAACTCAAGATCCTCGACGACCAGTCCAACGCCGACCGGGTGGTCCAGGACTACGAGGCGCTGATAGCCCAGGACCAGGTGGACCTGGTCTTCGGCCCGTTCTCCACCCGCCTGGTGGTGCCCAGCGCCCGCGTCGCCTCCGAGTACGGCATGCTCTTCGTCGAGCCCGCGGGCGCCGCCGCCGAGGTCTTCGACCAGGGCTTCGAGAACCTCTTCTACGCCGCCCCCGCCATCGCTGACGACCACTACAACCACCTTGCCGAGCACATCCTCTCGCTGCCCGAGGGGGAACGCCCGCAGACCGTCGCGGTCGCGGCGATGGACGACCCGTTCGCCCAGGGCACGGCCTACGGCCTGCGGGACAAGCTCGCCGAGGCCGGTCTCGACGTGCTGGTCGACGAGGTCTACCCGCCCAACACCACCGACTTCTCCAGCATCGCCGCGAAGATCAGCGACTCGGGGGCGGACGTCGTGATCGGCGGCACGCAGTACCAGGACGCCGTCAACCTCATCGTCGCGCTCCAGCAGCTCGACTACCAGCCGCAGCTGGCGGCGTTCTCCACCGCGCCGACCAACCCCGAGTTCTCCGCCGCGATCGGCGAGCGGACCGAGGGCATCCTCGCCCCCACCGGCTACACCCCCGAGGCCCCCTGGCCCTCCAACGTCGAGTTCGTCGAGCGGTACACCGAGACGCACGGCAACCCGCCCGCCGAGGACGAGGCCAACGCCTTCACCACGGGCCAGGTCGTCGCCGCCGCCGTCGAGGCCGTGGGCTGCGCCGAACAGGGCGAATGCCAGCAGCAGTTGATCGACTGGCTGCGGGAGAACGAGGTGGAGACCGTCGTCGGGCCGCTCTCCTGGGACGACCGGGGCCGCCCGCAGAGCGCCCACATGATCCAGCAGTACGTGGACGGCGGCATACGGATCGTGCTCCCCGCGGACGCCGCCGAGGCCGAGTTCCTCCACCCCAAGCCGGAGTGGTGAGCGCGCCGTGTCCGGATCCCTGCTCTTCCAGAGCCTCGTGCTCGGGGTCCTCCTCGGCGGGCTCTACGCCCTCCTCGCGGCCGGGCTGACCCTGTACTTCGGCGTGATGCGCGTGGTGATGATCGCCCACTCCGCGTTCCTGATCCTCGCCGCCTATCTGGCCTGGTACTTCAACGAGCGAACCGGCATGGACCCGCTGCTCTCGCTCTTCCTCACCGTGCCCCTGTTCTTCGTGGTCGGCGTCGGCATGCAGCGGCTCCTGATCACCCGGCTGCGCCCGGCCACGCTGACCATGATGTCGGTGCTGCTGACGTTCGCCATCGCCCTGTTCATCGAGGGCCTGATCGGCCTCGCCTGGAGCGGCACCCAGCGGCGCGTCCAACTGCCCTACTCCGGCTCCAACATCGAGTTCTTCGGCGCCCGCGTCGCGGTGGTCAAGCTGGTGGCCTTCGGGCTCGCCGCGGTCTCCCTCGCGCTGCTGTACCTGCTGCTGAAGAAGAGCCGGTTCGGCCACGCGCTGCGCGCCACCATCCAGCACCGGGAGGCCGCCGCGCTGGTCGGCATCAGGACCGACCGCGTCGCGGGGCTCGGCTTCGGGCTCGGCCTCGCCACCGCCGCGGTCGGCGGCACCGCGCTGGCGCTGGACGCCACCATCTACCCCTCGCTGCACTGGCACTGGGTCGGCCCGCTGATGGCGATCATCGTCGTGGGCGGCCTCGGGTCCGTGCCGGGCACGGCGATCGCCGCCATGGTGCTGGGCATCGGGCAGAGCCTCCTCCAGGTCGAACTGGGCACCACCTGGGCGCAGACGCTGTTCTATGTCGCCCTCTTCGCGACGTTGATGCTGCGCCCGCAGGGATTCTTCGGAGGCCGCCTTGCCCAACGCTTCTGACACCCACGGGACCCCGCCCACCACCGCGACGGCCGGGCCCGGCGGGGAGCGGCGGCGCCGGGGCGGCACGTCGCCGCGCGCCCGGGTCACCCTCGGCGGGGCTCTGCGGCTGGCCGCGTTCCTGGCCGCCGCCGCCCTGATCCTGTCCTTCCCGGACATGGCCCCCAACCCCTACGTCCTCTCCGCCGGTGTCGTCGTCGCGTCCTACGCCTGCACCGCCACCGCGTGGAACTTCATGGGCGGCTTCACCGGCTACATCTCGCTCGGCCACGCGGCGTTCTTCGGACTCGGCGCGTACGGCACCGGTCTGCTGATCCGCGACCTCTCCTGGTCGCCGTTCGCCGCCTGGCTGGGCGCCGGCGTGATCGTCTTCCTCATCACCATCCCCGTCGGCATCGCGGCGCTGCGGGTGCGCGGCGCGTCCTTCGTCATCGTCTCGATCGCGTTCGTCCTGATCCTCCTGCTGGTCTCGCAGGCGTGGAAGGACTTCACCGGCGGCTCGAACGGGCTGGTCGTGCCCCGCCCGTTCCCCGACCTGCTGCGGCCCGAGCACCACCGGAGGTTCTTCTACCTCTTCGTCGCGCTGCTCGCGGCGATGCTCCTGGTGTGGTGGGCGATCGACCGCTCCCGGTTCGGCGCCGGGCTCAAGGCCGTGCGGGAGGACGAGGACAAGGCCCAGGCGCTGGGCGTGCCCACCCGGAACTACAAGCTGGTCGCCTACCTGGTCTCCGCGTTCTTCACCGGCCTCTCGGGCGGCCTGTACGCCCTGTGGTTCGGCGACCTGGACCCGATCTTCCAGTTCTCCATCCTGCTCGGCGCCTACATGGTGCTGATGGCGCTGCTGGGCGGGGTGCGGCACCTCTACGGGCCGCTGCTGGGCGCGCTGATCGTGGGCAGCGCCCTGGAGTACTTCAAGCTGGAGTTCGGCGACACCCAGCTCCACCTGGTCGCCACCGCCGTGCTGCTGGGCGTCGTCGTCCTCTTCACCCCCGACGGGATCATCCCCGCGGCCCGGGACCTGGTCAGGAGGTTCGGCCCCCAGGACTCCTCCATCCGCGAGATGACCGCCGCCGAACTGCTGGAAAGGAACATGACGGCGGGCGACGGCGCGAAGGAGGAGGACCGATGACCACGCCCCCACGCGGCCTGGAGACCGTGGAGCTCACCAAGTCGTTCGGCGGCGTGCGCGCCGTCGACAGCGCCACCGTCACCTTCCGGCACGGCGAGATCAACGCACTGATCGGCCCCAACGGCTCCGGCAAGACCACCTTCTTCAACTGCGTCACCGGGATGATCAGGCCGGACGCGGGAACGGTCACCTACCGCGGGCGGAACATCACCGGCAGGCCCCCGCACCGCGTCGCCCGCGCCGGGATCGGCCGCAGCTTCCAGCTCTGCCGCGTCTTCCCGCGCATGACCGTGCTGGAGAACATGCTCGTCGCCGTGCGCCGCACCCGGCTGCGCGACCTGCTCGCCGGCGCCCGGCAACCGGAGGACATCGAGAAGGCCAGGCGGCTGCTGGTGCGCGTCGGCATCGACCACCTGGAGAACGCCGAGGCCGCAACCCTCTCCTACGGCCAGCAAAAGCTGCTGGAGCTGGCGGGGGTCCTGATGGGCGACCCGGAGACCATCATGCTGGACGAGCCCGCGGGCGGTGTGAACCCCGCCCTCATCGGCCGCATCGGCACCCTGATCCGCGAACTCAACGCCGAGGGCAAGACGTTCCTCGTCGTCGAACACAACATGGACATGGTCATGAGCCTGTCCCACCACGTCATCGTCTTCGACCGGGGCCGCCCCATCACCGAGGGCCCGCCGTCGGCCGTGCGGGCCGACCCGCGAGTGCTGGAGGCCTACCTTGGCATCTGAGCCGACCCCCGAGGGCACGCCCGCGCCGCTGCTCGTCCTCGACGACGTCCACGCCGGATACGGCCGCGCCGCGATGGTGCTGCGCGGCCTGACCATCGAGGTGCCGCCCGGCACCGTGGTGTGCCTGGTCGGGCCCAACGGCGCGGGCAAGTCCACCGTGCTCAAGGTCGCCAGCGGCCTGCTCAAGCCGCGCGGCGGCCGGGTCCTCGTCGGAGGCCGGGACGTCACCGGGCAGGGGCCCCAGCAGATGCTGGCCTCCGGCCTCGCCCACGTGCTGCAAGGGCACAGCGTCTTCCGGGAGATGACCGTCGCCGAGAACGTGCTGCTCGGCGCGTACACCCTGAGGGACAAGGAGCGGATCGCGGAACGGGTGGAGTTCGTCCGGAACCTCTTCCCCGTCGTGGGCGAGCGCTGGAAGCAGCTCGCCGGGCTGCTCTCCGGAGGGCAGCAGAAGCAGGTCGAGTTCGCCCGCTCGCTGATGGTGGACCCCGCGGTGGTGCTCCTGGACGAGCCGTCCATGGGCCTGGACCCCAAGACCACCGCCACGGTCTTCGCGCAGGTCGCGCGGATGCGCGACGCCGGGACCGCGGTGCTGCTGGTCGAGCAGAACGCCCGCCGCGCCCTGGAGACGGCCGACCTCGGCTGCGTTCTCGACCTCGGCCGGGTCCACATCAGCGGCCCCGCGCCCCAACTCCTCGCCGACCCGCAGCTCTCCGAGCTGTACCTCGGCGGCCGGCCGGCCGAGCCCTCGCTCAGCGGCGAGGGCTGACCCCCGCCGCGCGGCCCCTGCACGGAACCGACGACGACGCTGTCGAGAGGAATGCGGATGTTCAGCGGACAAGGACGCGGTCGAGGAAGGGCACGGGGCGGGCGAGGGCTCCTCCCCACGGCGGTGGCGGGCGCGCTGGTGGCCACCCTGCTCAGCGCGGGCCAGGGCGCCGCCGAGTCGCCACCCGCCCCCGCCGCGGACGGCTTCACCCCGCTCGCGGTCTTCGACGACTACGCGAACGGCAGCCTGCGCACCCAGGGCCCGTGGTTCGTCAACACCCCCGGCGCCCCGGACGGGGCGGTGGCCTCGGACGAGGCCCCCGCCTCGCTCTCCGGCAAGGCGCTGACGATCTTCCTCTCCGAGCAGGAGGTGCCCGTCCAGTACCGCGGCAACGCCTACGCGGTCCTGGACGACCTGGCCGTCCCCGCGGACGCCACCGGCACCGTCTTCTGGGAGCTGGTCACCGACGACCTGGCGGCCACC
Source organism: Streptomyces sp. SBT349 (assembly GCF_001083795.1). Taxonomy (GTDB): domain Bacteria; phylum Actinomycetota; class Actinomycetes; order Streptomycetales; family Streptomycetaceae; genus Streptomyces. Next base: position 30,233 of record NZ_LAVK01000016.1, read on the forward strand.
GCCCTGAACATCGGGCTGAGCGCCGACACCTCACCCGGCCTCGGCGCCGACACCACCGGCGACCCCCTGGACCTGGACGACTTCGGCCCCCACCTCACCCTGGACGCCCGCGGGCTCGTCGCCCGCGACGGCGCCGGGGAGCGCGTGCTGGACGTGACCGTGGCGGACGGCGAGCGCTACGGCCTGTGGCTGACCGTCGACAACGCGGCCGACACCTACCGGGTCCACGTCGCGGGAGCCGACGGCACCCCGCGCCCGGCCCAAGGCCCCGACGGCCAAACCGACTTCGCCTTCCGCACCGGCGGCGACGCGCCGCTGGAGACGTTCCTGCTGCTCAACGACCCGGACGAGCCTCCCTCCGGCGACACCCACCTGGACAGCATCCACGTCGCGCCGACGACGGCCACCACCGGGAATCCGGCGCCCGCCTTCGCCGAGGTCGTGGGCTTCGAGGAGTCCGGCGGCTACCGGGCCGGCGCCCTGGACGGGCAGGACGGGTGGCGCGCGGGCACCGCCGCCCGGGTCCTGGACGACCCGACCGGCCCCGCCGCCCCCAACCGCGTCATGGAGATGACCGGCGCCGACCAGGCCGCCGACCGCCCGGTGCCGGGCATCGCCGACGGCTCGGTCGGCACCGTCTTCTTCCGCATGCACCGCGACGGCCTCCTCGACACCTCGCTCGGCCTCACCGACGTGGCCGACCCCGCCGCGTTCGCCGACATGCGCGTGCAGGCCAACAGCCAGAACTCCACCGACCTGGGCGTCCGCGACGGCGACCGGTTCCGCACCGTCGGCACCTGGCCCGCCGACGCCTGGCAGTGCGTGTGGATGGTCGCCGACAACGAGACCGACCGGCTCGCGATGTACAGCCGCGGCGGCCCCTACCGCACCACCACCCGCCTGCCGGTGGACGACGCCCTCGACTTCGCCTTCCGCCAGTCCCCGACCGCCGCGCTCGACCGCTTCCTCGCGATCAACGGCGCCACCGGCGACGGCCGCCTGCTCATCGACGACATCGCCGTCGACGCGCACAGCGCCAATCTCCGCGTGCCCAGCGGCGACGCGGGCGACTGCGACGTCGTGGACACCGGCGACCAGCCGATCGAGACCCCCATCCCCGAGACCCCGCTCCCCTCCGACGTGACGCTGCGCCTGGAGGAGGTCGCCGACCTGCCCACCACGGGCGCGGGCAGCGAGGCCAGGATCAACTACGTCTCCGAGCTGCCCGCCGCCGACGGGCAGGGCTCGGGACGCCTGGCCGTTCCCGACCTCAACGGCCCGCTGTACCTGGTGGACGAGGAGAGCGGCGCGCACACCACCTACCTGGACGCGGCGGCCACCTTCCCCGACTTCGTGCGCCAGCCCAGCCTGGGCACCGGCCTCGGATTCGTCGCGTTCCACCCGGAGTTCGCGGCCAACGGCACCTTCTACACCGTCCACACCGAGGCGGGCGAGGCCCTCACCACCGCGACACCCACCCACACCCCGCCGCCGGACACCCGGGTGCACGGCGTGATCACGGAGTGGATCGCGGACGACCCGGCCGCCGACACGTTCTCCGGCACCCGCCGCGAGGTGCTGCGCGTCGGCTACAGCCGTTTCCTGCACGGGCTCCAGCAGATCTCCTTCCACCCGCTCGCCCAGCCGGGCGACGCCGAGTACGGCCTGCTGTACATCGCCTCGGGCGACGGCGACGAGGTGCCCAACTTCACCACCAGGCCCGGCGATCCGGGCCAGCCCCAGGGCAAGATCCTGCGGATCGACCCGGCCGGGAGCGACGGCCCCGGCGGCGCGTACGGCATCCCCGCCGACAACCCGTTCGTCGGCGACCCGGACGCCCTCGGCGAGGTCTACGCCATGGGGCTGCGGAACCCGCACCGCTTCAGCTGGGACCCGGCCGACGGCCGGATGTTCGTCGGGATGATCGGCGAGCGGTCCGTCGACTCCGTCTACGAGGTGCTGCCCGGCGACGACTTCGGGTGGAACGAGCGCGAGGGCGGCTTCCTCTTCAAGAAGTCCGACCCCGGTCACGTCTACCCGCTGCCCCCGGACGACGAGCGGTACGGCTACACCTATCCGGTGCTCTCCGTCGGCCGGAACTCCGGCGTCTCCCTCGTCGGCGGCTTCGTCTCGCGCGGTGACACCTACCCCTCGCTCGACGGGAAGTACCTCTTCGGCGACATCGTCAGCGGCGAGATCCGCTTCGCCGAGGCGGCCGAGATGCGACGCGGCGCCGACCGCGCCCCCTTCCACCAGGTCGGCCTGGTCGACGCGGCGGGCAATCCCACGACGATGCGCGAACTGGCCGGGAACAACCGCGCCGACCTGCGCTTCGGCCAGGACGCCGAGGGCCGCCTCTACCTGCTGTCCAAGGCCAACGGCACCATCTGGCGGGTGACCGCGGCGACCGGAGGCGGCGGGACGGGCTCCGGGTGCGACCTCGGCGACACCGTCACCACCGACGTGGCGGACGCCGACGACTGGGCACCGCTGACGCCGTCCCGCTGGGCCTTCGAGAACGGCGAGGTCATCCAGACCGAGCGGGGCGAGCAACCCGAGGGCCCGCGCCGCCCGTTCGAGTACGCCGTCCTCACCGCGGGCCCGGAGTACGGGTCGTTCCGCCACGAGGCCAGCGTCCGCATCGACGAGCCGGTCGCCCGGAACGACCGCGACGTCGTACTCATCTACAACTACCGCTCACCGACCCGGTTCTCCTACGTGCACCTGTCGCAGGACAACACGATCTACCCGCACAACGGCATCTTCGTGGTGAACGACGCCGACCGGCTGCGCGCCGACGACCAGTGGAACGGCGTGGACGAGGGCGCCCCACCGGCCATCGACGACACCGACTGGCACGACATCCGCGTCGACTTCTGCGCCGAGACCGGCCGCACCGAGGTCTACATGGACGGCGCCGACACCCCGCTGATGACCGCCACCGACACCGCGTTCACCGGCGGACGCCTCGGCTTCGGCTCGTTCGACAACTACGGCCGCACCACCGGCACCACGATCACCGGGACCCCGCTTCCCTGAGGTGGGCTACGCCCTGGCGGCGCGGAGGACCACGATGTGATCGATGTCGGCGTAGTGAGGGGAGCCGTCGGAGCGCCTGATCACCACGGTGTACACGGCGATGCGCTCCACGGTCCCCTCGACGCCGCGCGCCGTGTCCCGGACGTAGGCGCCCACGTCGAGCGCGTCAGCGGACATGGGCGGCCTCCAGCACGGCGGCGAGCGCGCGGGCGGTCTGGGCGTTGCAGCGGCCCAGGGCGATCAGCGGGGTGGGCACGAGGCTGCTGTAGGTGTCCAGTTCGAGCGTGGGCAGCAGGATGGCGTGCTTGTCCAGCGCGATCTTGAGCGCCTGGAGCGCGTCCATGGCCTCGGCCTTGGGCGAGCGCCGGGGCTCCTCCGCGATGTTCAGAGTCATGGGGGTGACCTCCGTGTACCGGATCGGTTGCGTTCTGTGAGGAGTAGAGCAGACTGAGCGGGTCCGCGATGGGTATGTCTGCCGCGTAGGCATAACGGGTGCGGGCCGAATCGTCGGATTCGGCGCGTAGTGGCAGGTCAGCGAGGATGCGATGTCGGCCACCGGCGAAGACATGTCTGATCTTGAGTATTTCGGTGAGGAGGTCATGAGGGCCCGTCTTGCCCGAAAGCTGACGCAGAGCCAGCTCGGTACAGGCGTGGGGTGCAGCCAGGGTCACGTGTCGAGAGTCGAGGCGGGACGGAAGATCCCCTCGGAGGAGTTCGCGGCGAAGTGTGACCTCGTGCTGGGCACCGACGGCATGTTCGTCCGGTTGCGCCGCAGGCTGCTGGAACGTGGGCACCCGAGTTGGTTCGTCCCGTTCACTCAACTTGAGCGCACGGCCGTGGAGATCCTCGACTACGCGCCCAGTGTGATCACGGGGATTTTCCAGACGGCCGAGTACGCCAGGGCTGTTTTCGAATCGTATGACCCTGCGGCCAGTAGGGAGGACATCTCTGCGTTGGTGAAAAACCGGTTGCAACGGCAGGCCATCTTGTTCAAAGACCGCCCCCCGCGCCTATGGGTGGTGCTGCACGAGGCGGCACTTCGCACGGTCGTCGGGGGTCCGCGTGTCATGTGCGAGCAGATGACCAAACTCACCGAAGTAGCCGCTCGCCCCATGGTCAACGTTCAAGTCCATCCCTTCCGGGCAGGGGCTCCGGCGTCGGTCGAACCCATGATCTTGCTGCAACAGCCGGACGGAAGCCGGTTGCTGTTCGGAGACACCGCTCTGGGTGGACAGATGAGCGAAGACGAGGCGCGAGGAGAGTTTGCCCGGCAGGCATACGATCGGATGCGCGCGGAGTCCATGGGAGTTCGCGACACGATGCGGCTCATTGAACAACTGGTAAAGGAATACTCGTCATGACTGACCTCGTCTGGCGCACGTCCAGCTACTCGGGGGGTAGTGGCAACGCGTGCGTGGGAGTGGCCGACGGTATGCCCGGAGCAGTGCCCGTGCGCGACACCAAGCAGGGCGACAGCGGGCCGGTCATCGTGACACGTGACGAGGCCTGGGCCGCCTTCCTGGGCATGGTCGCGTCTCGTTCGTTCTGACGGGCCCGATCCCCGGCGTAAGATCGTCGTGACGTTCCGCAGTTCCCATGGGGGGTTCCGTGTCGGCGTTCGATGAAGAGTGGGCCCAGTTACAGGCCGAGGCCCGAGAGGAACAGATCCGCACCCGGCTCAACTCCTCGGGTGGCGGCGGGGGGAACGATCGGCTGACGGTCAGATCGGACGCGCAGCGGACGGCCGCCGACTACCTGGAGAGGGAACTGCTTCCGGACGCCCGCCGGGAGGGCAACCGGCCGGTGGAGGAGCTGGAACAGGCGGCGGCCCGCATGAGCGGGTGGGCGTCGGCCACCGGCCTCCAGGCGGTCGCCGACACCTGGTCCGGCAAGGTGGAGCGGCTGACGACGCAGGTGCGGGCCGAGGCGGACGCGCTGCGCGGCACCTCGACAAGCTTCGCGGGCGGCGAGCTGGAGACCCAGTACCAGCTGCGGCAGCTCGGCCTCATCGACGGAAGCGGCTGAGCCGGTGCCGACCTACGCCGAGATCATGGAACAGGACTTCGGGGTCCTGGAGACGGCGGCGAGTGAACTGGACGCCGCCGGTAACGGGTTCGAGGAGATCGCCGGGCGCTACCGCGACGAGGTCGCCTCGCTGCCCGGCCACGAGGACCTGTGGGTGGGAGAGAGCGCGAGCGCGGCGAGCGTCCGGTTCTCCGTGACCGAGCAGGAGTGGGACGCCGCCACCACGGAGGCCCGAGCGCTCGCGGGCGTCATCAGAGACGGCAAGGCCGAACTGGTGCGCCTGCGCGACGCGCTGGAGACGGTCGTCGCCGACATCAGGGCCGAGCGGTTCAGCGTGAGCGGCGAGGGCCGGGTCCTGCTGAACCCGGACTGGGCCAACGACACGGAGTCCGACCGCCTGGAGCGCGAACGCAGCGCGTGGCAGGGCGTGTTGGACCGGGCCGTGGAGGCGGTGACGCAGGCCGACGAGAGTCTGCACCGGGCGCTGACCCGGATGACGGTGGAGACCGACGGCAGGCAGGCGGGCATCTTCAACGGCGGCGCCGAGGACACCACGGACGAGGTACTGGCGGGCCGCGCACAGGAGTTGGCCGCCAGGCTGGCCGGCGGCGAGGAACTGTCGGCGCGGGAGCGGGCCGAGCTCATCCGGCTGATGGAACTGGAGGCGTCCGACCCGGAGTTCGCGCGGGAGATGCTGGACGGCCTCGGCGGGGAGGGGTTCGTCAACCTGTCCGCCCAGATCGCCGGTCAGGTCGCGGGCGGCGAGGGCGACACCCGACGGGACTTCCTCACCATCCAGGACCACATGAGAACGCTGCTGGCGACCGGCACCGACGTGACGACGCTGGGGCCGGGCTGGTCGCGGACGGACGGGGAGCAGTTCTACACCCGGTTCATGTCCGAGCTGGACGAGGCCGGGCGCGCGGAGTACCAGGTGGAGGGGCTGACCGAGAGCGACGTGCGGGGGTACCAGTTGCTCGCGAGCGTGATGGGCTCCGGGGAGGCGGAGTACCCGGCCCGGCTGCTGCACGACCTCGCGGACCACATCCGCGCCGCCGAGGACCCCGCCGTGGGCGGCGACCCGGACTTCTGGCTCCAGTCCGGCGACGACCAGGGGGTCGACGGACTGGACGAGGAGGACCTGGAGTGGTTCAGGGCCGACCCGATGGACGCCATGCTCGGCATCATGGGCGACCAGCCCTCCGTGGCCACGTCCTACCTCGATCCGGGTGGCGGGAACGACCGGCTGGAGTACCTCATCGACGAGCGTGACTGGTCGCAGATGACGATGCAGATCAGCCCGACGACCGCTGTGGACCTCCCGTCGTCGCACGAGGGCTTCGGCGCCGCGCTCCAGGCCGCCACGACCGGCGTCCCGGCCGGCGAGCGCCCGACCGAGCTCCACCTCACGCGCGGCGGTGAACGGATCACCGAGCTGGTGTTCGACAAGTTCGCCGCGGACGACGCCGCCCTGATCGCGGACAACGGCGCCTTCGCCACCCTCCGCCCCGAACTGGCCACGATGACGGCGGCATATATGGGGGACTTTCAGGCGCAGTTGACGCGGATGGAGATCAACGATGCGGCGGAGGGGCTCGTCACACTGGGGGAGCCGGAGGAGATCGCCGCCTTCCTCTCGCAGTTGGGGCGCGACCAGGACGCGCACGGGATCGTCACCGGAGCCCAGCAGGCGTACACGACTCTCGCCCTCGACCATGCCATGACTGCGGAACTGCCCCCGGGCATGGGACTGGAGGAGACCGTCTCGCAGGCCGTGGCCCCGGGGGCGCAGATCGCGGGGATCATGAGCGAGGCCCGAGCCAATGCGATCTTCGAGGAGGGAATCGCGGGCGATCAGCAACACAACGACCGCGTCACGATGGTTCAGGACTGGACGGGTGTCGTCCTGGACGAGGCGGTGGGACGGGTGGCCGACAGGTACCCCGTCGCGGGCCCGGTCATCGAGTGGGGCGTGGGCGAGCTGTCGGACTCCATCTTCGCCACGCTGGAGCGTGACAACAGCGAGCAGGCGGCCCAGGACGCCGGGGAAAGCTACACAGCGGGCTACGAGGCTGCTGTGGACTCGGCGGCCAACGCCGTCACAGTGGCAGCCGGAGAACGATACGGATCCGACAGCGACGCGCCGAGGATTCTGCGCAACACGGTCAGGATGACCACCCAGGACAACTTTGGAGTCCAGATCGCGTGGAAGCCACCGGAAGGGTAAAGGCCATGAGCTATGAAGGGCGCACGTTCGGCAAGGTGGGCGCGGTGCTTCTGACGATGACGTTGACGACCGTGGCGTGCGGGGGGTCGGCAGAGCGGGAGTACACGCTACCTGACAACCTCTGCGGCGTCGAGATGGACGAGGAGTTGTACGCACCCCTGTTTCCCGGAGGTTCAGAGCTTTGGGTCAGGCAGACCTTCGCGGATGACCAGGAGTTGCCGCCACACCGCTGCGAATTGCTCGTGGACGATGAGCTGTTCTTCGAAGCGGACGCGACCGGCACCGGGCCCTTCGGGGATGAGAACTCGTGGGATGCGGGGCCCTTCGACCCGGCGGATGCCGAGGTCGTGTCAGGTGAGTACGAGGCGAGGGTGTGGCCGGGCTACGCCCTGTCCCTGGCGCCCTGCACGACAGTGGGCCTTGACACCATGCTGCTCACGGTGGAAGCCGAGTACCCCGGAGACGACGAGGAGTCACGGCAGGTCCTCTCCGAGGTGATCCTGCCGCTGATGGCCGTGGTCATGGAGAAGACCCCGTGCGAGGAGCACGCCGACGGCTGAGCGCGCGAAGGCACGGCCGGGATGTCGAGAACGGTGTGGCGGCTCCGTCCCAGGGGCGGATGCGGCCGACGTGGCCGCACCGTCGCGCATACCGGAAGGACAGCCACCATGGCCATCGCCGAGGACCTCGATCGCGCCACCGACTCGCAGTGGGACTGGGTCGCCGAGCACACCCGCACGTACCTGGCCTCGGGCGGCACCGAGGGTCATGTGAACGACGGCGTGCACACCCTCGTGCTCGCCACGACCGGACGCCGGACCGGCACGCCTCGCCGCACCTGCCTGATCTACGGCACCTCGGGCGACGCGTACGTCGTCGTCGCCTCCAAGGGCGGCGCCGAGCAGAACCCGGCGTGGTTCATGAACATCGAGGCGGACCCCAGCGTCGGGGTGCAGGTCGGCACCCGCCGGTTCACCGCCCGCGCCCGCGTCGCGTCCCCGGCCGAGCGCGCGTCCCTGTGGGCGCGGATGGTGAAGATCTTCCCGCTCTACGACGACTACGCGCGGAAGACCGACCGCGAGATCCCGATCGTCCTGCTCACCCCGCTGGACGGACCCGCCGGCGCAGGGCAAGAGGGCGAGGTCGGCCCAGCGTGACCGCCAGGATCACCTGGCTCGGCCTCGTCGGCCAGGTGAGCGAACGCCTCGCGCCAGACCGCGTACCACTCGCGGAACCACGGGTGCGACTGCGCGAGGGGGACGATGGCGCGTACCGTTTCCCGGTAGTACGAACGGCGCTTCTCCGGCCGGGGATGCGTGTCCAGCCGTTGCACGTTGCTCAGCCGGTCCGCCAGTTTCACCAGCAGGGCGTCGTCCGGGGCATGTCGCAGGCGTGCCAGATACGCCGCCCGAGCCTCCGCGCGGGTCCGTCCCTCCGACGGCGCGGGCTTGGTCACCCAGTCGACCAGGACCGCGACGCGGTCACCGAAGCGCTCCCGCACGTCCTCGGAGGAACACTCCGTGTCCTCGACGACATCGTGCAGCACGGCGGCCCGCAGCACGTCGATGTCGGTCGTGCCCACCGCCTCGACCAACACGCACACGGCTTCGAGCAGGTGCTCGACATAGGGCTCGCCCGCCGGCCGGGTCTGGTCCCCGTGCCACCGCACGGCGAACGCGACCGCGTCGTCCAGCAGTTCGAGGTCCTGATCCGCGACGCGCCGCGCCCATCGCTGACGCAGGGACGGCCATCCGGCCGCCGCCTCGAAAACCCGCGGTCCCGTCATGCCGTTCGCTCCGACGGCGCCGGGGTGATCCGTTTCTCGAACCAGTGGTGTGCGTACGGCTCGTCGTTGAAGGCGGGGACCTCCTGGAAGCCGCTGGAGTGGTACAGGCCGATCGCGGCGCTGAGCGCCTTGTTGGTGTCCAGGCGCAGGAGGTCGAAGCCCTGCCGCGCGGCCCGTGCCTCCAGTTCGGCCAGGAAGCGGCGGCCGAGGCCGAGGCCCCGGGCGTGGGGCGCGACCCACATGCGCTTGATCTCCGCCGGGGCGCCGGGCCGCAGCTTGAGACCGGCGCAGCCGACGGGCTCGCCGTGCAGCCGGGCGACCAGGAACAGCCCGTGCGGCGGCCGGAGTTCGCCCGCGTCGGGCAGCAGACTCCGCGCCGGGTCGAAGCCGTTCTCGAAGCGCTCCCGCACCTCGGTGACGTAGGACCGCAGGCATTGCTCCCCGTCGGGATGACCCGGGTCGACGGCGGCCAGCGTGACCGTCGCGGCGGTCAGCAGCCGGTCGACCTCGGCCATGGCGGCGACGAGCCGGGAGCGCTGGGCGGTGTTGAGCGGCTCCAGGAGGGAGCCCGCCAGTTCGTCGCTGCGGTCGTCGAGCAGGGCGCGCTCCGCGCGGCCCGCGTCGGTGAGCCGGACGGTGCGCACCCGCCTGTCCCGGGGCTGCGGCTCCACCGTCACCAGGCCGTCGCTCTCCAGGGAACGCAGCAGGCGGCTGACGTAACCGGAGTCGAGCCCGAGGCGCTCGCGCAGCCGCCGTACGTCCTGGCCCCGTTCGCCGATGTCCCAGAGCAGCCGGGCCTCACCGATGGGCCGGTCGCGCCCCAGGTAGTGGTCGTGGAGCACGCCCACGCGCTCGGTGACGGTGCGGTTGAACCGCCGCACCCGCTCGATCTGCGTCGCATCCATTCTCTGACTCTAGTCAGACAACTGTGGGCGTGACCAGAGGCGGCCCACTCCACGCGGCAGCTGCTCACGCCGCCCCCGGAGCTGGTGCGTAGGGGGCGGAGGGGCAAGCACTCGGACGGGGGTGTGCGAGGAGCCGGGCGGTCTTCTCCGGCAGTTCGATCGTTCCCAGGGGGCGGTATCCGGCGGCGGCGAAGGCCCGGGTGGACGCGGCGTTGCGCGCGTCGGGCTCGGCGACGACCCGGGTGCAGTCCGGGTCGGCGTCGAACAGCCCCCGGGCGATCTCCCGCAGCAGCTCCCGGCCCAGCCCCCGGCCGACGCGGTGGCGATCGCCCAGGGCGATGTGGACCCCCAGGTCGTGCGGGTGGCACGGGTAGTACCCGGCCAGCCGGTCGCGCAGCACCCGGTAGACCTCGACGTAGGCCAGGGACGTGCCGTCCCGGCTGATCAGGCAGGGCAGGGAGTGGACCCCGGCCCGCTGCCCCGCGAGCTCCGCCGCCCACGCCTCGCGGGACCACGCCTGGTGCCAGAACTCCGCGATGTGGGGCCGCGCCATCCAGCGGTGGACGAGGTCCAGGTCCTCCCCCCGCGCCTCCGCCGCGCGGACCGTCCAGCCGCCGCCGAGGCGGGGCAGCGGCGGGCCCGGTACCGCGGCCCCGTCACCGGGATCGGGACCGTCACCGGGATCGGGAACGGGCGGTCTCACCCCTTCTCCGGCCGGAGCGGGTTGCGCGCCTCGTAGTACACGGACTGCGCGTCCAGCGGGGCCAGGACCTCGTCGATGCCGTGGAGCCGGGTGAACAGGTTGCTCTTGCAGGGCAGTTCCTCCGCCTCCAGCCACCGGCGCGCCAGCCGGTCGCCGTCGGGGCCCGCGTCCGCGAGGGCGGGCAGCGCGGCGCGCAGCCGGTCGGAGAGCACCCCGAGGAGGCGCCTCTCGGGCGCGAGCCCGTCGACGGCCAGGCAGCCGACGACGGCCAGCGCCTGGTTGCGCAGGAGGTAGTAGGACAGCCGGTCGTCGACGAGCGCGTCGTCCACCACGGCCAGGGTGGAGGCGGCGGCGCCGGACGTGGCCAGCAGCCCCTCCAGGTGCGAACGGGCCAGGTAGTAGCCCTGGTTGTCGCGGAACGCGCCGCCCGCCACCCGCCCCTCGGCGTCCAGGCGGACCAGGGTGTTCTGCTGGTGCCCCTCCAGGCCGATGCCCGTGGCCGCGTACAGGTGCAGCATGGGGACGAGGACCCGGTCGGTGTAGTCGGCCACCCACCGCTCGGCGGCTCCCGGGCCGAGCGCGGCCACCAGCTCGCCGAGGCGGCTGCGGCCCAGGCCGGGCCGGGGGGCCACGAGGCCCGCGAGGCAGCGCAGCGCGTCCACGCCGGGCGGCACCTCGCGCACGGCGACGTCGAGGCCGGTGACCTCGGGGCCCCCGGGACGGCCCGGCTCGTCCACCGCCAGCCAGGCGGGGTCGCGGGTGATGGCGAACCCGGGGTGCGCCGCGAACGTCGATGCGCCGTATCCGGCGTCGAGCAGCCGGTCGACCTCCAGGCCCCTGCGCAGCTCCGTGCGCGTGGACTCGCGGCGGGAGTTGGTCAGCCGCAGGCCGAGCGAGAGTTTCAGCATCACCGGCTCGCCGGGCCGGTAGAGGGTGCGCACGCTGGACGTCGGCCACCACGGCGGGCCCAGCTCGCCCAGCGGCTCCAGCGCCCCGGAGCGGACGAGGGCGGCGATCCGGGGCCGTTCCAGGAGGTCGCGGGCCTGCCAGGGGTGGGCCGGGACCAGCACCCGGCCGCCGGGATCCCGGTGCCCGGCCAGGTCGGCGAGGAGCGCGACGCTGTCCCGCCCGGCCAGCGAGGGCGCGCCGGCCACGGCGTCGTGGGAGACCACCGAGGGATCCGCGGCGAACCAGTGCAGGCGGAAGGAGCCGCGCAGCTCCGGCGAGTACCGGGCCGCGTCGTTGTCCGAGATCCCGTCCCTGCTCTTGGGGGCGGGGTGGTGCAGGTGGCCCAGCAGGAGGGCCTGTTCGGCGTCGAGGAAGCCGTCGACCCCCGCGGGGGGACGCGGCTCGGCGCGGCGGGCGCCGACGAAGGCGGCGACGCGGCGCACGGACTCCGCGGTGCGTTCCACCAGGTCGGCCGCCTCGCCGGGGGGCACCCCGCCCTCGCGCCGCCCCCCTGCCGTGGCGGCCTCGGCGGCGAGGAGGGCGATCACGGTCACCGGGTCGGCCGCGGCGCCCAGCGGCCCGCCGGGGCCGCGCAGGGTGACGGGCCCGAAACGGTGCCACCCGGTGGGGGACCAGTGCGTGACCTCGGCGATCAGGGCCAGGCCCGAGACGGGAAGCTCGACCCGCACCGGCCCCGCGACCGGCGCCGAGCCCCGCTCGTTGAGCCAGCACCGCAGGATCGCCTCCAGGTGGGCGTGCTCCGCCGCGGCGCGCGCATCCGCCAGGTGCAGCCGGTCGGTGGCCGCGACGCCGGTCACGGGGCCGGTCACGGCGGTGGCGCCGGCGGTGGCCGGGGGGCGGCTCATCGGGCGTTCCCCCGGGGGCTCAGGCCGTGGTCGCGCGCCAGCGGATTGGGGTGGGTGCCGTTGGGATACAGGGCATGGCGCAGCGCCCGGTCGGTGTAACGGGTGACCACGAGGCGGTCCCGGTTCAGCCCGTAGCGGGGGATGTCGGGAACCAGCAGGTCGTAGGCGGCGAAGCGCTCGGCCAGCTCGGGGAAGCGGGCCTGGAAGGCGAGGATGGTGTCGCGGGCCATGCCCCAGAACGTCGCCTCCGGCACTCCGAGGTGCTCGGCGCACAGCGGCGCGAGGTAGCGGAAGTGCCCGACGAAGACCTGGTCCATCACGTGCTGCCGGATCACGGACGGGTGCTTGCGGGGCAGGATGTGGCCGTGGCTGTCGGGCTCGGGGCCGCGCTCGGGCACGTCGTCGAAGGAGACGCAGACGTCGTCCACGAAGTCCTTGAGGTAGAGGCGGACCGGGACGTCGCGCCCGTCGTACCCGAGCAGCGTGTTCTGACCGTGCGGGTTGAACGTCACGCCGTACCGGTACAGGACGTGCAGCAGGGGATCGAGCAGCGTGCTGAAGAGGCGGCCCAGCCACTCCTCCGCGGGCAGCCCCGAGGAGCGCACCAGCGCGGCGACGAAGGCGTCCCCGGTGCTGTCCACGTGCAGGAGCGAGGCGAAGGTGCGGACCCGTTCCCCGGCACCGGCGCGGGAGGAGACCGACTCGCGCCATATGCAGCCCAGCGTCTCCAGGTGCTGGTAGGGCACCTCGGGGAACGCGTCCAGGTAGGGGTGGCGCACCGTCACCGAGGCGACCTCGCCCAGGAACACCGTCCTGGTCTCCTCGGTCAGCAGCGGGTCGCGGTCGAGCAGGCCGCGCAGCCACTGGGTGACCACGGGCGCGCCCGCGGTGCAGTGCGGCGGGATCCCGCGCCACACCAGGGTGTTGAGGATCTTCAGCGGCAGCTTGACGTCGTACCGCTCCGGGTGGGTGACGTTGGCCATGGTGCGGATGGACTGCCCCGGGAGGTAGGCGTCGGGGCTGTCGCCGAGGGGAACGATGCGGCGCTGCGCGATGTCCGCGGCGTGCAGGATCTGGACGGCGTGGTCCCACTGCCAGGGGTGCACGGGCATCCAGACGAAGCCCTCGGGCGCGAGGCCCGCCCGGTCCAGGACCGCCGTGAAGCGCGCCCGGGTGTCCTCGTCCAGCTCGCGGGAGAGCACCTCGCGCTCGGAGAGCTCGGAGGTTCCCCTGAACTCGGCGAGGCCGCGGTGGACGGCGATCCAGCGCAGGCGGACCGGCTGGGCCGACTCCGGGGCGTAGGCGCGGACCTGGGAGGCGGAGAAGCCGACGCGCCCCTTGTTCGCCACCAGCAGGTTGTGCCCGGTCATGCGGCACTCCAGCTCGGTGTGGCCGAGGGAGAGCAGCTCGTCGGCCTTCTCGCCCCCGTGGGTGGCGCGGGCGGCGTCCACGGCCTGGGTGGCGGACAGCTCGGTGAAGTAGGTGGCGACCGTGGCGGCGTCGGTGCCCAGGGTCGAGGCCGCGTCCAGCAGGAACCGCTGGACGTCCCAGGCCGGTTCGGCGATGGAGTTGCCCAGCATGCCGGTGGCCGTGCGGCTGATCGAGCCGGGGTCCACGCGGAGCCAGCCGAACGCGCCCGGCTCGGCGGCGAACACGTAGGTGGTACCGCTGTCGAGGTCCACCCGGTAACGGCCCTCGCCCGTCTCGACCGCCTTGAGCATGTCCTCGAAGCACCACTCGCCCAGTGCCTTGGCGAGCAGACGTCGGCCGGACTCCCGCCAGGCCGCCGGGTCCACGTCCGGCAGCTCGGGAACGGGGTGTGCCGCCGGCGAGGGTTCCTCGGCTCGCCGGTCGTCGGCGCTGGTACGGGACGTGGGCATCGAGCGGCTCCGGGCGTGGTGGGGAGGAAGAGGACCGGGCTCCACGCCCGAGACGCGCACCAGATTAGGTTAGCCTTGCCTAATTTGCAATGCGGCGATGGCGCCCCCTCAGCCCCCCTCAGCCCCCCTCCGAGCCGGGGTGAGCGGCTCGGGGACCGGTC
>NZ_LAVK01000170.1 GCF_001083795.1 Streptomyces sp. SBT349
CCCTCCGCCCCGGCCGCCCCCGCGGCGGACACTCGGGGACATGCGCCTGCCGAACCTGCCCTCCCCACCGCCCCGGGTCCTCGTCGTCGACGACGACCCGACCGTCGCCGAGGTGGTGACCGGCTATCTGGACCGGGCGGGTTTCGCGGTGGACCGCGCCGCGGACGGGCCCGGTGCCCTGATGGCCGCCGCCGCCAGCCCTCCCGACCTGGTGGTCCTCGATCTGACCCTGCCAGGTCTCGACGGCCTGGCCGTCTGCCGCGGGCTCCGCGAGGCCGGGCCGGTGCCGGTGGTGATGCTCACCGCCCGCGGCGACGAGGAGGACCGGATCCTGGGCCTCGAGGTCGGCGCGGACGACTACGTGACCAAGCCGTTCAGCCCCCGGGAGCTGGTGCTGAGGGTGGCCTCCGTGCTGCGCCGGGCGGGCGCGGGGCCCTCGGGCCCCACCGCCGGTGACGTGCTGCGGGCGGGCGGCATCGTTCTCGACCCCCGGGCGCACACCGCGTCCGACGACCGGGGCCCGTTGCGGCTGACCCTGCGGGAGTTCGACCTGCTCGCCCACTTCCTGCGCCACCCGGGGCGCGCCTTCAGCCGGGAGGAGCTGATGAGCACCGTGTGGGGCTGGGACTTCGGCGACCTGTCGACCGTCACCGTGCACATCCGCCGCCTGCGCCACAAGGTCGAGGCGGACCCCGCGAGCCCCCGCCTGATCACCACGGTGTGGGGCGTCGGCTACCGCTTCGACGCGAGGTGAGGGCACGGTGGGCATTCAGCAACTGCTGCGCGATCTCCCGCTGATCGCGCTCTACGCGGCGGCCGGCGCGGCGGTCGCCGGCACCGGTGGCGCGCTCGCGCTCGCCGCCGTCAGGCGCCGGTCGGTGGCGGTGTCCCTGACCGTGCTGATCGCCGTCACCGTGGGCGCGCTGCTGGCGGGGACCCTCTCGGTGGCCTGGGCCATGTTCCTGTCCGCGCACGACCTCGCCGTCGTGATCACCGTGAACGTGGTGGGCGCGCTGGCCGCCATCGCCACCGCCCTCCTGCTCGGCCGCTGGTTCACCGGCGCCCACCGGGCCCTGGAACGCTCCGCGCAGGCTCTGGGCGAGACCGGTTCCTACACCGCCCCGACCACCCCCATGCCGACCGAGCTCACCTCCCTCGCCGGCCAGTTGGCGGCGGCCGACGCGAAGCTGACGGCGGCCAGGGAGCGCGAGCGGGCGCTCGAACGCTCCCGCAGGGAGCTCGTCGCCTGGATCTCGCACGACCTGCGCTCCCCGCTGGCCGGGCTGCGCGCCATGGCCGAGGCGCTGGAGGACGGCATAGCGGCCGATCCGGACCGCTACCACCGGCTGATCCGCGGCGAGGTGGAACGGCTCAGCGACATGGTCGGCGACCTGTTCGAGCTCTCACGGATCCAGGCCGGGTCGCTGGCCCTGAGCCCGACCAGGATCTCGGCCTACGACCTGATCAGCGACGCCATCGCGGGCGCCGACCCGCTGGCGCGGCAGCGCGGGGTCCTGCTGGCCGACCGCGGCGTGGAGCCGGTCCCCATGGAGGTGGACGGCAAGGAGATGAGCCGCGTGCTGGCCAACCTCCTGGTCAACGCCATCCGCCACACGCCGCCCGACGGCACGGTGGCGGTGGCCGCCGCGCGCCGCGCGGACTCGGTGGTGCTCTCCGTGACGGACGGCTGCGGCGGCATCCCGCCCGAGGACCTCCCCCGGGTCTTCGACACGGGCTGGCGCGGCACCGACGCCCGCACCCCACCGGCGGGAGCGGGGCTCGGCCTGGCGATCGTGCGCGGCATCGTGGAGGCGCACGAGGGCCGCACCGGCGTACGCAACGTCCCGGGCGGCTGCCGTTTCGAGGTCACCCTCCCGGCGGCCGGCAACCCGGTGGAGGTCCGGCCCGCGGGGTAGGCCGCCCCGGGTGCCGGGGCGGCCGGGGCGACGGTGGGGCCGGGACGGCGCGGACATGCGCACGAGCGCCTCCCGGGCGACCGGCCGGACCCGTCGACGACCCGAGGTCGGTCGAAGGGCGGGCCGGCCCCGCCGGGAGACGCTCGTGAGCGGCCTCGGCGTCAGAGGGCGACGATGCCCTCGCCGCCGACGCCGCCGGGCACGGGGACCGACCCGACGGGGGTCAGCGAACCGTCGCCGCGGTCGATGGCGAAGGCGTCCACGGTGCCCTCACCGCCGGTCTGCACATAGAGGTGGCGGCCGTCCGAGGACACCGAGGCGTCGATGGTGCCGGGGGCGGTCGGGGTGATGCCCGTCGGCCTCAGCCGGTCCTCCTCGACGCTGCGGAAGCCGCTGACGGTGTTGCTGCCCGCGTTGGACGCGTAGTAGAAGGGGCCGGTCCTGACGACCCAGCAGGTCGCCATCTCACCGGTGAGCTCCTCGGAGAGCTTGGTCACCCGGCCGTCGGGGGCGATGTCGAAGGTGGCGACCGCGTTGGGGCCGGCCTCGGCGACCACCAGGCGGCCGGACCTGGCGAAGGTGAAGCCGAACGGGCTGTCCCCCGGGAAGGTGTTGACCACGGGCTCGGCCGAGGGTCCGCCCCGCTTGTCGAGGGGGAAGACGAGGATGTTGCTGCCGTTGCCCTTGGTGGTCACGATGATCTTGGAGCCGTCGGGGGTGAAGCCGATCTGCCCCGGGGTGTTGAGGAACTGCGGGGTCAGGGTGGGGTCCAGGTTCAGCTCGCGGTGCCAGGCCGGCACCTGGACCAGGTGGCCCTTGCGGTCGGTGAAGCCCTGGACCGAGCCGCCGTCGAGGGCGTTGACCACGTAGACCAGGTCGCCGTGGACGGCCACGCTCACGGGGAAGTCCCCGCCGGAGTCGATCACTTGCCGCCGTTCGAGCCGGTCACCGGCGACGTCGAAGACGGTGATGGTGTCCGATCCGGCGTTGACGGCGTAGAGGCGCTCGGTGCGGTGGTCGTAGGTGAGTGAGCCCTGCGACGCCAGGTGGTCGACGACCGACCCCTCCAGCACGCCGCCGAGGCCGCCGGTGGGGTAGGTGCGCCGCTGGGTGAGCGTGCCGTCGGGGGCGCGCTCGTAGGCGATGACGGCGTTGCCGTCTGGCTCGTTGTTCTGGACGAACACCGGCGCCGGATCGGCGGCGTCGCCCGCCGTCTCGTCGGCGGCGGCCGGAGCGGCGAAGGCCGCGGCGGCGGCGGCGAGCGCCGCGCAGCCGGCGGCGAGGCCGCGGAGCCGACGGGCGAGCCGTCTGGCTCGGTGGGTGGGCAGGGGATGTGCGGAGTGGCGCATGTGGCTCCCTCTCAGGCGCGCCGAATGTAAGGATTCGGGGGATTTGTTCCCGTCCGGATCCTAGGCGTGCCCGCTCGCGCCGCCCGAGGGGCGCGACGGCCGGGAGCCGCCGGGGCCGCCGGTGCCGCCCAACGGCGCACTCGGCGTCCGCGACCGAGGAGACAAGTCGACATTATCGCCGCGACACGACCGCGCGGGTGGATGCCACGCCTCGGCGGGGGAGGCCGGGCGCGGCGGCGGGCCCCGGTGGTGGCGCCCGCCGCCGCGGCGGGGTCAGTCCGAGACCTCGCCGTTGATGTGCCGCTGCATGAACTCGTGCGCCCGGTCGCCGAACTGCGCGCCGAACGGGAGGGAGTTCTCGATCGTCTCCCTGAAGTGCACCCCGGCCCACACCCTGCTCATGCCGTAGTCCCGCTCGTGGTCGGTCCAGGTGGCGTAGTGCAGTTCCATGTCGCCCGCGGGGACGAGCCCCGGCTCCGTCAGCGCCGAGCCGGCGGCGTAGGGGAAGCTCCAGTCCAGGACGTCATCGCCGAGGAAACGCCGCGCCGCCTGCGCCTGGGCGGCGCAGATCGTCGTGAAGCTGGCCGGGTACTCGGGGTGGTCCCCCACCGGCAGGTAGCTGGTCCACTGGTCGGCGGGCATGTCGTCGACCGTGCCCATGCCGACCCCGCCCCAGGCCGTCACCTTGGAGCTGCCGTACACGTGCCGGACCGCGCTGAACGGCCGCACCGCGTCGTACCGGTGTATCTGGTGCCAGGCGGCGATCATGTCGTCGAACCGCGCCAGGGACGTCGTCATGAACAGCTGGGCCCAGCCGTCCAGGTCCAGGTCGTGGGCCAGGGCCGCGGCGCGCGGCGCCAGGGTCATGGCCGCCCCGGTGTGGTCGAAGAACTCGGCCTTCACCTTCTGCTCGTCGGTGAGTCCGGCCGACGCCTCCAGGATCTCGTCCACCGCGCGCTTGTAACGACGGGAGTTGGCGTGGTCGGTGTGCCGGGGCGGGGCGAGCTCGAACCGGCCCGGGTCCTCGTAGGTGAACGGCTTGACCATCCGCACCTGCGGGGTGAGGAACTGCTGGACGACGAAGACGCCCTTGTCGCCCGAGCCCTCGCCGAGCCGGCGGCGGTGACGGTGAACCGCCGGCTGCCAGCGCGAGGGGTTGACCAGCCTGTAGGGAGTGTTCACGGGCTCGTAGCCGGTGTAGTCCTCGAAGGGCTGGCCGTTGTACGCGCGGTCCATGTCGCCGAGGTGGTTCATCCCGTCACCCGCACGGGCCCTGACGATGGCCTTGCCGGCTATGTTGCCGATGCCGATCGGGCTGGTCGGGTCCTCCGACTCGTCGTCGGGGTCGAGGCCGAGCAGGGTCAGCGCCTGCTGCATGACCGCCGCCCGCTCCACGAACACGCTCTGCAACACCCGGAACCCGGCGTACAGGCCGGCGATGTTCTTGTTCCTGTTGGTGGCGGACTCGCCGGCGGGGCGGCGGTCGATCCGGGAGCAGATGCCGACCGCGGTGGGGTGGTAGGGCGCCAGCGCGTCGTACCACGACATCATGAACAGGTGGGTGATCCACGTGTAGAGCGGCGCGTCCATCGGGCCGATGGAGTCCTCCGAAGGGAACTCCCCGCCGGCGTTGGTGGTGATCAGGTCCTTGATGAAGTTGCCGCTGTCGAAGTCGAAGTCGATCTGCGGGGGCGCCGGCTCCGCCCTCGCGTGGGCGGGCTGGCTGGCGGCGGCCGTGCCGGTGCCCACGGTGGCCAGCGCCGTGGCCGAGGCACCGGCGAGCCCACCGAGCAGCAGCGATCTGCGCTGCGGTGAGAAGCGTGAGAGGGGAGAACGACCGGTCGTGGTCATGGGTTGTGTCCTTTCTTGCTTTCCTGAAAAGAGGGCTCTGGTCGTACTGACCACGTTCACCGTTGTCGCCGCTGTGGCTGCCCTCGTGCCACGCGACGTCGGTCGGCCCCTGCGCCGACCAGGGGTTATCCCCGTTCCTGGCTCGCGATCAGCGCCGCCAGCTGGGGTGAGACCTGGTAGTACGACCCGAGATTCATGTGGCCCCCGTCGGCCGACCACTTGGGAACCGAGATGCTGACCCGCTCGCCCTCGTACGCGAACGGAGCGGTGCGCATGAACTCCGCGGTCTCCGGCTCCAGTTGATCCGCGATCGCCTCCAGGTCCAGGCCGCGGGACGGCCGGGGGGAGAAGGAGATCCGCTGGACCCTGGAGGAGTCCCAGCTGAAGGTGACATAGATTCTGTACGCTCCCAGGGCGAGCTCCAGCATCCGCTCGTCCGGCTCCGGCATCCCGCCCTCCTGGAGCAGCGACAGGACGAGCTTCGGATCGAGATTGCCGGCGATCGCGGCGGGGAGCTGGAAGTACAGGTTCATCGTCCTGCGCTTGTAGTCGATCCCGATCACCGACACGTCGTCCAGGCCGTGCTGGGCGAAGTAGCCCGCGTTGTCGGTGACAGCGCGCGGCATGGACGGGATGTCGGCGAGCTTCGACACCGGCTGCAGGTTGCGCGGGAAGCTCGCGTAGAGCTTCTGGAAGCCGCCGACGACTCCGCAGTCGAAGAAGTACTCGTTGACGGAGACGCGCGCCTGAACGTCCGGGAGCAGGGCGCCGACGGGGTGGTCGGTCTCACCGACGAACCCGTTCGCCACCGCGTGGGCATAGGGGTCGTCGATCCCCGCGGGCACCTGGACGGTGTAGTCGAACTCCTCGCGGCCGCTCGACACGCTGAAGATGATCGCGACCTCGCTGAGCGCTTCGCCGTACGCGGTCAGGATCGGCCAGACCTTCTCACGGGTGCAGGGCACGTCCAGCAGTCGAGCCGACTTCTCGATGGCCGAATAGATCTCATCCAGCGCAGCAGCTCCGGACATTCATCCTCCCAGTGTCGATCTTCACGCTTGTGCGAACAAGGAATCCCGGCCCGCGGCCGGTCGGCTCGTCGTGCCCGGGTGCGGACGCGGGGTCAGTCCGAGACCTCGCCGTTGATGTGCCGCTGCACGAAGTCGTGGGCCATGTCGCCGAACTGCTCACCGAGGACGAGGGACCTCTCGACCGTCTTCCGGAAGTGGACGCCGCCCCACACCCGGCTGTTGGCGCACTTCTGGTTGAAGTCGGTCCAGGTGGGGAAGTACAGCTCCAGGTCGTTGGCCGGGGTGATCCCCGGCTCCGTCAGCGTCGAGCCGGCCGGGATGGTGAACCGCCAGTCCAGGACGTCGCTGTCGAAGAAGCGCCGCGCCGCCTGCGCCGAGGCGGCGCAGAGCGTGGTGGAACCCGACGGGTACTCCGAGTGGTCCCCCACCGGCAGGTAGCTGGCCCAGTGATCGGCGCGGATGTCGTCGACCGTGCCCATGCCGGGGCCGCCCCAGGCGGTCACCTTGCGGCTGCCGTACACGTGCCGGACCGCGCTGATCGGCCGCACCGCGTCGTACTTGACCTTGTTGTGCCAGGCGACGATCAGCGGGTCGAACGTGGCCAGCACGTGCTCCAGAAGCCAGAAGGCCCAGCCCTCGATGCCCAGCTCGCCGTTCTGGTCATGCTTGTTGGCGATGGCCACCCCCGAGTGGCCGATCCCCCAGACCTTGTTGTCCATGACCTCGGCGATCGCCTTCTGCTCGTCGGTCAGTCCGGCCGACGCCTCCAGGATCTCGTCCACCGAGCGCTTGTAGGCGCGGCGGTCGTGGTGGTTGCTGAACTCGGGCGGGGCAAGGTCGAAGGCGCGCGGGTCATCGAAGATGTGGGGCTTCACCCGCCGGATCTGCGGGGTGACCATGTGCTGGGTGACGTAGATGCCCGTGTCCCCCGGACCTCCGCCGACGCGGCGGCCGTTGTGCGGGTGGAGCTGCGGCTGCCAGCGCGAGGGGTTGGTCAGCTCGAAGGGGGTGTTCACGGGCTGGTAGCCGGTGTAGTCCGCCCAGGGCCTGGGGTTGTAGTGGCGGCCACCCTCGTCGCCGAGGAAGTTCATGCCGTCCCGCTTGAGGGCTTCCCAGACGCTCTTGCCGGCGATGTTGCCGATGCCGACCGGGCTGGTCGGGTCCTCCGACTGGTCGTCGGGGTCCAGGCCGATGGCGATCAGCACGAGCCGGATGTCCTCCGCCCGCTTCCCCAGCACGCTCTGCCACACCTGCCACCCGGCGTGCAGCCCGGCGATGTTCTTGTTCCTGTTGGTCGCGGACTCGCTGGAGGGGCGGCGCCCGATCCGGGAGTAGATGCCAACCGCGGACTCGTGATAGGGCGCCACCGAGTCGAACGCCGCGATCGACGTCAGGTGGTTGAGCCAGAGGAACGTGGTCACGTCCATGGGGCCGAAGATGTCCGCGTTGCGCGACACCCCGGCGTCCTCGTCGCCGGGGCCCAGGAAGGTGAGGTAGTTGTCCGTGTCGAAGTCGAACTCGATCTGGGGCGGCTGCTGGCTCCGGCCGGCGGCGACCGCGCTGCCCTGGCCCACGGTGCCCAGCGCCACGGCCGAGGCGCCGCCGAGCCCACCGAACAGCAGCGACCTGCGTCCCATGCGGAAGCGCGGGGAGGAAGAACGTTCGGACGTCGTCATCGTTGTATTCCTTGTCCTTTACAGAGAATGTGTTGCGCGTCTCAGGCGAGATTTCTGAGGACGGACCACGCGTGAGCCTCGATCCTGTCTTCGCTGTGCCGAATCCGGTCACGGACGCTCGTGCGGGGCGTGGCCCGGCACGTTCCTGAGGTTTTTCGGGCATGGACGTGCCCCGCGATCGCACGCGGTTCACCGCCGGTTCCCCGCGCGGCCCGCCGCGAGGCGAACAGGGCGCGCGAATGGGCCGGTTCAGGGGGATACGGACCCTGCACTCGCCGGTGGCGACTGTCAGCATCCCCCTGGCCGGCCCACGCGGGCACCTGTCAGGTCGTCGGGTAGCCGCCGAAGCGCCGCTCCCGCACCCCGAGTTCCTGGAGAGCGGCGTCGAAGTCGGCTCGCGTCATGTCGGGGAACAGGACGGGGGAGAAGTACAGCTCGGCGTACGGGGACATCAGCGGGAAGAAGGACGACATGCGGATCGCACCGCCGGTGCGGATGACGAAGTCGACCTGCTTCGGGACGTACGCGCTGCTGGTCAGGAGTTCCTCGGTCATGGCCGGGATCTTCCCGTTGTGCGTGTTGAAGATGCTGATGACCTCGCGGGAGAGGGACATTCCCAGGATGTAATGGAGCGTGAACTCCGACTCCTTGTCCGACTTCTCCCGCAGTTCCTCCAGTTCGGCGAGGTAACGGTCGGGCACGAGGTCGAGCGACCCGGAGAAATCGAAGTTGAGGTCGCCGTGACACCGTCGCACCACGTCGTTGAACGCGACCAGGAACGTGGTCACCGCGGACTCGGGACGGCTGAAGTTCGCGGCGGAGGAGGTCGTGATGTAGAGGTTCTTGACGCCCTCCTCTCTCGACCAGCCGATGAAGTCGATGAGCTTGTCCGCCATCGCTGTGTAGCCGTCGTCGAGGGAGACGCCGTGCGCCTGCGACCAGCGTCGCATTCCGTCCGGCAGCAGCATCAAGTTGGTCACTGTGGTCTCCTTTGGCTGCGTGTCAGCTCCCAACCCTGGCCGGGTGGGACTATCAGTCCGCTCATGGGATCCGCCTCCTGTCATCTGCGCGGAATCCCACGGAGAGGGGATGCCCATGCACCGAGTCGGACTCGGCCCATGTCCCCGGGCGCGGCCGCGGTCCGGTGGCCCACCGCCAACTCAGCGGTAAAGCCGGACCGACGTACGCGATCACATCGGTAGCACCTGGCAGTGGGGGAGCGATTGACTATCGGCGTGGGGAGTTCCGCAGGATCATCCGGATTCCGCGGACCGTCGGCATGAATGACGGAGACGTCGGGGTAGGCGACATCCCAGCCGTGATTCGGGGTGAATTCACGCGGCACCCGGCGAGTGGCCCACCTGGCCGTCACCGGGCCGTCCGCGCCCTCCACCCCCTGTCGGATCCGCCGCCGCCCTTACGGCAGCGCGGCCGACCGCTGGCTCAACTCCTCGATGGGCGGGCCTGTTCGGCCCCCGGGCTGCGCCCCCCCTCCGGCATCCACACCCCTCACCCTGTGCTACCGGGCGGTAGGAACAGGTCGACGCGAAACGCGCGAGCATGAAACCCCTGGAACCGGCAGGCCGGATGGTCCGCACCCCCACGGACCCCCTGCCACCTGCGCAAGCACCCGTCGCCGACTCATGCCACCCCGCGACAGGCAACCCCAGGAGGCGCAAGACTCATTGAATCGGAGATCGAAGGCGGACTCCGGGGCGTGACCCTATGTATATGTTCTTCGCCCCAGGTAGTCAAGCCCGACCGCTGTCAATACCACCTCGCCGGGGGTGACATGAACAAGCCATGCCCCTTCTGGCCTGGTGGGCGGGCCGGGGGCGACGCCCACCGCGTGCCACACCCGCAGCCGATGTCCTGTGTACGCAGGTCGTCTTGGTGTCCGGCGCCGACGCGCGGTGGGCCCGAACGACCCGCTGGGGCCGCTCGCCGCCGCGTCCCCGCCGCCCGGGAAGGCCGGTGACGACGGAATGCTGGCCGGATCGCACGCCGTCCCGGTGGTCCGGGAGCGCGTCCGGCACTCCTCCGTCGAGGACGTCCGCTCCGGCCTGGCCTGCGCGATCCCGCCGTGTACCCCCCGCGCCGACCGCCGCCGGCGCGTGCGTCGAGCGGTGGCGCCGCCTGGCTGAAACACCGTCAGCCCGCGGCGCGGACGATGAACTCCACCCCCCGCCGTATCGCGCCGGCCTTCACCTCCGCGGCATCTCGCATAGGGAAAGCCGTTCGCCGGAAGACACCTTCGAACGTCTTTCTGGTCGCCTTCGAACACCGCCGCACCCCGGCCAACCGCCGACCACTCAACGACCAAGATCCGCCGCTGACTTGACACATCCGGTCCTTGACACGCCCAGTCCTGGGCATCAATACTTCACCGCAGCAGCGAGAAGGGGGCACACCGTGACTGGTGTTGACGCGGCTCGCCCGGACGATTCACTTCCAGGGCCTGGGAACGGGGATGGTACCGATCCGTTTGGTCGCCAGGGCTGCGTCGGCCCTGATCCCCGGCAAAGCGGTCATCCCTGAGATCGCCAGCGCGTCGACCCATTCAGAAGTGCAGCCGGCCACCTTGGGATAACGACCTTCGTGCCGGAGTGCACCTGTGTCTCCAGCCAGTCACGCTCCCGGCGTGCTGCCGATGACTTGACCTGCATTCACAGAGACATTAATGACTGACACGGGAGGACGAATGACCGGGACAGGTGAGTTGGAAGGTCTTTACTCCGACATAGCGCAGGCAGCCGAACTGCTTGACGTACCCTGCTCGCGTGAGAAGGTCTGGCCCATCCTGACCGCTTACGCGGATGACCTCCCCCCGCAGGCCCAGATCGCTTTCCGGGTGGCGACCAACGCGGCGGGCCTCGACTGCCGCTTCGCGTCGCTTCCCCCGGACATCGACCCGTACGCGATCGCGCTGTCGAACGGCCTTACCGAGGAGACGGACCACCCCGTCGGCACGTTGCTCTCGGACATCCAGGAGCGCTTCCCCCTCGACTACCACGGCATCGACTTCGGCGTCGTCGGCGGCTTCAAGAAGACGTGGACCTTCTTCCCGCTGACCAACCTGCAGAAGGTGGCGGAGCTCGCGAAGGTCCCGTCCATGCCGCGCAGCCTGGGTGAGAATCTCGATTTCTACACCCGCTTCGGCCTGGACGACAAGGTGAGCTTGATCGGGATCGACTACCCGAGCAAGACGCTGAATACCTACTTCCTCGGATCGCCGGCCGAGTCCCGCCAGCCGGAGGCCGTCCGCTCGATGCTGAGCGAATTCGGGCTGCCGGAGCCGAGCGAGCAGATGCTGAAGCTCGCCCAGCAGGCGACCGGCTACTACACCACCCTGAGCTGGGAATCCTCGAAGATCGAGCGGATCACCTTCGCCGTGGTGGTCCCGGACCTGGAGGCACTTCCCGACCGCGTCGACGTCGACCCGAAGATCGAGAAATTCGCGAGGAACGGCCCCTACACGTACGCCCCCGCCGAGCGCAAGGGCATCTACGGCGTCACCTCGTCGCCCCGCGGCGAGTACTACAAGCTCCAGGCGTGGTACCAGCTGACGCCGCACATGCTGAAGATGCTGTCGCCCGACTCCAGCCAGTAGCGGCTCGCCGGTCGTCGAGCGACGATCCGTCCCTTCCGCCGGGAGAAGCACCCGTCACCCCTGGTGACGGGTGCTTCTCGGCGTCGTCGCGCCACGGACCCGCGGCGCCGGCCGTTTCGTTCAAGACGGCGGCGGCCCGGGGATCGTACTGTCGCGGGCATGGACAGAACCGCACCGGAATCGCGGCACCTCAGCACGCATGTCGACCGCCCCGCCGAGGAGGTCTACGCCTACGCCTCCGACCCCACCCACCTGCCCGAGTGGGCCGCGGGGCTGGGCAGTTCCATCCGCAGGGCCGACGGCGGGCGATGGACCGTCGAGTCGCCCATGGGGCGGCTCCTCGTCACCTTCACGCCCAGGAACGAGTTCGGCGTGCTCGACCACGACGTCACGCTCCCCTCGGGCGAGACCGTCTCCAACCCGGTGCGGGTGATCGCCGACGGCGCCGGGTGCGAGGTGGTGTTCACCCTCCGGCGGCGGCCCGGCATGAGCGAGGAGGACTTCCGGCGCGACGCCGACGCGGTCTCCGCCGACCTTGCGACGCTCAAGCGCCTGGTGGAACGCGCCTAGTGCCGCGTCAGCCGAGGTTCGCCCCGTCGCGATGCCCCGCTCGGCACCTCGCTGCGTTGCCGCGTCACCCACGTGCGCCCGGCACGAGGGCGATCCGGCTCCCTCCTTGCCCGCCAACGGGCAGGAGGGGCCCAGCGATGCACCGCACCGGACGCCGCTCCTCGACGGGCAAACCCTGACCGACGCGGCACCAGCGGTCGTCCGGGCACGGCACGGCACGGCCGCGTCCCGTCCGCCGCCGCCGGCCCCCTGGTCACGTCTGCCCGCGGGCAGGGGGCCGGCGGCGGCGCCCCTCAGCGGGCCCGATCGTGCGCGGAGGCGTCCTGGCGATCCGTCCAGGACCGGAGCTTCTCGGGATTGCGCACCGACCAGAGGCGCGTGATCCGGTCGCCCGCGACGTCGAAGGCCATCACCGCCACCACGGCGCCTCCGTGCTGGGCGACCAGGCCGGGCCGGCCGTTGACCGTACGCTCCAGGATCGTCAGGCCGACCGCCGCGCGGGCGATCTCGATGTAGGCGCGCGCGACCTGTTCGCCGCCCCGGATCGGGCGGTGGAGGGTGCTGGCCAGGCCGCCGCCGTCGGCGGTCACCGTGGCGTCGGGGTCGAGGAGGCCGATGAGGGCGTCGATGTCCTTGGCCTCCCACGCCGCCTTGAAGGCCCTGACGACGCGGGCCTGCTGGGCCGCCGGGCCCGCGGGCCTGCGCGACGCGCCGATGCGACGGCGGGCGGAGGAGGCCAGTTGGCGGCATGCCGCCGGGCTGCGGCCGAGGATGTCGGCCACCTCGGCGAAGGGGTAGCGGAAGACATCGTGCAGGATGAACGCGACGCGCTCGGCCGGGGTCATCGATTCGAGCAGCACGAGGAACGCCATGGTGACGGACTCGTCGAGGGTGACCCGGTCGGCCGGATCGACGGTGACGCCGCCCGGCGGCCCGTCGCCCCACCCCGCACGGTCCGGCAGCGGCTCCGGGATCCATTCCCCCACATAGCGCTCCCGCCGGACCCGCGCCGAGCCGAGCACGTTGAGGCAGATGCGGCTGGCGACCGTCGTCAGCCAGCCGCCGGGGGATTCGATGGCCTCCCGCTGCCCCCGGGACATGGCGTACCAGCGGGCGTAGGTCTCCTGTACGACGTCCTCGGCATCGGCCAGGGAGCCGAGCAGCCGGTAGGCGATGTTGATCAGCTGACGCCGCTCGCCCATGATCGCGCCCTGGCTCGGATCGGGTCGGCCGTCTCCCGGCTCGGATGGGGTGGTCACGGTGTCCTGGCCATGGCGTCGCTGACTCCCTCGGTCGTGTGCCTCACCCGTTCGACAAGACAGCCCGGCGAACTGTGAGGTCGGCGCCTCGTCTCACATTCCGGCGTGTCGCGTTGTCGTACCGCGGAGACCGGCAGTATCCCGGCCGCTGCGGGACCGGGAGAAGAACGAAGGAGGAAGCCGATGAGCGCGTTCCAGGCCATCGCCGACCGCGTGGAGATCGAGGCGCTGCGCGGCGAGTTCACCGACGCCGTGATGATGCGCGACCGTGCCCGCCTCGCGTCGCTGTTCACGCCGGACGGCGCGCTGCGGATGCCCAACATCCCCGCCGAGATGGTCGGCCGGGAGGAGATCCGCGTGGGGGGCGAGCGCCTTCAGAGCCAGTTGGACTTCTTCGTGCAGACCACGCACCCGGGCACGATCCGGCTCGACGGCGACACCGCGACCGGCCGCGCCTACATGCAGGAGCTCGGGCGCGCCCTCGACGGCCGTCAGGGGCTGAACTTCGCCATCTACCACGACCGCTACCGGCGCACCGCGGACGGCTGGCGGTTCGCCGAACGGGTCTACGAGATCAGGTACTTCGACCCCACCCCCCTGGGGGGCTCGGCGCCCGGACCGGCGGGGGTGCCCGCCGGTCCGCCGGCCGACGACACGGCCGCGCCGGAGGGAACGCCGTGACCACGGCTCCGCCGCGACCGCCGCGACCCCGCGCCGGGGACCGCGGCCCGGCCCGCCCGTGCACCCGCTCCGGCGCACGCCCCGCGACCAGCCACCCACGACCGTGCCAGGAGGCACCATGACCACCCCGATCCCGGCGACGTCCTACGCCGACCCGGTGCCGGCTCAGCGCTTGGAGCGCGCGGCCACCGCCCTGACGGCCCACGGCTTCGCCGTCGAGATCCTCGACGACGCCGCCGCCGCGCGCACCCGCGTCCATGATCTGATCCCCGAGGGCGCCAGCGTGTTCACCTCGGCCAGCGAGACCCTGCGCCTGTCCGGCATCGACGAGGACATCAACACCGACGAGCGGTACCGGGCGCTCAAGCCACGCGTCCTCGCCATGGACCGCGCCACCCGCGCCGACGAGATCCGGCGCCTGCTCGCCGGCCCCGACATCGTCGTGGGCAGCGTCGCCGCGGTCACCGAGACCGGCTCCCTCGTGGTCGCCTCGGCCAGCGGAAGCCAGCTACCCGCCTACGCCGGCGGCGCCGGCGGCGCGATCTGGATCGTCGGGGCGCAGAAGGTGGTGCCCGACCTGGGCGCAGCGCTGCGCCGCGTCGAGGAGCACGCCCTCCCGCTGGAGAGCGCCCGCGCCCAGGCGGTCTACGGGCGGCCCAGCGCCATCAACCGGCTGCTCATCCTCAACGCGGAACCGGAGACCGTGTTCGACAGCTCCGAGCCCCGGGCGGGGCGCACCGTCCTCCTGCTCCGCGAAGCCATCGGCTTCTGAGGCCCCCGGCCGGCGGCCCGGTCACGGCGCGAGGACCAACCGTCGTCAGGGAGCGGGGAGGCAGTTCCACGGACAGCTGCCCGCCCGTGACCCCGGCCCGGCCGGTTCGCTCCAGCGCGTGGGTCCGGTCGGTGAGGTAGACGTCGCCCCTGGCCGCAGCCCCGGCCGCACCCATGGCCGCGCCTGTGTCGTCGGCGAGCGCGAAGCGCTGGTCCACCGCGCGCGTCCCGGTGTTGAGGATCTCGATGACGCGGCTGCCGTCGGCGTTGCGGAACGCGGTGGTGCGGACCGCCTCGTCGCCGGACCGCGCGCCGACGCGCACCGCCTCGGGCCGGATGAACCGGCTGTAGGCGCCCAGCGCCCACAGCCGGTAGGAGACCCGGTAGTCGGGCCGTCCGGGGGGAAGCAGCGTCGCGGCCAGGGCGCAGGCCAGGGCGGTCGGGATCCGTCTGCTCATACGCGTGCTCACACGATCCTCCGGTGTCGGGTCTCATTCGGTGGGGCGCAGGGCGGCGACGCCGTAGGGGGCCAGCCGCAGGCTGCCGCCGGGGTGCCGCGCGTCCGGCGCGAGCAGGTCGGCGGCGGGCCACGGCAGGGTGAGGTCGACGTCCCGGGCGGTGTGGTTGAGCAGGAACAGGTGCCGCGTGCCGTCGGGGGCGAACCGGTCGACGGCCTCGACCCCTTCGGGGGTGTCCAGGACGGGCGCGACGGCGGCGCGCCGGGCGCAGGTGAGGACGAGGCGGCGCATGGTCGCCGCGTCGGGGGCGGTGCCCAGGTAGGTGGCCTCTCCCGCGCCGAAGCGGTGCCGGGTGGCGGCGGGTGTGCCCGCGTACACCCCCGTGGTGTAGGTGGCCAGCGCCTCGGCACCCTCGGGGAGGATGACGTCCTGCCAGTCGCCGGCACCGCTTCGGCGCGGGAGAGGCCACCTACCTGGGC
>NZ_LAVK01000171.1 GCF_001083795.1 Streptomyces sp. SBT349
GTCGTCACCTCGGGCGAGGCCACCGCGTACAACCTGGGCACCGACAACCTGCACGAGGAGGGCCACACCGTCGAGGCCGGCGCGGACGCGACGGTCACGGCCGTCAACGTCGCCCGCCCACCGGGCCACGAGCAGTGCCACATCCGCGTCGCGCAGCAGCGTCGCCGCGTCCGTGCCCCGGCCCAGCAGCCGCACGGGCAGCGCCTCGCGGTCGATGCGGCGCTGGAGCAGCCCCCGCTCGGGGCCGTCGCCCGCCACCGCGAGCACCGGCTGCGGCAGGAGGCGTCCCCAGGCGCGCGAGGCGGTCAGCAGCACGTCGATGCTCTGCGAACGGACCAGCTGCGCCTCGGTGACCAGCAGCGGCCGGTCGACGGCCCCCAGCTCGGCGCGGATCTTGCCCGGCTCGGCCTGGCCGGGGGACGCCTCGTCCCGCGGGGCCCGTTGCGCGGGGAGCGCCACCGGCGCGAGCCGCGCGTCACGCGCGCCGTGGCTGCGCGCCCGGTCCACCAGGTCGGAGGTGGTGCCGAGCACCACGGAGGCGGCGCGGGCCACGCAGTGCTCGGTGAGGCCGCGGAGCCGGGCCTTCAGGCCGGGGGCGGTCGAGCGCGTGTGCCAGGTGACGACGAGCGGGACGGCACGGCGGCGCAGCGTCAGCGCCGCGAGCAGCCCGGCCCGCATGCCGTGCGCGTGGACCAGGTCCGCGTCCGCGCACATCGCCCCGATCACGCCGACCGCCGCGGGAGTGGTCTTCACCGGCACCGGAACGAAGCGCGCTCCGGCGCCCGTGAAACGGTGCCGGCGCTCGGCGCTCGGCGAGGCGCCCACGGTCACGCGCACGCCCCGCGCGACAAGCCCGGCGGACAGCGAACGCACATGCGCCCCCGTGCCGACGCCGCCCCCGCCGAGCAGCTGCACGACATGCAGCGGCGCGGGACTGTGCGACGGTACGGACGAGCTGCTCAACGCACTTCTCTCGGTGGTAGGGCGGTCGGGCTCCGGATTCACTTCTCCACGCGCCAGCGTACGTTGCGCACGGCGACCCCCCGTTCGCTGGGAGTGGGACGCCGTCCAGAATGCCAGCAGCCCCCGTCTCGCGGTAGCGCCCGCCACCCGCTCGGCCCAGTGCGGCCCGGATGTCCCGTCCTAGGCCCGCTCCCCGGCCCGGCGCCCCAATGCGGCGGCGGTGGCGAGCAGTTCCTCGGCGTGGGCGCGGGCCAGCTCGGAGTCCTCCTGCCCCGCGAGCATGCGCGACAACTCCCGCACCCGCCCCTCGCCGTGCACGGTCCGCACGCCGCTGTGGGTCACGGATCCGTCGCTGGTCTTCTCGACCACCAGGTGGCGGTCGGCGAACGCGGCGACCTGCGGGAGGTGGGTGACGACCACCACCTGGGCCGAGTCCGCGAGCTTGGCCAGGCGCCGGCCGACCTCGACGGCCGCCTTGCCGCCCACGCCCGCGTCGACCTCGTCGAAGAGGTAGGTCGGCACGGGCGCCGCACCGGCGAAGACGACCTCGACGGCCAGCATCACACGGGACAGCTCGCCGCCCGAGGCGCCCTTGGCGATGGGGCGGGCGGGGGCGCCGGGGTGCGGGGCGAGCAGCAGCTCGACCTCGTCGGCGCCGTGGGGACCCACGGCCACGGTCCTGCCGTCGAGCTCGACGGCGTCCTCGTCGCCCGGCGCGGCCTCGGTGTGCCGGACGTCCACCTGGATCCGCGCGTGGACCATGGCGAGCTGGGTGAGCTCCTCGGTGACGGCGTCGGCGAAGCGCTTGGCGGCCTCGCGCCTCGCCTCGCCGAGGGTGTGGGCGAGCGCGGTGAGGCGGTCGCGCAGGCCGTCGCGTTCGGCGGTGAGGCCGTCGATGCGGTCGTCGTCGTTGTCCAGGTCGGCGAGTCTGGCCTCGCTCCGCTCGGCCCAGGCCAGGACGGCGGTGGCGCCGTCGGTGCGGTCGGCGCGGCCTTCGCCCCGGCCGAAGCCCTCGGCGAACGTCTCGCCGTACTTGCGGATCAGGTGGGTGAGAGCGGCGCGGCGCTCCTCGACGGCGGCCAGCCGCAGCGGGTCGGAGTCCAGCCCGTCGGAGTACCCGGCGAGCTCGCCCGCCACATCGCTCAGCAGGATCTGGACCTCGCCGAGGCGGTCGGCCAGGTCGGCGAGCGCCGGGTCGTGCGCGCGCACCGCCTGGAGCGCGCGGTACGCGCCGCCGACGAGGGTGACGGCGTCGATGGACTCCGGGTCGGCGGGGTCGCCCGCGAGCGCGCCGTGGGCCGCGGCGGAGGCCGCGGCCAGTGCTTCGGCGTGGCCGAGGCGGCCCGCCTCGGCGGCCAGCTCGGCCTCCTCGCCCGCCCGCGGCCCGGCGGCGGCGATCTCGTCGAGGCCGAAACGGAGCAGGTCCGCCTCCTGGGCGCGCTCGCGTGCGCGGGTGGTGAGCTCGGTGAGCTCCGCGCTGACGGCGCGCAGCCGCCGGTAGACGTCCTGGTACGCGGCGAGCGGCACCGCGACGGCGTCGCCCGCGTAACGGTCCAGGGCGCGCCGCTGCCTGGCCGGGCGCAGCAACCCCTGCTGGTCGGTCTGGCCGTGGACGGCGACCAGGTCCTCGCCGAGCTCGCCGAGCAGCCCCGCGGGCACCGAGCGCCCGCCCACATGGGCGCGGGAGCGGCCCTCGGCCGAGATGGTGCGGCTGATGAGCAGGGCCCCCTCGTCCAGTTCGGCGCCCGCCTCCGCGGCGCGCACCGCGGCCGGGGAGTCGGGGGCCACGGTGATGCGGCCCTCCACGACGGCCGCCGCCGCGCCCGTTCGCACATAGCCCGCGTCCGCGCGCCCGCCCATCAGCAGGCCGAGGCTGGTGACGACCATGGTCTTGCCCGCGCCGGTCTCACCCGTCACCGCGGTGAAGCCGGAGGACAGCTCGACGGTGGCGTCGTCGATCACGCCCAGGTCCTTGATCCGCATCTCCTCCAACACGGATACGACCATACGAGGTTCTCCGGGCGGCTGGCGACGACGGTGTCCCCCGAACGTTCCCGGCATCGTTCCCCGCATCGCTCCCCGTGCCGGTCCCGGCACCGCTCCGTGTCAGTGCGCCGCCCCGCGCCAGCCCGCCACGGGCAGGGCGAACTTGGCGACCAGCCGGTCGGTGAACGGCGCGTGGTGGAGCCTGGCCAGCCGAACGGGAACGGTGCCGCGCCGCACCTCGACCCTGGCGCCCGGGGACAGGCCGACGCTGCGGCGCCCGTCGCACCACAGCACGCCGGGTTGCGCGTGGTGCCTGATCTCGACGGCGAGGACCGAGTCGGGGCCGGTGACCAGGGGTTTGGCGAACAGGGCGTGCGCGCTGATCGGGACCATCAGCAGGGCCTCGACGTTGGGCCACACGATCGGGCCACCGGCGGAGAAGGCGTAGGCGGTGGAGCCGGTGGGGGTGGCGCAGACGACGCCGTCCCCGCCGAATCCGGAGACGGGCCGGCCGTCCACCTCGATGACGACTTCGAGCAGACGTTCCCGGGCGGCCTTCTCGACGGAGGCTTCGTTGAGGGCCCAGTTGGTGTGGACGACGTGTCCGTTGTCACGTACCAGGACGTCGAGGGTCATCCGTTCCTCGACCTCGTAGGCGCGGCCGACGACGCGGTCCACCACCTTCTCCAGATCGTCGCGTTCCGCCTCGGCGAGGAAGCCGATGCGGCCGAGGTTGACGCCGAGCATGGGGACGCCCGAGGCGCGGGCGAACTCCGCGCCGCGCAGCAGGGTGCCGTCGCCGCCGAGGACGACGAGCAGCTCGCAGCCGTCCATGCCGCCGCACTCGGGCGCGTTCTTCTCGATGCGCTCGACCTCGGGGGGCAGCGGCAGGTCGGCCGCCTCCTTCGCCAGCACGCGGACGCCGATGCCGTGCGCCAGCAGGCCCTGGACGACCAGCTCGGCGCTGCGGATGGCGGCCGGGCGGCCGGTGTGGGCGAGCAGAAAAACGGTGCGTGTGTCCCCGTTCGTGGTCACTGCGGCCCCTCCGTCACGGCGCGTTCGACTTCCGCCGGGTCGAGTGCGGGCGCCCCGGCGCACAACCACAGGAAGTATTCAACATTTCCCGAGGGGCCGGGCAGCGGGCTCGCGGTGACACCGGCCACGCCGAGGCCGTGCTCGGCGGCGCGGGCGCCCACCGCGGTGACGGCCTCGGCACGCAGCGCGGGGCTGCGTACGACGCCTCCGCTGCCGAGGCGCTCCCTGCCGACCTCGAACTGCGGCTTGACCATCAGCACCAGGTCGGCGCCGGGCGCGGCGCAGCGGACGAGGGCGGGGAGGACGAGGTGGAGCGGGATGAACGACAGGTCGCCGACGACGAGGTCCACGGGACGCCCGCCGATCGCGTCGAGGGTGAGCTCGCGGACGTTGGTGCGGTCCCTGACGGTGACGCGCTCGTCGGCGCGGAGCGACCAGGCGAGCTGGCCGTAGCCGACGTCGACGGCGATGACGGAGACGGCCCCGGCGCGCAGCAGCACGTCGGTGAAGCCGCCGGTGGAGGCGCCCGCGTCCAGCGCGCGCCGCCCGGCGACGCGCAGCCCGCGAGGGGTGAACGCGGCCAGCGCCCCGGCGAGCTTGTGACCGCCGCGCGAGACGTAGCCGGGGTCGCCGCCGTCCTCGGTGACGAGGAGGGCCGCGCTGGTGGCGACCTGGGTGGCGGGCTTGGCCGCCCTGGCGCCGTCCACGGTCACGCGGCCCGCCTCGATGAGGGCGCGGGCGTGGTCGCGGGAACGGGCCAGCTTGCGCCGCACCAGCTCGGCGTCGAGCCGGGCGAGGCGCCGCTGTGTCGCTGCTGCCACCTGCGGCTCAACTCCCGTGCGCGGAAGCGGACGCGGGCCCGGGAACGGGTCCGGGCGCGGGCCCGGTGGGGGCGGCGGGTCCGGGCGCGGGCCGGTCGAGGGCGGTCAGGGTGTCGCGCAGGCCGCGGTGCACGTCCTCGTACGCCTCCAGGTGGGCCGCGACCGGGAGGTGGTCGACGTCGGCCAGCCGCCGCAGCCGCGCGTCGACGCCGTCGTGGCCGGTGGCGGTGGTGGGGACGCCGAGCGGCCGCGGCCCCTCGCCGGGGGCGGCGGCACCGTCGCCCTCCTTGGTGTCCGGCCCCGGCGTCCCTTTGACCGGCGTCCCGGCCGGGGGAGCCGCGTGCCCCGGGTCGGCGTCCTGCCGCCGGGCGGCGGGGGGTTGTGTGGTGGCGTCGTGGCGCTCGTGCATGCCACCGACGCTACCGGGTGGCCACCGCGGCCGGGCGCCGCGCCGCCGGAACGACGAGGGGGGTGCCGGTCTCGGGGTCGTCGATGACCCGGCAGGGCAGCCGGAAGACCTCCTCGACCAGGTCCGCGGTGACGACCTCCTCCGGGGTGCCCTCGGCCACCACGCTGCCCTCCCGCAGGGCGATCAGGTGCGTGGCGTACCGGGCGGCGTGGTTGAGGTCGTGGAGAACGGCGACGAGGGTGCGGCCCTGCTCCTCGTGCAGACCGGCGCACAGGTCGAGGACCTCGATCTGGTGGGCGATGTCGAGGAACGTGGTGGGCTCGTCGAGGAGGAGCAGCGGGGTCTGCTGGGCGAGCGCCATGGCGATCCACACGCGCTGCCGCTGCCCGCCGGAGAGCTCGTCGACATAGCGGTCCCCCAGCCCCGTGACGCCGGTGGCCGCCATGGACTCGGCGACGACCCGCTCGTCCTCGCGCGACCACTGCCGCAGCAGGCCCTGGTGGGGGTAACGGCCGCGGGCGACGAGGTCGGCGACGGTGATGCCGTCGGGGGCGATGGGCGACTGCGGGAGCAGGCCGAGGGTGCGGGCCAGTTTCCTGGCGGGCAGGGCGGTGATGGCCCGGCCGTCGAGCAGCACGGCGCCCTCGGCGGGTTTGAGCAGGCGCGACAGGGCGCGCAGGAGCGTGGACTTGCCGCAGGCGTTGGGCCCGACGATCACCGTGAACGACCGGTCGGGGATCCGCACGGACAGGTGCTCGGCGATGACCCGCTGGTCGTAGGCGAGGGTGACGTCCTCGGTCACCAGGCGGGCGGCGCCCGCCGTTCCGCTCCGGTCCACCACGTCTCCTCGCTCCCGGCCCCGGCCCTGGTTCTGGTCCTGGCCTCGGTCCTGGCCCTGATTCCGGTGGTCCTGTTCCTGGTCCATGTCCGTCCCGGTCGCGTCCGTCCCGTTACCCGTCCCCGTCATATCCGTCCCGCCTTGCGCTCGGTGAACAGCAGCCACAGCAGATAGCCGCCGCCCAGCACGCCGGTGACCGCGCCGACCGGGAGCTGGCGGTCGCCGAAGGCCCACTGCGCGAGGTAGTCGGAGGCCACCATCAGCAGGGCCCCCATGAAGGCAGCGGGCAGCAGGTTCGGGCCGGTGGCGCGGGTGAGGCGGCGGGCCAGCTGGGGCGCGGTGAGGGCGACGAACGCGATCGGCCCGGCGGCGGCGGTCGCCGTGGCCGTGAGCAGGGTGGCGGCCAGCACGAGGACGAGCCTGGTGCGTTCGACCCGCACGCCGAGCGCCCCGGCGGCCTCGTCGCCCATCTCCAGCATCCGCAGCGGCCTGGCCTGCGAGAGCGCCACCGGCACGAGCACGGCGCAGGCGGCGAGCAGCGGCCAGAACTCGTCCCAGCCGCGCCCGTTGAGCGACCCGGTCAGCCAGAGCACGGCGCGGGCGGCGTCCACGATGTCGGCGCGGGTGAGGAGGTAGCCGTTGACGGCGCTGAGCATGGCCGCGATGCCGATGCCGACCAGGACCAGCCGGTAGCCGTGGATGCCGCCGCGCCAGGCCAGCGCGTAGACGCCGACGCCGGTGAGGAGCCCCCCGACCACCGCGCCGCCGGCCACGGCGAAGCTGCTGCCCTGGAAGAGCACGATGACCGTGAGGGCGCCCGCCGCCGAGCCCTGGCCGAAGCCGATGACGTCGGGGCTGCCCAGCGGGTTGCGCGAGACGGCCTGGAAGGCCGCGCCCGCCAGGCCGAGGGCGACGCCGACCAGCAGGGCGACCAGCACCCGGGGCAGCCGCAGGTCGCGGACGATGAACTCCTGGGCGACCGTGCCGTTCCCGGCGAGGGTGCGCAGCACCTCGGCGGGCGACAGGGGGTAGTCCCCGGTGCCCACCAGGACCACGCCCACGGCGAGCGCGAGCAGCAGGAGCAGCACGACGACGAGCGCCGATCCGAGGTCGGCGCGCACGGACAGGCCCCCGCGGGTGCGCAGGACGAGGCCGCGGGGGCGGTCCCGCGCGGGGGGAGGCTGGGTTTTCCGGAGCGTCATAGCTGGGCCGTCCTGCGGCGGCGGACGAGGTAGACGAAGACCGGGCCGCCGATGAGGCTGGTGACGATGCCGACCTGGAGTTCGGACGGGCGGGTGACCAGCCTGCCGACGATGTCGGCGCCGAGCAGCAGCACCGGGGAGAGCACGGTCGCGTACGGGAGGATCCAGCGCATGTCGGGCCCGGTGAGGGCCCGCACCATGTGGGGGATCATCAGCCCGACGAAGACGATGGGCCCGCAGGCCGCGGTGGCCGCCCCGCACAGCAGGGTGACGGCGAGCATGGCCAGGACGCGGGTCCTGGTGAGGCTGGCGCCCAGGGCCCGCGCGGTGTCGTCGCCCAGCGCCACGGCGTTGAGGGGGCGGGCCAGGCAGAGGGCCAGGACCATGCCGACGGCGAGGAACGGCAGCACCTGCCGGATGACCTCGGGGCTGGAGGAGGCGAGGGAGCCCACCGACCAGAACCGCATCCGGTCGAGCGCGGCGGTGTCCAGCAGCTGAACGGCGTTGATGTAGCCGAAGAGCGCGGCCGTCACCGCCGTGCCGGCCAGGGCCAGGCGGACCGGGGTCGCCGAACGGGTGCCGCCGAGCGCGTAGACCACCAGTGACACGGCGGCGGCGCCGAGGAACGCGAACCACACGTAGCCGGTCACCGAGGTGACGTCGAGGAAGCTGATGGCCGAGACGACGGCGGCCGAGGCGCCCGCGTTGACCCCGAGCAGGCCGGGGTCGGCCAGCGGGTTGCGCGTGAGCGCCTGCATCACGGCCCCGGCGAGTCCGAGCGCGGCGCCGCACAGCAGGCCGAGCACGGTGCGCGGCAGCCGGACGTCGCGGACGACGACGTCGTTGTCCGTGCCGGAGTACTGGAACAGGCCGTGCCAGACGTCGCCCAACGGGACGGACCTGGCGCCGAGCGCGATGCTCGCGGCGGCGACGCAGATCAGCACCCCGACGGCGGCCATGAACCCCACCGCACGGGGGGTGGTGCGCCGGGGCGCGGTCTCGGCCACGGGCGCCGACGCGGGAGGCGCTGCGCCGGGCTTGACCAGAGTCACGCTGAACTCCCTGTGCTAGAACTCTCGGAGGACATGGGGTTAGGTTAGCCTAACCTCGCTTGAGGCCGACGAGAGAGCAAGGCAGGACCCATGACCCCTTCCCGCACCGCCCCCCTGTCACGCCGCGCACTGCTGTCCGCCGGCGGCGCGCTGGGCGCGGGCGTCCTGATCAGCGCGTGCGGCGGCTCGGACGACGACGCGTCGAACGGTTCGGGCTCCGGCTCGGGCTCCGGCGAAGGGGGCGCCGCCTCCGGAGCGTTCAGCTTCACGGACGACCGCGGCGAGACGGTCGAGCTGGACGGCGTGCCCGAGCGGATCGTGGCCTTCGTCGGCGTCGCCGCCGCCCTGCACGACTACGGCGTCGAGGCCACCGCCGTCTTCGGCCCCACCACGCTCCCCAACGGCGAACCCGACGCACAGGCGGGTGACCTCGACGTGGACGGCGTGACGGTCCTGGGCAACGCCTGGGGCGAGTTCAACATCGAGGAGTACGCCCGGCTCGAACCCCAACTCCTCGCCGCCACCACCTACGACACGGCCAGCCTCTGGTACGTGCCGGAGGAGAGCGCGGAGGACATCCTCTCGCTGGCCCCCAGCGTGGCCATTCTCACGTCGCCCACCGCCGACGCCCCGGACATCCGGCTGGGGAGCGTCATCCAGCGTCACGTCGAGCTGGCCGAGGCCCTCGGCGGCGACCTGGACGCGCCCGAGGTCACCGACGCGATCGCCCGCTTCGAGGCCGCGGCCGAGAGCCTGCGTCAGGCCACCCGCGACAACCCGGGCATCCGCGTCCTCGCCTGCTCCGCCGACGCCGAGCTGTTCTGGAACTCCGACCCCTCGTACTACGCGGACCTCGCCTGGTTCCGGGAGCTCGGCGTCGAGTTCGTCGTGCCGGACCAGGTCGGAGACGGCGGCTTCTTCGAGGGCGTGAGCTGGGAGAACGCCGACACGTACCCCGCCGACCTGCTGCTGCTCGACGCCCGCACGGTCGCCCTCCAGCCCGAGGAGCTGACCGGCAAGCCCACCTTCGCCCGGCTGCCCGCGGTCGAGGCGGGCCAGATCACCGGCTGGAACAGCGAGCCGATCTTCTCGCACGCCGCCTGCGCCCCGCTGATCGAGCGGCTGGCCGAGGCGATCCGCGACGCCAGGAGGGTGAGCTGATGCGGACCGCGCGCCGCCCCGGTCCCCCGCGCCCTGTTCGGAGCCGGAGCCGGATTCCGGGGCGCGGACGGCTGGACGTTCACCGACGACCGCGACGAGACCGTCACCCTCGACGCCCGCCCCGAGACCGTCGTCGCCTACGTCGGCTCGGCCGCCGCCCTGCACGACTACGGCATCGAGGTCACCGGCGTCTTCGGCCCCACCCTCCTCGCCGACGGCCAACCGGACGTCCAGGCGGCCGACCTCGACGTCGAGCGGCTGACCGTCATCGGCAATGCCTGGGGCGAGTTCAACGTCGAGGAGTACGCCCGGCTCGAACCCGACCTCCTGATCAGCGACATGCGCTTCCCGCCCGACCTGTGGTACCTCCCCGAGGACAGCGCCGAGGCCATCCTCGGCCTGGCCCCCAGCGTCGCGGTCCGGAGCGGCGGCGTACCGCTCCGCACCACCCTGGAGCGTTACGCCGAGCTGGCCGGGGCGCTCGGCGCCGACCTCGACGCGCCCCGCGTCACCGACGCGATCGCCGCCTTCGACGCCGGCGCCGAGAGCCTGCGCCGCGCCGCCCGCGACAACCCGGGCATCCGCGTCCTCGCCCTGAGCGCCACGGACGACAAGGTCTGGTTCGCCGTCCCCGCCGACCTGCCCGACCTCGCCCACTTCGCGGAGCTCGGCGCCGAGTTCGTCACCCCGGACAGCCCGGACCCCGGCGGCGTGTTCCAGTCCACGAGCTGGGAGAACGCCGACACGTTCGCGGCCGACCTCCTCCTCGTCGACAACCGCACCGGCAACCTCCAGCCGGACCGGCTCGCCGGCACCAAGCCCACCTGGCGGGCCCTGCCCGCCGTCCGCGCCGGGCAGGTCGTCTCCTGGACCCCCGAGCCCACGTCCAGCTACGCCCACGTCGCCCCGATCCTCCAGGGCCTGGCCGAGGCCATCGGCAGCGCCACCCGGACCTCCGCCTGAGCCACCCCGACCCGCCGCACGCCCCGCACCACGAGGAGCCCGCCCGATGCCCCCGACATCCCCGAAGAACCCCTCCCGCAGGTCCCTGCTCGCCGCGGGCGGCGCCGCGGGAGCCGCCATGCTCCTGGCCGCCTGCGGCGACGACGACGGCGACCAGGCGGGCTCGACCTCGGGCTCCGGCTCCGGCTCCGAACAGGGCGCGGGCGGCTGGACGTTCACCGACGACCGCGACGAGACCGTCACCCTCGACGCCCGCCCCGAGACCATCGTGGCGTTCGTCACCGCCGCCGCCGCCCTCCACGACTACGGCATCGAGGTCACCGGCGTCTTCGGCCCCACCAGCCCCGTCGACGGCCAACCCAACCCGCAGGCGGGGGAGATGGACGTCAGCGGCCTGACCAGCCTGGGCGAGGCGTGGGGCGAGTTCAACATCGAGGAGTACGCCCGGCTCGAACCCGACCTCCTCGTCAGCACCATGTTCCCCGCGCCCGACCTGTGGTTCGTTCCCCCGGAGAGCCAGGAGGACATCCTCGCCCTGGCCCCCAGCGTCGGCATCAACGTCGCCCGCGCCTCCCTCCTCGAACCCATCACCCGCTTCGCCGAATTCGCGGAGTCGCTGGGCGCCGACCTGTCCGCCGCCTCCGTCACCGAGGCCAGGACCCGCTTCGAGACCGCCGCCGAGAGCCTGCGCCGCGCCGCCCGCGACAACCCGGGGATCAAGGTCATGGCCGTGACCGGCGACAACGAGAACCTCTACATCGGCGTGCCCTCCTCCTACGCCGACCTCTTCTACTTCGCCGAGCTCGGCGTCGGCATCGTCGAGGCCGAGAAGTCCGACGAGTTCGGCTTCTGGGAGTTCGTGAGCTGGGAGAACGCCGACAAGTACCACGCCGACCTGATCATGATCGACAACCGCACCCAGGCGCTCACCCTCGAACAGCTCAGGGAGAAGCCGACCTTCGCCCGCCTGCCCGCCGTCGAGGCGGGCCAGACCGTGCCGTGGGCCATGGAGGAACGGCACACCTACGCCGGCTACGCGCCCGTGATCGAGCAGCTGGCCGAAGCCGTCGGCAACGCCACACGGCTCGGCTGAACACCCGGCCTGACGGAACGGAAAGGACGACCATGACCACCGCCCCGTACGAGTTCTTCGACCTGCGCGTCCTGCGCGCCGACCGCATCAGCCCCGGCTTCGTCCGCGTCACCCTCGGCGGAGAGAAGCTCACCCGCTTCGCCGGCGGCGGCCGGGACCAGCGCATCAAACTGTTCCTGCCCCACCCGGGACGGCGGGAGATCGTGGTCCCCCGCGAGGCGGGCCTCGACTGGTGGCCCGCCTGGAAGCGCATGGACCCCGACGAGCGCGCCACCATGCGCACCTACACGCTCCGCGAGCACCGCCGCGAGCCGGACGAGGTGGACATCGACTTCGCCCTGCACGGCGACGCGGGCGTGGCGGCGCGGTGGGCCGCGCGGGCCAGGCCGGGCGACCCCCTGACGATTCTGGGCCCGGTCCAGGAGGAGAACGGCGGCGTCGACTTCCGGCCGCCCGCCGACGCGGACTGGACGCTGATCACGGCCGACGCCACGGCGCTCCCCGCGGTCGCGGGCATCCTGGCCTGGCTGCCGCCGGGCACCAAGGCCCGCGTCTGGATCGAGGTCGACCACGCGGCCGACCGCCAGGACCTCCCGACCAAGGCCGACGCGGAGATCACCTGGCTCCTCCCCGAGGACCGCACGACCGCCGATCAGGCTGTCCGCGCGGCGACCCTCCCGGAGGGCTCCCCCTACGCCTGGATCGCGGGCGAGGCGTCCACCATCCGCGCCCTCCGCCGCCACCTCGTCAACGACCGCGCCATCGACCGCGCGCGGATCACCTTCTCCGGCTACTGGCGCCGAGGCGTCTCGGAGGAGGACCTGATCACCGAGTCGATCGCCGCCGAGGCCGCGGCCTGAGACCCCGCCGGGGGCGCGGACCCGCGCACCCGCGCCCCCGGCACGCCTCGCACCACCCCGGGCCGCCCTCTACCACGCGAGCCGCGCCAGCGCCCGTTCGCCCGCCACGGGCGCCCCCGCGTCCACCGCCGACCAGGCCGCGCCGCACAGCGCGCGCAGGCCGTCCACGGGGTGGCCGTCCCCGCTCAGCTCCAGGCCGCTCCCGCCCACGGAAGCCGACCAGCCGCCGCACCGGAACCCTCCCCCGGCCCGCTCCACGCCGGGCTGGGGCGTCAGCAGCCCCCGCAGATCCGCCGCCACATACGTCGGCCGGTGCTCGGGGCGGGCCGCGAGAAGCTCCGCCGCATCCGTCACGCCCGTCAGCACCAGCAGCGAGGCGACGCCCCCGGCGTGCGCCCCCTCGATGTCCGTGTCCAGCCGGTCCCCGATCACCAACGGCCGCTCGGCGCCCGTCCGCAGAATGCTCTCCCGGTGCATCGGCGGCCTCGGCTTCCCGCCCACCCGGGGCTCCTTGGTACGGCCCGTCGCGATCCGCACGACCTCCACCGCCGCCCCGTTCCCCGGCGCGATGCCCCGGCCGCTCGGGATGGTCGCGTCCAGGTTCGAGGCGAACCACGGCACCCCCCGGTTCACCGCGATCGCCGCCTCCGTCA
The DNA here is from genome assembly GCF_001083795.1 of Streptomyces sp. SBT349. Classification (GTDB taxonomy): domain Bacteria; phylum Actinomycetota; class Actinomycetes; order Streptomycetales; family Streptomycetaceae; genus Streptomyces. The sequence goes on from NZ_LAVK01000171.1 coordinate 13,037, forward strand.
GCGCGCCCCACGGCAGTTCCGGGCCGCCGTACCCCTGCACCACCGCCGCCGGCGCCTCGTCCGCCGAGCCCACCGGCCGCAGCCCGCGTTCGACCAGCGCCGTCCGCAGGCCCTCTCCGCCCGCGCACAGCACCGCGGCCCCCGCCGGCACCTCCGCGGCGATCAGCCGGGCCACCGCCTGCGCCGAGGTGACGACCTCCTCGGGCACCGCGGGAACGCCGAGCCGGGTCAGGTGCTCGGCCACGGTCACCGGCGTGCGGTTGGCGTTGTTGGTCACATACGCCAGCCGCATCCCGCCCTCGCGCGCGGCCCGCAGCGACGCCACCGCGTGCGGCAGCGCCGCACCGCCCGCGTACACCACCCCGTCCAGGTCGAGCAGCGCGGTGTCGTACACCTCGTGCAGCGCCCGCGCCGAGCCCTCGGGGACGGCGCTCCGGCGCCGTGCCGATCCAGCCATTGACTCAGCCATTGGCACCGATCATCCCCCATCCCCCGACGGCATACGATGCGGGGATGCCCGCCGCCGTGCTGGACCTCGCGCCGTTCCGGGCGCTGCGCTACGCGCCCGAACGCGTCGGAAGCCTGGCCGCCGTCACCTCGCCTCCCTACGACGTCGTGGTCCGCCCCGACGGCCTGCACGCGTTGGAGACCGCGGACCCGTTCAACATCGTCCGCCTCATCCTCCCGCAGGCCGACGACCCGGCCGCGGCCCACCGTTCGGCCGCGGCCACGCTCAGGCGCTGGCGCGCCGAGGGGGTGCTGACCACCGACCCGCGCCCCGCCCTGTACGTGTACGAGCAACGCGCCGGCGCCACGCTCCAGCGCGGCCTGATCGGCGCCCTGCGGTTGACCCCGCCCGAGGAGGGCGTCGTCCTGCCGCACGAGGACGTGCTGCCCGAGGTCGTCGCCGACCGGGCGGCCCTGATGCGCGCCACCGCCGCGAACCTGGAGCCGCTCCTGCTCTCCTACCGCGGCGCCGCCGCGGACACCACCGCCACCCTCATAGAACGCGCCGCCACCCGCCGCCCGTCGCTCGCCACCACCACGGCGGACGGCACCGAGCACCGGATCTGGCCGCTCACCGACCCTGCGGAACTGGCCGCCGTCGCCGACGAGTTGACCCGGCACCGGGCGCTCATCGCGGACGGCCACCACCGCTGGGCGACCTATCTGCGGCTGTGCGAGGAGCACGGCGCCAGGGCGCCGTGGGACAGGGGACTCGTGCTGCTGGTCGACACCGACCGCTACCCGCTGCGGGTCCAGGCCATCCACCGCCTCCTGCCCGGCGTCCGGTCCGCCGCCGCCCTGGCCGCGCTCGACGGCGCCTGGCGGATCCGGCACCTCCCCCCTGCCCTCTCCCTCCCCGACGCCCTGCTCGCCCTGGACCGCGCCGAGGGCAACGCGTTCCTCGTCGCCGGCGCCGGAACCGACGCGTTCGCCCTCCTCGACCGCCCGGACCCCGCGCTCCTGGCCACCAGCGTCCGCGCCGACCGGCCCGAGGACTGGCGCACCCTGGACGCCACCGTGCTGCACAGCGCCCTGCTCCCCGCCCTCGGCCCCGGCGCCGTGCGCTACCTCCACGACGCCGCCGCGGCCCTCGGCCAGGCGCGCCAGTGGGGCGGCACGGCCGTCCTCCTGCGGGCCGTCCCCGAGACCCGCGTCCGCGCTCTCGCCGAACGCGGGATCACCATGCCCCAGAAGTCGACGTCCTTCGGCCCCAAACCGGCCACGGGCCTCCTGCTCCGCAGCCTGGACGGCGGCGCGGGACACTAGGACCCGCGCACGCGCTCACTCCTCGCCGGTGTCGGCCTCCGGGTCCAGGGCGTCGACGAACTCGATGCCGTCCAGCTCCGACAGCCGGTCGGACGCGTTGGTGGTGCCGCCGGTGTCGGCCTCGACCGCCTTCGCGAACCAGTCGCGCGCCTCGGCGTCCCGCCCCACGGCCAGCAGCGCGTCGCCGTACGCGTAGCGCAGCCTGGCCGTCCAGGGGTGCACGGCGGTCGACGCCAGCTCGGGGCTCTGGAGGGTCACCACGGCGGCCTCGGCCTGTCCCATGTCCCTCCGGGCCCCGGCCGCGACCAGGCGCATCTCGACCTGCCCGGCCCGGTCGAGCTGCCGCACCTCGGGCTCACCCGCCATGGCGAGCGCCCGCTCGGGACGCCCGATGCCGCGCTCGCAGTCGGCCATGATGGGCCACAGGTGAACCGACCCCGACATCCGCCGCGCCGCGCGGAACTCGGTCAGCGCCTCCGCGTACTTCTCCACCGCGTACGCGGCGAACCCGGCCGCCTCACGGACGGCCCCGACGCGCGAGGCCAGCCGCAGCGCGACACGCGAGTAGGCGTACGCCCGCTCCGGGTCCTCGTCCAGCAGTTGAGCGACCATCACCAGGTTCCGGGCGACATCGGTGGCCAGCGTCTTGGGCAGGCTGAGCAGCTCCTGCCGCACGGACCTGTCGATCTCCTCGCCCGTCACCTCGTCGGGAAGGGGCAGCCGACGCGCCGAATCCCGGTCCCGCACGCGGAAGTTCTGCTGATCGGGAACGCGCCCCCTGCCGCCCCGCTGATACCCGGCACGCGGCCCACCCCGGGACGGTCCGTCAC
>NZ_LAVK01000172.1 GCF_001083795.1 Streptomyces sp. SBT349
CCCCTCCCACCCCGCGCCGGGACAGCGCGACTAGGGTTCCCGTCCGTTCTCCTCCCGGCGCCCTACCGATCAGTACGCTTCTGCCCTACCCTCCCCCACGGGCCCGACCACAGGCGGAACGATCATGCGGAGGCGGACGGATGCATGTACGGGTTGCGGTGATCGGCGCGGGGTTCGGCGGCCTCGGCGCGGCGGTGTGCCTGCGCCGCGCGGGCGTCACGGACTTCGTCGTGCTGGAGCGCGCGGGCGCCGTGGGCGGCACCTGGCGCGACAACACCTACCCCGGCTGCGCCTGCGACGTTCCCTCGCACCTCTACTCGTTCTCGTTCGCCCCCCACCCGCGCTGGCCGCGGAACTTCGCGCGGCAGCCGCACATCCTCGCCTATCTGGAGTGGGTCGCCGACACCTACGGCCTGCGCCCGCACATCCGCCTCGACTCCGAGGTGAAGTCGGCGCGCTGGGACGACGACGCGCTGCGCTGGGCCATCGGCACCTCCAGCGGCGACCTCACCGCCGACGTGATCGTCGCGGCCACCGGGCCGCTGTCCGAGCCGGCGCTGCCCGAGGTGCCGGGGCTCGACCACTTCCCCGGGCGGGTCTTCCACTCCGCCCGCTGGGACCACGGCCACCGGCTGCGCGGCCGGCGCGTCGCCGTCGTCGGAACGGGCGCCTCCGCCGTCCAGTTCGTGCCGGAGATCGAGCGCGAGGTCACCGAGCTGACCGTCTTCCAGCGCACCCCGCCCTGGGTCATCCCCCGGGCCGACCGGGCGATCAGCGACGCCGAGCGGTGGATGCACGGCCGGTTCCCCTTCACCCGCGCGCTGCGCCGCCACCTCCTCAGGGGCGTCAGGGAGACGCACGGCGGCGCGTTCACCGGCCACCCCGACCTGATGCGCGCGCTGGAGGGCCTGGCCCGCGTCCACCTGCGCCGTTCCGTGCGCGACCCGGCGCTGCGCCGCGCCCTCACCCCCGACTACCGCATCGGATGCAAGCGGATCCTGCTCTCCAACGACTGGTACCCGGCGCTCCAGAAGCCGCACGTCCGGCTCGTGGCCGCCGGGCTGCGGGAGGTCCGGGGCTCCACGCTGGTGGCGGCCGACGGCCGCGAGGCCGAGGCCGACACGATCGTCTTCGGCACCGGTTTCCGCGTCACCGATGTCCCGATAGCCCACCGTGTCACGAACGGCGCGGGCCTCACGCTGGCCGAGGAGTGGCGCGAGGGAATGGCCGCGCTGCGCGGCACCACGGCCGCGGGCTTCCCCAACTTCCTGACGATCATCGGGCCCAACACCGGCCTGGGGCACACCTCGATGATCCTCATCATCGAGGCCCAACTCCAGTATCTCGCCCACTACATGGAGACACTCGACGCCCTCGGCAAGGGAGCGGGGCCGGGCGGGCGGAGCGGGGAGCCGGGCCGGGCCGCCCTGACCCCGCGCCGGGAGGCCGTCGCCGCCTGGAACGCCCGCCTCCAGCGCCGCCTCGCCCGCTCGGTGTGGAACAGCGGCGGCTGCGACAGCTGGTACCTGGACTCGCGGGGCCGCAACACCACCATCTGGCCCGGGTCCACCGGGGAGTTCGCCCGTTCCACCAGGACCCTCGACCTCTCCGAGTACGAGGTGCTGCGCCATGGCTGACCCCGGACACCGCGTCCTGACCACCGTCTCCACCGGGGGCGCGCGGCTGCACACCGAGATCCACGGCCAGGACGACGCGCCCACCCTCGTCCTCGCGCACGGCTGGGCCTGCAACGTGACCTTCTGGTATCCGCTGATCCGCCTCCTGCGCGCCGACCACCGCGTGGTCGTCTACGACCAGCGCGGCCATGGCCGCACCCCCGCCACCCCGGGAAGCTGCTCATGTGAGGCGCTCGCCGACGACCTGTGCGCCGTGCTCGACGCGACCCTCGCGGCGGGGCGGCGGGCCGTGGTCGCCGGGCACTCGATGGGCGCGATGAGCGTGCTCGCCGCCGCCGCGCGCCCCCGGTTACTCGAACGCGCCGCCGCCGTGCTGCTGTGCAGCACCGGCGCGGACCGGCTGGTCGGCGACTCCGCGGTGCTGCCGCTCCGGTTCCCCGCGCTCCGTCACCGGGGGCACCGGCTGTTCCTGACCACGAGCCTGTCCTACGGCCCGGTCACGCGGCTGGCGAAGAACATCGTCCACTACATCACCATGGGCCAGGACGTCACCGAGGAGCAGCGCACCGCGATCACGCGCATGGTGCACGCCAGCCCGCGGCGGGCGCGCGCCGAGTGGGGCCGGGTGATGGCGGGACTGGACCTCGCCGCCCACATCGACCTGCTGGACCTGCCCGTCGCCCTGGTCCACGGCACGGCGGACCGGCTCACGCCGACGGCGCACGCCCGCCGCATAGCCGCCCGGTTGCCGCGCCCCGCCGGATACCGGGCGCTGCCCGGCGTCGGCCATATGACGCCCTACGAAGCGCCGGACACGGTCGGCGAGATACTGCGCTCCCTGGTCAAGGCGCATGCCTGACCGCCCCGCGCCCGGCCGGGCCCGGCGGAGGGGAGCCGCGTGACCAACGGGACGAGAAGCAGGACGAGAAGCAGGACGAAGAGGGAGGACTCCGTGCAGGCCATCCGCCGCGCCGCCCGCCCCCGCCCGCTCGCCGGCCGGGTCGCCGTCGTCACCGGCGCCGCCCGCGGCATAGGGGCGGGGCTCGCCCGTTCGCTCGCGGCGCGCGGCGCCAGAGTCGCGCTGGTCGGCCTGGAGGCGGAGGAGCTGGAACGGGTCGGCGCCGCGCTGCCGGGCGCCGCGGGCCACTGGCACGCGGACGTCACCGACGCGGAGGCGATGGGCGAGGTGGCGGCCGAGGTCGTGGCCCGTTTCGGCGGGGTGGACGTGGTGGTGGCCAACGCCGGTGTGGCGGCGGGCGGTCCGTTCGCCGAGTCCGACGACGCCACCTGGCGGCGGGTCATCGAGGTCAACGTGGTCGGCTCCGCGGTCACCTGCCGGTCGTTCCTGCCCCATCTCGTCCAGCGCAAGGGGTACTTCCTCCAGATCGCCTCGCTCGCCGCGCTGGCGCCCGCCCCGCTGATGACCGCGTACTGCGCGTCCAAGGCGGGCGCGGAGGCGTTCGCGCACAGCCTGCGCGCCGAGGTCGCGCGCTCCGGCGTGGCGGTCGGCGTCGGCTATCTGAGCTGGACCGACACGGACATGGCCCGCGCCGCCGACGACGACGCGGTGCTGGCACGGGCGCGCGCGGGGCTGCCGTGGCCGCTGAACCGGACCTGCCCGCTGGAGCCCGCCGTGGAACGGCTGGTGGCCGGGATCGAACGGCGCGCGCCGCACGTCTGGGCGCAGCCGTGGCTGCGCGCCTTCGCGCCGGCGCGCGGGCTGCTGCCCGCCTTCGTGGGCGGGCCGCTCGGGCAGCGGCAGTTCCGCCGCCTGGTGCCGCGGCCGGAAGGGGTGGGCCACCGGGGGCTCGTCGGCCCGGGCGGCGCCGCGGCCGAACTCCCCGGGACCCCTCCCGCGGGAGGCGCCCCCACCCGGCCGTGAGGCCGGACGCCCGGGGTCAGAAGCGCCAGCGGGTCTGGCCGTAGGTGTCCTTGCGGAAGCCGAACGCGGTCTCGGGCTCGACCCGGAAGGCGAGGGCGGCCGGGCCGCCCGCGTGGTGCAGGGCGCCGTCGCGGGCGGTGAACGTCCAGTCGGGGCCGTACTTGGTCACATACGCCCCGGCGAGGCGGGTCAGGAGGGCGTCGTCGCTCTCCCGGCGGGCCGTGCCCTCGACCACCACGTCGAGCCCATCGCGCAGGGCGTTCGTCCCGGTCGTCAGGACGGTGCGGGGGTTGGCCGCGAGGTTCCGCGCCTTGCGCTCCTCGGGGCCGGTGGTGAACCACAGCGCCCCCTCCAGCCAGACGGCGAGCAGCGGGGTGACGTGCGGGCGGCCGTCGGGCCGCACCGTGGTGACCCAGAAGATCCCGGCTCCCTCCAGCACCTCGATGGCCTCGGCCCAGCTGGTCGCGGTCGCCTCCGGTTGGCTGTAGCGGGCGTCCAGGTCGGTGGTCGGCTCGGTGACCGGCATGGCTCCTCCAGGGGGTGGGTCCGTACGGCAGGGCAGACCCCGGGGAGCCCCGGAACTCATCGGCCGCCCCCGCCCCCGCCCACGCCCGCATCCCCGTCGTCACCGTCGTCACCGTCGCCGTCCTCGCCGGTGAGCGGGATCAGGTGGCCCTGGCCCTGGACGAGGCAGGTGAGCTGCCAGCCGGTGCGGCGCGTCAGCCGCCAGTCCGTGAACAGCCCGTGCTGCTGGGCGAGTTCGGCCGTGTGCAGGCGCGCCGCGGCCTCGATCAGCAGCGCGTAGGCGTCGGTCGCCGTCCTGGCGCGGCGCCACCCCGTGACCACGGTGACGGCGGCGATCAGCGCGCCGGGCCACCACAGCGCGGCCACCGCGAGATAGAGGGCGCCCCACCCGGCGAGGGTGGCGGAACGGGTCAACGCCTCGCGCGCGGCGACCAGTTCGGCGCGGGTGGTGTCGGGGAGGACCAGCCACAGGTGCGGCCAGACCGTGGCCAGGTCCAGGTCGTACTCGCGGTCGAGGCGGACCGCGGGGGCGTTGAGCCGGTCGGCCATCCAGGTCGGCCGCGCGGGGCGCTCCGGCGCCACCGCCTCGATCCCGGCGCGCGCCTCCGCGAGACCGGGGCCCGGCGGTGGGGGCGCGCCCAGCGCGCGCGCCTCGGCGAGCTCCGCGCGCCGCGCCTCGTACGCCCGCGTGGCCGCCTCCCAGCGCCGGAGCCTGCGGGCGGTCAGCCGCCGGGGCGCGGTGCCGGTGGTCAGCCAGGCGCGCTCGGCCGCCGAGCCCAGCGCCTGGGCGGCGAGCCCCGCGCCCGCCGCGGCGAGCAGCACGGCCAGCAGGAGGAGTACCAGGCCGCCCGTGGTGTCGAGGCGGGGCGCCGCGGCCCACGCGTCGAGCCGGTTCGCGAGGCGGTCCGCGTCGAACGGGTGGGTGTGGCCGAGCGCGTGCGCGGAGGCCAGGACGGCGACGAAGAGCGCGCCCGGCAGCACGAGCAGCGCCATCCAGCGCTCGGCGAGCTGCTTCCCGAGCTCGCTCAGCAGGCCGCCCACGTCAGATGCGCTCCCAGCGCAACTGCCGCCCCGTGGCCTCGCAGACGGGGGTGGCCGTCTCCTCCCCGGGGGGCAGCCAGCTGCGCGAGCAGGCGCCGACGGGACAGAGGAACACGGCCTCCGCCCGGCGGGAGGTGACCGGCAGGTCGCTCCAACCGCCGCTCGCGGGCGTCCGGGGCCCGGGCTCCGAGCCCCGCGGGGTCCCGGTGTCGTAGTGGGGGCTCCTGGCGATCTCGGCCTCGCGGAGGGCGCCCTGGAGCCGGTCCAGCGCGGGGGCGGGGTCGGCGCCGCCGCGCAGCGCCGCCAGCAGGGCGTCGAGCGCGGCGGGGTCGCCGTGGTCGTTCAGCAGCCTCCGGACGTGCGTCAGGCCGGCGCAGACCGTGGCGATGCCCTCCCGAACGCGGCGGGCCTCCGGATCAACGGGTCGCGTGTCGCTCACAGTGCCGACGGTACCGCCCACCGGTGGCGGGCGGGCAGGCCAAGGGGTAACGGCCCGCGCCGAGTTGGCGGCGGGCTCGTGTTGCGACGCGGGGGCGCACCCGGTGGGGGGCGCGCCCCGGCGCGGTCAGTCCTGCTCGCGGCGGTTCCGGGACTCGTCCATGGTGTTCTGCCGGTCCTCGTCGCTCATGTTCTGCTCGTCCTGGCCCTCCTCCTGGTTCTTCTCCTGGCCGCCCATGGCGTCCTTGGCGCGCTGCTGGAGATCCTGGGCCTTATCCTTGAACTGATCTGACATGCCCATGCCTACTCCTCGACGTGTGAGACGGTGGACCGTGACCAGCGTGGCATGGTCCGGCATTCGGCGCATTCCGGGCGCATTCCGGGCGCATCGCCTCAGGCCCCATAGCCCACCGTGCGCGGCGGAAGCGGCGGGCGGCTGCGGTCGGGCAGGTCCCGGTAGCCGGGCGGGGAGCTGGCCGGATGGCGCTCCAGCAGGTCGACGGCCACGCGCACCGCCGTCTCCAGCACCACGGGCCGCCCCTCCGCCCAGTCGAGCGGCGTGCGCAGCGCCTCGATGTCGGGGACCACGCCGTGGTTCTCCACATCCCAGCCGTAGGCGTCGAACCAGGCCGCGTTCATCGGCACCGTGATGCTCGTCCCGTCGCCCAGCTCGTGCGAGCCGGTGATCCCGACCACGCCGCCCCAGGTGCGGCAGCCCACGACCGGGCCGATCCCCAGCAGCCGGAACGCCGCCGTGATCATGTCGCCGTCCGACGAGGTCGCCTCGTCGGCCACCGCCACCACCGGGCCGCGCGGCGCGTTGGACGCGTAGCTGACCGGCTGGGCGTTCCGCGTGAGGTCCCAGCCCAGGATGGTGCGGCTCAGCTTCTCGATGACCAACTCGCTGATGTGGCCACCCGCGTTGCCCCGGACGTCGACGACCAGCGCCTGCCGCGAGAACTCCATCCGCAGGTCGCGGTTGAACTGCGCCCACCCCGAGCCGCCCATGTCCGGGATGTGCACATAGCCGCACCGCCCGCCGCTCAGCTCGCGCACCACTTCCCGGCGCCTGGCCACCCAGTCCTGGTAGCGCAGCGAGCGGTCGTCCACCAGCGGCACCACCGCGATGCGGCGCGGCCTTGCCTCGCCCTCCTCGCCGCCGCCGTCCCCCTCACTCTCACCCTCACTCTCCCCCTCACTCTCGGACCGGCTCTCCGTGAAGGTGAGTTCGACGCTGTTGCCGCCGGTGCCCGCGAGCAGCGGCCAGGGCCCGGCCACGGGATCGACGGGCCGCCCGCCCACGTGCGTCAGCACCGCGCCCTCGCGCACATGGGTGCCCGCCAGCGGCGAACGCGCCCTGGAATCCGAGGAGTCGCCGGGCAGGATGCGCGCCAGCTGCCAGGAACCCTCCTTGTTCCGCACGAAGTTGGCCCCGAGCAGGCCGTGCGCGCGCTGGTACTGCGGGGGCCCCTCGTTGCGCCGCGCGGGAGAGACATACGCGTGCGAGGTGCCCAGCTCGCCCAGCGTCTCCCAGAGCAGATCGGCGAACTCGTCGGGACTGGCGACCCGTTCGACCAGCGGGCGGTACAGGTCGAGCACCCCCGCCCAGTCCACGCCGCACATCTTCGGCTCCCAGAAGAAGTCGCGGACGATCCGCCCCGCCTCGTCGAACGCCTGCCGCCACTCGGCCGCCGGGTCCGCCACATGAACGATTCGGCGCAGATCCACATAGCCGCCCGCGTCGCTGTCCCCGCTCTCCGTGGCGGACACCGCGCGGAACTGGCTGTCCTCGCACACCACCAGGCGCGTTCCGTCGCCGCTCGGCGCGAACCAGTCGACGTGGTCGGTCAGTTCGGTCCGCTTGGCCTTGGCCAGGTCGAAGTGCTCCAGCGTCGGCTTGCCCGAGGTGTCGTCCGGGTTGACGAACGTCTCGCCCAGCGCGCCGGAGATGGGCCAGCGCAGCCACACCAGGCCGCCGCCGCTCACCGGGTGGAGCGCGGAGTACTTCGACGCGGGCACCGGGAACGGGACCACCCTGCTGCCGAGACCCTCCGCCTCCACCCGCACCGTTCCGTCCTCGCCGCCCATGTCGTCCGGGTCGAGGCCCCCGGCGGCGGGCCGTCCCTCCGGGGTGATGGCGAACGGGGACCTGGTCGCCGAGGAGAGCGGCACCAGGTAGGGGCGGCAGCCGAGCGGGAACGACAGGTCGCCGGTGTGCACGTCGTAGACCGGGTCGAAGCCGCGCCAGGACAGGAACGCCAGATACCGGCCGTCGAGGGTGAAGACCGGCTCGTCGTCCTCGAAGCGGCCGTCCGTGACGTCGAGGAGGGTGCGTTCCTCGCCGGCGAGGTGGGCGATCTTGATCTGGCTGAGCGAACGCCCGATGCCCGGGTGTGCCCAGGCCAGCCACGCCGAGTCGGGGGAGAAGGCGAGGTCGCGGACCGGACCGTTGACCGAGCGGATGATCTCCCGCACCTCGCCGAGGCGCGGCGGCTCGGGCGCGGCCTCGGGCTCCGCCGTTTCCCCGGCCCCCTCGCCCACGGCGTCCTCCGCGTTCCGCTCGCCCTCCTCTCCCTTCTCCGTCTCCTCCGCGTCCGTCCCCTCCTCGGCGTCCGTCCCCTCGCCGTCATCGGGGACATCGGGTGCCGGAACGGCGATCACCAGGAGCCGCCCGTCGTGGGTGGCCACCGCGAGGGTCTGCCCGTCCGGCGACGCCGTCATCTCCCACACCCGGCCCAGGGCACCGGCCGCGATGCGGTCCAGGGCCTCGCCCCCGCCGGCCCGTGGCAGGTGGGCGACCTCGATCGCGTCCTCGCCCGTGGCGTCCGTCACATAGGCGATCCGCCCGGTGTCCCCCAGCATCACCGGCTCCCGCACCCGCACGCCCGGCGTGGCCGCCAGGGCGCGCGCGGGCCCGTCGCGGTGGGTGAGCCAGTACAGCGAGCCGCGCACGCACACCGCGCTGGCCCGCCCCGTGGTGTCCACCGACAGGGCGTCCACATGCTCCGAGGTCCGCACCTGGTACGGGCGCCGTCCGGTGCGCGGGCCGCCGAGCCGCACGCCGAGGCGGCGGGGCGTGGAGCCGGGGCCCAGGTCCTCGGCGAGCCACAGGTCGCCGCCGCTCTGGTAGACCACCCGCCGCCCGTCCGTGGAGGCGTGCCGGGCGTACACGGCGTCGTGATCGCTGTGACGCCACAGTTCGGAGCCGTCCGGACGGCAGGAATACAAGTTCCCGACGCCTTCATGGTCGGAGAGGAACGCGATCCGGTCACCGACGAACATCGGGCTGTCGATATGGCCCTTCAGATCGGGCAGCAATCGCTTTCCGTGCAGCCACAGCTTTCCCGCCGCCCCGCCCCGGTACCGTTTCCACGCCGCCGGCTCGTGCGGGGCTTTCCCCGTGAGCAGCAGGGTGCGGCGCTCGCCGCCGCATCCGGAGACCGCGATGTCCGCGACCGGCCCCCACGGAAGCTGCTCGCCCGGCCCGCCGTCCAGGGGAACGTTGTAGGCCCAGGTGAAATGCGAGAACGGCTGATGGTGCGAGCCGACCGCGAGGATCCGGCTCTCCCCCGGCCCGTCGGCGGGGGCCCAGCCGCAGACCCGCGTGTCGTACGAGCTCCAGTGGCTCAGCTGCCGCACGGGACCGCCGTCCACCGGGGCGAGGTGGATCTCGGGGTCCAGCGTCCGCCAGCTGGTGAACGCGATGTGCCGGCCGTCGGGCGAGAACCTCGGTGGGCCGGTCCGGGTACGATCGGCGGTGAGCCGCCAGGCTCGGCCGGGTTCCCGGCCAGGGGCGGGCAAGGGCGCCAGCCAGAGATCATCCTCGGCGACAAAGCACAGCAGTTCACCGTGCAGATGCGGGAATCGCAGATAGCCGTCAAGCTCCCGTGATGTCCTCGGGGTTGCGGCGGATGGGTTGAGTTCGTCGCTCACGGTTCCATGCTTCGGCTCGGGGATTGCCCCGGCAAGTCACCAAGAGGCCGAGATGGTGATCTGAGTCACTTTCCCTACCCGGGGCTCACCCTGCCCCGCGGATGTCGCGTCTCGTGCCATGAGCCGACTTCTCATCTGATGACCACATGACACCCGGACAGGAGAACCTGCCCCGTGGCTACGTTTCTGTACAAGCTCGGCCGCCTCTGCTTCAGGCGGCGCTGGTGGGCCGTGCTGCTCTGGGTGGCGCTGCTCTTCGGTATAGGGGCCGGCGCCGCCTCGTCCAGCGGGGCCGTCCCCGACGACTTCGCGCTGCCCGGCACCGAGTCCCAGGAAGCCCTCGACCTGATGGAAGAGGAGTTCCCCGAGGCCAACGCGGACTCCGTGGAGACCACCGTCGTCTTCCAGGCTCCCGACGGCGCCGACATCACCGCGGCCGAGTACCGGTCGGCGGTCCAGCAGGTGCTGGCCGAGCTGGAGGCGGGCGACGAGGTCCTCGGCGTCACCGACCCGTTCGCCGAGGGTTCCGGCGCCGTGAGCGGCTCCACGGCCTACACCACGGTGGACTACGACATCGCGTTCGGCGAGGTCACCACCGAGATGCACGAGCAGCTCATGAGCACGCTGGAGAGCGGACGGGAGCTGGGCCTCACCGTCGAGGCCAGCGGCGACGTCGCCTTCGGCGAGCCCGAGATGGGCGGCGGCGAGGTCATAGGCATCGCGGTGGCCGCCGTGGTGCTGCTCATCACGTTCGGCTCGCTGGTCGCCGCCGGTCTTCCGCTGATCACCGCGCTGATCGGCGTCATGATCGGCATGCTCGGCATCACCGCGCTGTCCACCGCCCTCGGCCTGTCCGAGACCACCGGCATCCTGGCCATGATGATCGGCCTCGCGGTCGGCATCGACTACGCCCTGTTCATCGTCTCGCGGTACCGCGCCGAGCTGATCGAGGGCCACAGCCACGAGGAGGCCGCCGGGCGCGCCACGGGCACCGCGGGCTCCGCGGTGGTCTTCGCCGGCCTGACCGTGATCATCGCGCTCGCGGGCCTCGCCGTCGTCAACGTCCCGATCCTGACCAAGATGGGCTTCGCCGCCGCCGCGAACGTGGCCGTGGCCGTGCTGGTCGCCCTCACCCTGGTGCCCGCCGTCCTGGGCCTCGTGGGCAAGCGAATATTCGGCCGCCGCCTGCGCAAGCAGAACCCGCAGACCGGCGTCCCCGCCTCCCTCTACAAGAACGGCAAGGAGAACGGCGGCACCCGCTGGGCCCGCGCGATCCTGCGCCGCCCGGCCCTGGTGCTCGTGGTCTCCGTCCTCGGCCTCGGCGTCCTCGCGGTGCCGGTCGCCAGCATGGAGATGGGCCTGCCGGACAACGGCACCCAGCCCGAGGACTCCACGCTGCGCAAGGCGTACGACATGCTCAGCGAGGGCTTCGGCCCCGGGTTCAACGGCCCGCTGATGATGACGGTCGACGGCGGCGACGGCGTGGACCTCGACGCGGCCACCGAGGCCCTGACCAACGAGCTGAGCCAGAACGACGCCATCGCCGCCACCGCCCCCGCCCAGCCCAACGCGGACGGGACCATGGCCACGGTCCTGGCGTTCCCGACGACGGGTCCCTCGGACCACGCCACCACGGAGCTGGTCCACGAGCTCCGCGACGAGCTCGCGCCCCAGCTGGAGGCCCAGACCGGCGCCGCCGTGCTGGTCACCGGCGCCGCCGCCGCCAATATCGACTTCTCCGATGTGATGACCGACGCGCTGGTGCCCTACCTCACCCTGGTGGTCGGCCTCGCGTTCATCCTGCTGGTGCTCGTCTTCCGCTCGATCCTGGTGCCGCTGAAGGCCGCGCTCGGCTTCCTGCTCTCCGTGCTCGCCGCGCTGGGCGCAGTGGTCGCGGTCTTCCAGTGGGGCTGGGCGGCCAACCTCATCGGGGTCGAGGAGACCGGGCCGATCATGAGCATGATGCCGATCTTCATGGTCGGCGTGATCTTCGGTCTCGCCATGGACTACGAGGTGTTCCTGGTGACGCGGATGCGGGAGGCCCACGTCCACGGCGAGGACTCGCACCAGTCCGTGGTCTCCGGCTTCAAGCTGAACGCCCGCGTGGTCTCGGCCGCCGCGGTCATCATGATCAGCGTCTTCGCGGGCTTCGCCGTCACCAGCGCCGAGGCCATGATCAAGATGATGGGCTTCGGGCTGGCGACGGCCGTGCTCCTCGACGCGTTCGTGGTCAGGATGGTCATCGTGCCCGCGCTGATGGGCCTCGTCGGTGAACGGGCCTGGTGGCTGCCGCGGTGGCTCGACCGCATCCTGCCGAACGTGGACGTCGAGGGCGAGTCCCTGGAGCGGTACCTCAAGGCCAACGGCAAGGGCCGGGATGCCATCGAGCAGGAGCGCGAGCCCCAGCCCGTCGGCTGACCCCCCGCCACGACCGGCGCGAGCCCGGCACCAGGACCCCGAACGGGGCCCGGGTGCCGGGCTTCTCGCTGCCCGCCGGGCGGCCCGCCTCCGGTTGTTCATCTGATATGCAGGCGCTCTTGCAAGAGGTTCGCAACAGGGCTTTATTATCAAACGGCACCGAATCGAACGCCGTTCCGGAGATCGGAGACCGGCCATGCACGTTCCCGACGGATTCCTCAACGCCCCCGTGTCGGTGGCCACCGGCGCCGTGGCCGTCGCCGCGGTCGCCGTCTCGCTGCGCGGCGCGCGCCGGGAGCTGGACGAGCGCACCGCGCCGCTCGCCGGTCTGGTCGCCGCGTTCGTCTTCGCCGTCCAGATGCTCAACTTCCCGGTGGGCGCGGGCACCAGCGGCCACCTCATGGGCGGGGCCCTGGCCGCGATCCTGGTCGGCCCCTGCACCGCCGTCCTCTGCATCGCCGTGGTGCTGCTGATGCAGGGCCTGCTCTTCGCGGACGGCGGGCTGACCGCGCTCGGCACCAACATCACGCTGATCGGCCTGGTCACCGTCGTCGTCGGCTACGGCGTCTTCAAGGCCGCGCTGCGCGTGCTGCCGCGCAATCCCGGCGCGGTCGGCGCCGCCTCGTTCGCCGGGGCGCTGATCTCCGTCCCGGTCGCCGCAGTCGTCTTCGCCGGCCTCTACGCGGTCGGCGGCACCGCCGACGTCTCGCTGGGCCGCGTCCTCGCCGCCATGGCCGGGGTCCATGTCCTCATCGGCATCGGCGAGGCCCTCATCACCGCCGCGACCGTCGGCGCGGTCCTCGCCGTCAGGCCCGACCTGGTGCGCGGAGCGGCGCACATGGCGCGGCCCGCGCTGATCCTGCGCAACGGGTCCCCCTCCGCGCCGGAGCGCGAGCGCGCGCCGGAGCCGGAGTCCGCGTCGGCGCCCGCGCCCGTCGCGGCGAACGCGCCGGGCCGCCCGACGCGCCCGCTGTGGCTGGGCGGCCTCGCCGTCACCGTGATCCTGGCCGCGTTCGTCAGCTTCTACGCCTCCGCCGACCCCGACGGCCTGGAGCGGGTGGCCACCGACGAGGGGATCATCGAGGAGGCGGAGCAGCACGGCCTCGCCGACTCCCCGCTGGCCGACTACGGCGTGGAGAGCGTCGACGACGCGCGCCTGTCCACCGCGCTGGCGGGCGCCGCCGGCGTCGCGGTCACCCTGGCCGTCGGCTCGGGCGTCTTCGTCGCCGTCCGCCGCGCCCGCACGCCCTCGCGCGCCGAGCCGGGGCCCGAGGCCGCGCGCCGCGAGCCCGAGAACGCCTGACCCCGTGGCCCCCTCGTCCCCCGGACACGGACATGGCCACGGGCACGGGCGGGGCAGCGGCACCGGGCGCCTGTACCGGCCCGGTCGCACCCCGGTCCACCTGCTCCCGGCGCACTGCAAGCTGATCGCCGTCCTCGCCTTCGTCCTCCTCGTCGTCGCCACGCCCCGCGAGGCGGTCTGGGCGTTCGGCGTCTACGCGGCGCTGATCGCCGCGGTCGCGGGCGTGGCGCGGCTGCCCGCGCCGTTCGTGCTGCGCCGCATGGCGATCGAGGCGCCGTTCGTCGCCTTCGCGTTCCTCCTGCCGTTCATCGCCGAGGGCGACCGCGTCGTCTGGCTCGGCCTCTCCCTGAGCGAGTCCGGTCTGTGGGGCGCGTGGAACGTGCTCGCCAAGGGCACCCTCGGCGTCGCCGCCTCCGTCGTGCTGGCCGCGACCACCGAGCTGCGCCAGCTCCTCCTCGGGCTCCGGCGCCTCGGCCTGCCGCCGCTCCTGGTCCAGATCGCGGCGTTCATGCTCCGCTACGGCGACGTCATCACCGACGAGCTGCGCCGGATGCGGATCGCCCGCGAGTCCCGCGGCTTCGCCGCCCGCGGCATCCGGCACTGGGGCGTGCTGGCCAGGACCGCGGGGGCGCTGTTCATCCGCTGCTACGAACGCGGCGAGCGCGTGCACCTGGCCATGCTCAGCCGCGGCTACACCGGCACGATGCCCGTCACCGAGCGGCTCACCGCCACCCGCGCGCAGTGGGCGCACGCCGTCGCCCTCCCGGCGGCGGCGCTCGCCGTGTGTGTGCTGGGATGGAGCCTATGACCGCACCGCCGCCGCCCTCGCTGGACGTCACCGGCCTCGCCTACGCCTACCCGGACGGCCACCAGGCCCTGTTCGGCGTCGACCTGACCGTCGAGCGTGGCGAGCGCGTGGCGCTGCTCGGGCCGAACGGCGCGGGCAAGACGACCCTCGTCCTGCACCTCAACGGCATCCTCACCGCCGGGGCGGGCGCGGTGCGGGTGGGCGGCCTCGCGGTCGGCAAGGCGACGATGGCCGAGATACGCCGCCGCGTCGGGGTGGTCTTCCAGGACCCCGACGACCAGCTGTTCATGCCGACGGTCCGCGACGACGTGGCGTTCGGCCCGGCCAACGCGGGGCTGCGCGGCGCCGAGCTCGACACCGCGGTGACGGGCGCGCTGGAACGGGTCGGCATGGCCGCCTTCGCCGACCGGCCGCCGCACCACCTCTCGTTCGGCCAGCGGCGCCGCGTCGCGGTGGCCACCGTGCTGGCGATGAACCCAGAGATCCTGGTCCTCGACGAGCCCTCGGCCAACCTCGACCCCGCCGCCCGGCGCGAACTCGCCGACGTGCTGCGCTCGTTGGACGTCACCGTGCTGATGGTGACGCACGACCTCCCCTACGCCCTCGAACTGTGCCCGCGGGCGGTGATCCTCAGCGAGGGCGTCATCGCCGCCGACGCCCCCACCCCCGAACTCCTCCGTGACGGCGCGCTGCTGAGCCGCCATCGGCTGGAGCTGCCGTTCGGCTTCGATCCGTCGGCCGTTCGTCGCTGATCTGTCCCGTGCTGCGCCTTTGGGCTAAAATGCGACGTCTCGCGTCACGTAGTCATATCGATAAATCGGGAGGCGACATGCGACGCGGAACAGCGACGGCCCTGATGACCCTCGCCGCGGTGACCGCTCTGTCCGGCACGGCGGGCTCGCCCGCCCTCGCCGGTGAGCCGGGGGCGGACCGGGAGGAGGGGTGTGCGCCCGAGATCACCGTGACCACCGAGGCGGGGGCGGGCGAGGTGCTCGCGCTCGTCGACCGGCTCGCGGCCGACGGCGCGACCCGGGCCGAGATCGACGCCGCCCTGGCCGACCGCGCCTGCATGACGCGCGCCGGATCCGCCGCCCTCCCGCCCGCGGACGGCCTCACCGTCGCGCCCCCCGACGTCTATGTGATCGCCGAGGTCGACGGCCGCGACCGCTGGGTGGCCATCAACGCCTGGCGGTGGGACGCCGTCCCGGCCGCCCCGATGACGGGCGACCAGGCCGTGGTCACCTGGTTCGACGTGCCGACGACCCCGATCGTCAAGGTCGTCCACCACGGCGGCACCACGTCCCAGTACCCCAGCGTCAGCCGCGAGGACGCCGCGGAGCTCTCCCCCTACGGCGTCGGCTTCCTGCTGCCCCCGCAGAAGTCCGGCACCGACATGAACGTGGCGACCGGCCGCTCCGCGCTCGTCTTCGAGGGCACGGGCCCCTGCACCGACCTCACCGCCCGCGGCGCCTTCGCCCACACCTGGGGCGCGACCGCCGTGACCGGCATCGACATCCACGCCGCGGGCACCACCCTGACCTGGTCCTCCACCGCCGGCCGGGCCCTGACCCTCAGCGAGCCGACGACCGTCCAGGACGTGTGCGCCTGAACCGGCGCCCGCGCCCC
>NZ_LAVK01000173.1 GCF_001083795.1 Streptomyces sp. SBT349
GGGGCATACGATCTGCGCGGGGCCGGGCTCGTCGTCGCCGGTGCCCGCGGGGGCGGTCATGCCGGACGGCGACGGGAGAGCGGGGCGGTATGACGATCCCAGGCAGTGAGGCGCGGCTGTACGGCGACCTCGCCCGCTGGTGGCCGCTGATCTCCCCGATCGAGGGGTACGAGGGGGACGCCGGGATCGTCACCGAGATGTTCGCGCTGGCCGAGCATCCCGTGCGCGAGGTCCTGGAACTCGGCAGCGGCGGCGGCCACACGGCGTACCACCTGCGGTCGCGGTACGCGCTGACGCTCGTCGACCTCTCGCGGGAGATGCTGGCCGTCTCGCGGGGGCTCGTCCCCGACGCCGAGCACCTGCGGGGCGACATGCGCGACCTGCGGCTCGGCCGGACGTTCGACGCGGTGCTGGTGCATGACGCCATCGACTACATGACCACGGCGGACGACCTGTCCGCGGCCTTGCGCACGGCCTACGCGCACTGCCGCCCCGGCGGCGTCGCCGCGTTCTTCCCCGACCATGTCGCCGAGACGTTCGAGCCCGTCACCGACTGCGGGGGCGGCGACGCGGACGACGGCAGCGGGGCCAGGTACCTGGAGTGGAGCCTCCCCACCGAGCCGGGGGCGACCACGGTTCGGACCGAGTACACCTTCACGCTCAGGGAGGCCGACGGAACGGTCCGCAGCGTCCACGAGACGCATGTCACCGGCCTGTTCGCGGTCGCCGACTGGCAGCGGCTCCTCGGCGAGGCGGGCTTCCACGTCTCCACGGTGCGGGAGAGCGGCGGACACGACCGCACGATGTTCATCGGCCACCGCCCCCCTGCCTGAGCCACCGAAGCCGCGTCACCCGTCTCATCACCGGGCAGTCACCGGAGGGCCGGTTCCCCCAGGTGGTCGGTTTCCCGTTCCCGCAAAAGCTTCCTCCTTGCCTCCGAGGGGCTGAGTCCCGAGGGTGGAACAGGAAACACCCTGCCCCAACCATGGAGGCGCAGTTGAGACTTCGGATGCTCGCGACGGAGTGCCCGAACAAGTGTGACAAGAAGGACTGCCCGACGTTGTATGCCACGGACAGGGGCACGCTCCTGGTACGCGGTGACCTCACCGACGAGCACGGCCTGACCCTGCCCGCGCACGAAGGTGTCGTTGAGATTCCCCTGTCTCTGATCAAGAAGGCTATTGCCGATGGTCTCGTCTGACGTGTCTCCGACCCTGGGAGAGCTGTTCGACTCGTTCGAGCGAGAAGCCTTCCGTCTGGAAACCCTGGACGACTACAGCAAGTCGGGCAGCGTTGAAGCGTACACCGCGTTCCTTGCCGGTGAGGAAAAGCCGCAGGACTACAACGCCGATTGGTTGGCGGAAGTCAGCGCCCACGTGGGTGAGGGCAGGCGCGTCTATCGCGTCCACGCCCTTTCCCGCCCGCTGACTCCGTATCTCCGATTCGAACTCGGATGGGGCTACGTCACCAACTCGTCAGCCGGAGAAGAATTCTTCATTCTCGACACCACAGAGCAGACCAGCCCTCTCGTGGGCATCGGGGACTTCTGGATGTTCGATGAGACCTTTCCCGTCACGATGGACTATCGAGACGGAGCGATGACCGGCTGCACCACGCAGGCGACGGAGCGTGCTGCCGAGTTCGTCGCGTACCGGGAGACGGCGTTGGCGTACGCTGTTCCTTTCTCCGACTGGTGGGGTAAGTTCGGGGGGTGAACAGGGGCGAGTTGGGAACGGCACTCCGGGCACTACGTGAGGTCTCAGGGAAGCAGGCCAAAGTAGTTGCCCGGAGTTCTGTCATGTCTGTAAGCAAGTTGAGCAAGATTGAAACGGGGAGACTGACTCCGTCCGTTGCCGACGTTGAGCGCATTCTCGGCGCCATTGGCGTATCGGAAGAGGTGAAATCTGAATACCTTGAGCTGGCTCGCGAAGAGCTGACAGAGGCAACGGCCTGGCGGCTTATCCAACGTATGGGCCTCCACAAGGCGCAGGAGCAGACAAGGGCACTTGAGGCACAGATGACTCTCTTGCGACTGTTCCAACCCGCTTTGATTCCTGGACTCTTGCAAACCCCCGAGTACATTCGGGCCATCCTCGGGCGTCATGGCCTGACGGAAGATGTCCTCGACAAGACGACCCAATCGCGTCTGGCGAGACAGACCGTGCTCTATGACTCCGGCAAAGAGCTGAACTTCATCATGACCGAGAACGTTCTTCGATGGCGGATTGTGTCTTCAGCTCGAATGGCTGAACAGGTGGATCGGCTCATCTCTTTGTCTCGTCTTCCTCACGTGGACATTCGAATCGTTCCTTTCGCGGTCGAGCAGAACGACATCGCCAACCATGCGTTCGTCATCCGGGATGACCGGACTGTCGCCGTTGAAACCGTCCACGCGGAAGTTGTGGTGACCGATCCCCGGGACGTTGCGCTGTATGTCGATAAGTTCGTACGTTTCGCCGACGTCTCCGTCAGCGGCGAAGAGATGCGCACCTTCCTCACCGGTCTCAGGGACGACCTTTTGAGGGAACGGGAAACCGGCTAATCGCTGGTGAAATCTTCCCTAGGCTGGGCTTGCCCCACCGGAGAAAAGGATGCAACCCCATGCCGCTCGATGTAACCGATACCCCCTCTCCCCGTCAGTCGGCCTACGCGGCGATGCGCGAACTGGACACGGCACTACGCCGACACGGCATCGTGTTGCCCTCACTGTCGGTTGACGGGCACTCGTTGAGGGTCGGTATCGGACCCCTGATCGAACTGGGGCGCGTGAACCTGGATTCCGCCAAGAAGCTGACCGACGCCCTCAACGGGGCTGCGAGCAGCGCCCGGTGAGACAGCGCATAGCTGTCGGCTTGGCTCACGTGGTTCCGGCCGTCGTAGGGCCGGAAGTCCTCGTACGAGTGGAACACGTGTGACGCCATGGGGCCACGCCCGCCAGGCCGTTGGGCGGTGTCACCCCGCCCGGGCCAGGACGGCCGGGGCTCGTGCCGGCCGTGTCCGCACCGGGATCTAGCGCCGCGTCAGCCAAGGTTCGCCCCGTCGCGACGCCCTGCACGGCACCTCGCTGCGTTGCCGCATCACCCAAGTGCGCCCAGCACGAGGGCGATCCGGTGCCTTGCGATGCACCGCACCGGACGCCGCTCCTTGACGGGCAAACCCTGACTGACGCGGCACTAGCCTTGACCCCCATGAGCACCCTGACGACGATCCACGATGTGCCGGTCTTCCTGTGCCCCTCCGAAGGGGAGCTCATCGCCGGCGAACGCGAGGCCCTGGATCTCATCGGCAACGCCTCCTACCAGGGCGCCCAGTGGGTCGTCATCCCGGTCGAGCGGTTGGACGAGGCGTTCTTCCGGCTGCGCACCCGCGTCGCCGGGGAGATCGTCCAGAAGTTCGTCAACTACCGCATGGGACTCGTCGTCCTCGGCGACATCTCCCGCCACACCGCTGCCAGTTCGGCGCTGCGGGATTTCGTCCGCGAGTGCAACCGCGGGCGGCAGACCTGGTTCCTCGCCGATGTCGAGGAGTTGGGGGAGCGGCTGAAGGGCTAGGGCGCCGACGAGTCCGCCCGTGGGCCGGTCGGCCGTCCGGCCGCGCGCCACTCCGGGGCGAGCACCGACCAGACCTCCATGTCGTGCCGCTTCCCCCGGTACGGGTAGATCTCGCGCAGCACGCCGTCCCTGGTCATCCCGAGCCGCCGGGCCACGGCGATGCTGGGCTCGTTCGCCGCCGAGACCCGCCACTCCACGCGGTGGATGCCGCGCTCCTCGATGGCCCAGTCGATGATCAGGCGCGCGGCCCGGGTCACCAGTCCCCTTCCCACCGCCGCGGGCTCCAGCCAGCAGCCCGCCTCGGCGGTGCCCTGCCCGACGTCCATCGTCCGGAAGAGGACCCCGCCGACCAGCCCGCCCTCCGTCCAGATGCCGTGGATCCGCCCGGTGTCGGCCGCGGCCTTCTCCGCGTACGCCCGGAGGAACGAACGGCTCGACTCCAGGTCCGTGACCAGGTCGGGGAGCGCGATGTGCCCCCCGATGAACTCCCGCCCCCGCTCCATGTGCGCGAGGAACTCCTCGGCCCGCCACGGTTCGAGCGGACGCAGCTCCGCGCCGTCCTCGCCCCCCAGGGATATCGCGTACATCGTCACCCTCCGCGGTCCACTCCGGCGCACGCCGCGGTGGATCCTCTCACGCCCCGTCGGCGCCCGGCCGGGCCACCCGGCCCGCGCGATACCCGGGTGCGTTCTCCCGTCCCCGGGCCCGACACTGGCCCCATGGACCAGACGCGGGAGATCGTCCGGCTGGTGGACGACGTCCTGGGCCCCGTTGCCCTCGGCACCTACCTCCACGGATCCTCGGTGCTCGGCGGCCTCAGACCGGCGAGCGACGTGGATGTCCTCGTCGTCTCGCGGCGGTCCATGGACGACCGGGAACGGCGGGCGCTCCTCGCGGGGCTGCTGGTCGTCTCGGGCTTCCCGCCCGAGGCCCGGCCGGTCGAACTCACCGTCGTCGTCCGGTCCGAGGTCTGCCCGTGGCGGTTCCCGCCGACCGGGGACTTCCTGTTCGGCGAGTGGCTGCGCGCCGGGTTCGAGGCCCACGGCCCCCCGCGGCCGGAGCCGATGCCGGACCTGGCCCCGCTGATCACGATGGCGCTGGCCGGGAACCGCCCCCTCGCCGGTCCGCCGCCCGCACGGGTCCTGGACCCCGTCCCGCACGAGGACCTGGTCCGGGCGAGCGTGGCGGGGATCCCCGAACTCCTCGGCGACCTGGACGCGGACACCCGCAACGTCCTGCTGACCCTGGCCCGCGTCTGGACCACCCTCGCCACCGGCGAGATCAGGCCGAAGGACGCCGCCGCCACCTGGGCCCTCGCCCGCCTTCCGCCCGAGCACCGCCCGGTCCTGGAACACGCCAGGGAGCTGTACCTCACCCGCCAGTACGCGGAGGAGAGCTGGAGCGACCGGCTGAGGGCCCGGGTCCGTCCGCACGTGGAGCGGGTCCTCGCCGAGATCGACCGGCTCGCGAACCGCTGAGGACCCCTCACGGCTCCCGGACGGCGAGGAGATCTCCGCGGCCGCCTGGACGGACACCGCCAGGAGCACCGTGCCGACCGGCGTGCTGGTCTCCCGCCACGACGTGACCATCCGCCGCTGGGCGGAGCGCGACCACGCCGTCGTCCACTGGACGGAGCTCGACCGCGGCGGCCACTTCCTCGCCATGGAGGCCCCGGACCTGCTGACCGACGACGTGCGCGCGTTCTTCCGAAAGGTGCGCTGACCTGGCGGCCCCACCCCTCCGCCAGGCCGGGACGGCGCCCGGCGGAGGGGGGTGAGGCCGCGAGCCGGATGGCCCGGTCTCAGCGGCGGCCGCCGCCGGTGCCCGCGAGGGCCCAGAGGTCGCCGCCGGAGCCGCAGGGCGCGATGGTCAGCCGGCTGTCCGAGCCGCCGAGGCACATGTCGCCGTTGCCCCGGTTGCGGATCCAGTGGCCGCCGTCGCCCTGCTCGTCGAGCCACCAGAGCTGGCTGTCCGACGCGCCTCCCTGGCAGGGGCCGGCGCCGACCTGGCCACCCGACGGCTCAAGACAGGACCCGCCGCCCGAGCCGGCGAGGGTGAACAGCTCCGCGCCCCCGGGCCCGCTGTCGCGCTGGCGGACCGTCAGGTTCCAGAGAAGGCCGCCGAACGAGGAGGAGTCGCCGCACTCGCCCAGGGTGGCCCCGCCACCGCCGTTCCCGAATCCGCCGGCCTTGGCGCAGCGGCCGGTCGACACGTGGTACATGACGACATTCGAGGAGTCGGAGAGGTCTCCGCCGTCGGGGGACTGGTCGTCCGGCCGGTCCCAGCCGTCGCCGGGTGGCCAGCCCTCCCACTCGTCCTGGCCGGAGTCCTCGGCCGGGGCGTCGGCCTCCGGCTCCGCCGGGGGCTCGGACGAGGTCTCGGGCTGCGGTGGGGCGGAAGGCTCCTGTGGCTCCTCGCTCGGCTCCGCCGTCTCGGTGGGGCTCGGCGGGGCCGACTCACCGTCCTGCGCGTCCGGCTGCCGGTCCTCGGAGGGAGCCGCCTCCGCGCTCGGGCCGGAGTCGGCGCCCGAGGCCCGCGTCTCCTCCCCGTCGCCGCCGCCGATGAACAGCAGCGGGGTGGCGAGCAGCGCGACCCCCGCGATGACCGCCGCGACGAGAAGCACCTTCCGGCGCCGCCCGCCTCCGGCCGCCGCCGAGGGCTCTGCCCCGGCCGCCGTGACGGCCGTGACGGCCGTCGCCACCGGCGCCGCCGCGCCGCCGGGGACGAGCGCGGCCCAGGCCCCGGCGGTGTCGGCGGCGGGCAGCGCGACGGCCCGGCGCACGTCGAGCGGCCCCGGTATCCCGTTGTCCTGCTGGGTCATCGGTTCTCCGTTTCGTCGGCGTCGGCGTCGGCGCCCGCTTCTGCGTCGGCCTCGGATCCCAGGGGTCCGGCGCAGCGGCCGGGCCAGGGGGTGTCCGCCGGGGCGGGGAGGCGGCCGACCGCCTCGTCCAGGCGGGCCAGCACGGCCTCGTCGCTCGCGTCGTTGTTGTGGGGCCCGCCGCCACCGGGCGTGGGCGCGCCCGGCGCGCTCAACTCGCGGGCGAGGGTGAGGGTCGCGCCGCCCGCGTCGCGAACGGCCAGCACGCGGAACGGCGTTCCCGGCGCGAAGACCACCTCCTCGCCGCCGCCGTCGAGCAGCCGCGTGACGTTCCGCCCGGAGACGGACCACAGCGCGAGGCGGTCCCCGCCGGGGGCGGGTGCCTCGTGCGCCGCGAGACCGCTGACCGGCGCGGCGTCCACCACCGTCACCCCGGGCGCGAACCCGCCCCCGGCGCGGCTCGCTCCGGCGCGCAGGACGAGACCCGCGTGCACGGGCAGCCGTTGCAACGCCGAGGCCACGCAGGCGCCATAGGCCCGCAGCGCCTCGTCCTCGGTCCCGGCGCGCAGGGCGCGGGCCAACGTGGCGTGAGCGAACGGCTCCTGCTCGGCGCCGAGGTAGAGCCGGAGCGCGATCAGGTCGGCGCGGGCCGCCTCCCGCTCCTTGCCGCGCAGCGTCTGCATCCGGGCCAGCAGCGGCTCGACGGCGGCCCGGTGCCGTCGCCAGGCGCCGTCCGCGAACGCGCGGAACGCGGCCCGCTCGGCGTCGTCGCTGCGCCGCAGCACGGTGCCGGGCGGCACCCGGCCGGGCCCCGCCGGAACGGTGCGCGGCTCCGCGGGCTCCGCCGGGCCGTGGCCTGCGGGGGCCTGCTCCGGCACGCTCCGGGGCTCGCCCGCGTCGGGTGCGTCCGGTCGCGCCGGAACGGCGCGCGGCTCCGTGGGCCCGGCGGACTCCGCGGGCTCCGCCGGGTCTTGGCCCGCCGGGGCCTGCTCCGGCTCGCTCCGGGGCCCGGCCGCGTCGCCCGCGTCGGCCGCGTAGCCCGCGTCCGGTGCGTCACCGGCGTCAGCCGCCTCGGGTGCCGTGCGGGCCGTGCCCATCTGCGCGCGGCGGCCCTGGGAACCGAAGTGCAGGGAGCGCAGCCCGTAGTCGGTGGCCAGGCGGCGCGGCTCCACCTCGCCGTTCTTCGGGGTGCCGTGGACCAGCAGGGCGGCGCGTCCGCGGACGTCGGGGGGGAGTTCGCCGAGGAGCTGGGCCAGCAGCGGCCACACCGACGGGTCCAGCTTCTGCCCCGGCCTGCCGACCTCGATCGCGGGTCCCTCGGGGGCGACGGCCTCAGCGGTGGCCGCGGGCCGCGCGCCCTTCGCGGCGCGGACCCAGAACCCGGCCCGGGTGACGGTCGCCTGCCAGCGGGCGGAGAGCGGGAAGTCGCCGTGCTCGGTGGCGTCCCGGCCGGCGAACGGCGAGGACCAGTCGAGGAGGCCGGGCGCGGGCGCCTTGGCGCCCTTCCGGGCCGGGCGGCACAGGACGGCGCCGACGAACGGGTGCCACCGCGGCAGCCCGTCCTCGCCGACCGGGGCGGCCGCCGCCCCTGCGCCGTCCGCCCTGAGCACCGGAACGCCGCTGAGGACCACGACCTCGTGGCGGCGCGCGTCGGCGACCGCCTGGCCGAGGGCGAGCAGGTCCCGCCGCCCGCCGGGGACGAGGCGGAGGGCGGCCCCGGCCTGCTCGGGAAGCGCGTCGAACACGGCCAGCACGTCCCGCACCGGCACGTCCTCGCCGCCCGGCACGCCCACCACCAGCGCCGGGCCCGCCGGCTCGACCGGGATGGACAGGCTCAGGCTCCCCGGGCGCACGGACTCCGCGCCCGGCGGCCGGATCAGCAGGCCCGCCGGCAGGTGCTCGACGAGGCTGCCGCCCGGCACCTGGGCGGGCACGCCGTCCAGCGCCTCGCTCCACGGCGGGACCGGCAGTCGCGGCCCGAGGTCAACGGGCTCGGCGCCCGGGACGAAGCGGCGCCAGCCTGCCCGCTCGCCGCAGGAGAAGAGGGTTCCGCCGGGGACGGCGAGCAGGTTGCCCACGGGGGCGGTGACCTCGATCCGCCACGCCTCGGCGATCCACCGGGCGACGGGCGGCCGGTCCGGGAGATCGGCGCCGGTGCCCGACATGGCCAGCCGGACCGCGGTCACGCCGCGTTCGCCGAGGCCGTCGAGCACGGTGCCGAGGTGGCTCCAGAGTTCGCCTGCCGCGGTGGCGCGCGGGGAGACGAGCACGGTGACCGCCTGCGCGCCGGGGTCCGGGGTCCGGGCCAGCGCGGCGACCTCGGCGGCGTCGGCCGGGGTGAACGCGTCGTCCTGCGGGGAACGGATCAGCAGCAGGCCGTCCCGCTCCTGGGTGAGCAGGGCCGGTTGTGGGGGGACGGTGGGCTCCGGCGGGGACGCGTCGCGCCCGCGGGCCTCGTCGGCCCGGCGCGGGCGGGCGGTGGTCCGACGACTCACAGATGTACTCCGATGGTGGGGCGGGAACCGGCCGCCGGGGCGGGGTCGGCCCCGCGCGTGGACGGGGCCGGAGGCGCCGGGTGGGGGGCCTGCCGGACACCGTCGAGGACGGGCGGCACGGTGGGGAGGATGGTAATGCGTCCTTTCCTCGATGCGCGGGGAACACGGACGTGCGCGGGCCCCGCGGCCAAGCGCCGGTCGGCTGCCGACCGTTGCGGCGGACCTCGACCGGGAGTCGTTCCGGACGGCACGCGTGGGCTTCGCGGTCCGGGAAGCCCGAAGCGTAGCGGATGGGTGATCCCGGTGTTCAACTCCGGTACGGGGAACGGCCTTCCCGCGCAGCACGCGCCCGGCCGCGTCCAACGAACGGGCGGCGGGGGCCCGTTCGCCGGCGTGTCCTGGCAGGTGAGCCGGTCGGCCGCGCTCCGCCCGAGCCCCCGGACCCGGCCGGGTCCTCACCCCCCGGCGTCACGCCTCCTCGCGCGGCGCCCCCGGCACCGCACGCCCCGGCCCGGGGGCCCGTGGCCGTACGCCGCCGTACGCCTCGGGCTCGGGCAGGGAACGCAGCAGGAGCCAGGCCAGGGCGGGCAGCGCGATCAGCGGCGCGAGCGCGGCGCGCAGCGAGGTCGCGTCGGCGAGGGCCCCCAGGGCGGGGGCGGCGAGGCCGCCGACGCCCACGGCCAGGCCCAGGGTGACGCCGCTCGCCGTGCCCACCCGGCGGGGAAGGTAGTCCTGGCCGAGCGTGATGTGCAGGGAGAACGGCACGTACAGGCCCGCGGAGGTCAGGGCCACGCACAGGAACAGCACCGGCCCGGGGACGAGGACCACGCCGGCGACGGCCGGGACCGTCAGCGCGTAGGACCACCGCACGACCCGGACCCGGCCGAAGCGGGTGGCCAGCCTCCCGCCCGCCACGGTGCCCACCGCGCCGCCGAGATAGAGCACCAGCAGCGCCACCGTCCCCGCGACGTCGCCACCCCCGACGCGCTGCCGCGCGTACAGGGAGATGAAGGTGCTCAGGCCGACGAAGACGACCGAGCGGCACACGATCGCCCCGCTCAGCGTGGCGAACGAGGCCCAGCCGTTCCCGCGCCCGGCGGGGCCCGCGCGCCCGGCGGACGGTGCGGCGGAGGAGGCCCCGGCCGCCCGCACGGCGATCACGCACAGGGCCGCGCCGACCAGGGAGGGGACGACCAGCAGCGGGGTCGCGGCCAGCGAGCCGGGTGCGACGACGGCGGCGACCAGCACGGGGGCGGCGGCGAAGCCGAGGTTGCCACCCAGGGAGAACCAGCCCATGGCCGGGTGGCTGCCGCGGCTCGCGACGCGGGCCACGCGCGCGCCCTCCGGGTGATAGGCGGCCACGCCGACCCCGGACAGCGCCATCGCGGTCAGGGTCAGGGCGTAGGAGTCGCCGACCCCGCTCAGCGCCACGCCCGAGCCCGCAAGCACCGTGGCGGCCGGCAGCAGCCAGGGCATCGCCCACCGGTCGGTGAGCACCCCGAACAGCGGTTGCACCACCGAGGACAGCAGGGAGGCGGCCAGCACGATCCCCGAGACCGCCGCGTACGAGTAGGAGCGCTCGGCGACGAAGAACGGCACCAGCGCGGCCACCGCCCCCTGGTACACGTCGACGCAGGCGTGGCCGGAGGACAGCAGCGTGATGGGCCCCGCGCGGTGGGCCCGGCTCGTTGGCATGCCCCGATCCTCGCCACCGCACCGGCCGTCGCGCTTTCGATAAGATGCCGATGTATGCCGGAAATCCGCCACACCCCCCAGGCCCCCACCCGCGCCCGCGTCCTCGCCGCCGGGGAGAGCATCGACGCCCACCGCCACGACGACCACCAGATCGTCTACGCGGGCTCCGGCGTCGTGGCCGTCACCACGGACGCCGGCACCTGGTTCGCGCCCGGCACGCGGGCCATCTGGATCCCCGCCGGCTGCGTCCACGCCCACCGCGCGCACGGTCACCTCGACCTGCGCCTGCTGGGCCTGCCCGCCGACACCAACCCCCTCGGCCTGGACGCGCCCACCGTCCACGCGGTCAGCCCCCTGCTGCGCGAGCTCCTTCTCGCCTGCACCCGCGACCCCGGCGAGCGGAGCGCCGAGCGCGACCGGCTGCGGGCCGTGCTCCTGGACCAGGTGCGCGCCTCGCCCCAGCGGCCGGTCCACCTGCCCACGCCCGCCGACCCCCGCCTCGCGGCCGTCTGCGACGCGCTGCGCGAAGACCCCGCGGACTCCCGGACGCTGGCCTCGTTCGGCGCCGCGACCGGCGCCGGGGAACGCACGCTCAGCCGCCTCTTCCGCACCGAACTCGGCATGTCGTTCCCCCAGTGGCGCACCCAGCTCCGCCTCTACCACGCCCTGAGGATGCTGAGCGAGGGCATGCCCGTGACCACCGTGGCCCACCGCTGCGGCTGGTCCTCCACCAGCGCCTTCATCGACGTCTTCCGCCGCGCCTTCGGCCATACGCCCGGCACCCACCACCGCGGGACCTGAGACCGTGCACGATTCTTGACGTGGACATAACCTCGGCGCAATGCTGGGAGCGCTCCCACTCTCTCGCCCGCCGCCCCTCCCTGGTGCTGTCCGTGGTGACCGCCCTCCTCGGGGGCCTGCTCAGCGCCGCCACCGGCCCACTCGCCGCGGCGGAGGAGACCGCCGCCGCCGTCCTCTACGAGGCCGAGGACGGCCAACTCGGCGGCGTCGCCGTCGAGTCGTCCGCGACGGGCTACTCCGGCACCGGCTATGTCACCGGCTTCGACGCCGCCGAGGACTCCGTCACCCTCACCGTTCCCGACAGCCCCGGTGGCCTGCACGACCTGACGCTCCACTACCGCGGCCCCTACGGCGAGAAGGTGACCTCGCTGCGCCTCAACGGTGCGGGCGCGGGCGACGTCACCCTCCCCGCCACCGACACGTTCAGCACCGTCCCCGCCGGCCGGGTGCTGCTCGAAGAGGGCGACAACACGATCAGCATCGTGAGCAACTGGGGCTGGTACGAGATCGACGCCATCAGCCTGAGCCCCACCCCGCCCCGGCCGCCGCACCAGGTCTCCGGCGTTCCCGTCGACCCGCAGGCCACCCCGGAGGCCCGCGCGCTGCTGGGCTACCTCGCGGACGGCTACGGGGAGCACATCCTCAGCGGCCAGCAGGACATGGCCTCCCTCCGGTGGGTGGAGGACAACGTCGGCCGCACCCCGGCCATCGCCGGGCTCGACATGATGGACTACTCCCCGAGCCGCGTCGAGCGCGGCACCACCTCCACCGAGGTCGAGAACGCGGTCGCCTGGGACGAGCGGGGCGGCATCACCACCTTCGTCTGGCACTGGAACGCGCCCACCGGCCTCATCGACGAGCCGGGCAACGAGTGGTGGCGCGGCTTCTACACCGACGCGACGACGTTCGACGTGGCCGAGGCGCTCGCCGATCCGGAGTCCGAGGAGTACGGGCTGCTGCTGCGCGACATCGACGCCATCGCCGTGGAGTTGCTGCGCCTCCAGGACGCGGGCATCCCGGTGCTGTGGCGCCCGCTGCACGAGGCCGAGGGCGGCTGGTTCTGGTGGGGGGCGCAGGGCCCCGGGCCGGCCAAGGAGCTGTGGCGGCTGATGTACGAGCGGATGACCGGGGTCCACGGGCTGCACAACCTGATCTGGGTGTGGAACTCCGTCGACCCCGAGTGGTACCCGGGCGACGACGTCGTCGACATCGTCAGCGCCGACTCCTACCCGGCGACCGGGGACCACGGGCCGGTGAGCGCCACCTACGAGCGGCTGGTCGGCCTCGTCGGCGACGAGAAGCTCGTCGCCCTCACCGAGACCGGCTCCGTCCCCGACCCGGAGCTGCTGCGGACCTACGAGGCGGACTGGGCCTGGTTCACCACCTGGAGCGGCGAGTTCATCGACGACGGCGTGCACAACCCCCTGCCGTTCCTTCAGCGGGTGTACGACGACCCGGGCGTCATCACGCTGGACGAGCTCGGCGACTGGCGCTCCCACGACCCCGCCGCGCGCCCACGCGCGAGGAACTGAGCCGACGGGGGAGCGGCCTCGACGCCGGGGCGCGACGGGTGTCCGCCCCCTGGACGCCGATCATCGGATCACTCGAAGATTGCTCTCAGGCTACGTGACCGCGAGTCCAACCGGCCCGAGAGAGGCGTTCCCCCATGACGCACGCGGACGACGACGTCGGCACCCCCGCCCCCGCCGAGGCGCCCTTCCCCATGAGCGGCCGTCACCTGCCGCTGCCCGAGGTGAGAACGCTGCCGGCCCCGCCGCGGGAGCTCTGGCGGATCATCGGCCCCGGCGTCGTCGCGGCCGGAGTGGGGCTGTCCTCGGGGGAGTTCATCCTCTGGCCGTACATCGCCTCCCAGGCCGGGCTGGTCTTCCTGTGGGGAGCGGTCGTCGGCGTCATCACCCAGTGGTTCATCAACATGGAGATCGAGCGCTACACGCTCGCCACCGGTGAGACGGCCATCACCGGGTTCAACCGCTACTGGCCGCACTGGGGCGCGGTGCTGGTCGGGCTGACATACGCGGCGAACCTGTGGCCGGGCTGGGCCACCAGCTCCGCCACCATGCTCTCCTACGTCTTCGGCGGCGACCCCACCGTCATCGCCGTGGGTTTGCTGCTGCTCATCGGCGCGATCCTCACCCTCGCCCCCGTCGTGTACACCGCGCTGGAACGGCTGCTGTTCGTCAAGGTCGCGCTGATCGGCGGGTTCTTCGTGCTGGCGGTGTTCCTGGCCATCAAGGCGTCGAGCTGGAAGGAACTGCCGGACGCCGCCACCCACGTCGGCCAGTTCCCCACGGAGCTCGGCGTCGCGGTGCTGATGGGGGCGCTCGCCTACGCGGGGGCCGGCGGCGGGCAGAACCTGTGCCAGAGCAACTGGATCCGCGACAAGGGCTTCGGCATGGGTCACTACGTGCCCCGGCTGGTCAGCCCGGTGACCGGCAAGGAGGACGCCGCCCCGGGCTCGAACGCGGGATACGTGTTCGTCCCGGAGGGGGAGAACCTCGTGCGGTGGAAGCGCTGGTGGCGCTTCGCCAACGTCGAGCAGGCCGTGACCTTCGGCCTCACCACCGTGGTGACCATCGTTCTCGCCTCGCTGCTGGCGCACTCCACGCTCTTCGGCATGCCGGGTCTCTCCAACAGCGTCGGCTTCGTGCAGGAGGAGGGCGAGGCGCTCCAGTCCCAGGTCGGCGACTGGTTCGGCGTGCTGTTCTGGCTGATCGGGGCGTTCGCCCTGTTCAGCGCGGCGACCGGCATCGTCGACTACACCAGCAGGCTCGCCGCCGACATGCTCAGGTCGACGTACCTGCGCGGCTCGCGCCACTCCGAGAGCCGGCTGTACTTCTGGCTCGTGTGGGGGCTCGTCGCCGCCGGTGTCGCCGTGCTGGCGCTCGGGCTCGACCAGCCGCTGGTCCTGCTGGTGGTGTCCGCCTGCGTGGCCGGACTCATGATGTTCGTCTACTCCGGCCTGCTGCTCCACATGAACCGCAAGGCGCTGCCCGCGCCGTTGAAGGTGCGCGGCTTCCGGGCGGCCGTCCTGGTGTGGTCGATCGGCCTCTTCGGGGTGCTCTCCGTCCTGACCGTGCGCCAGCAGATCGACCTCCACTTCTGACCTCGCCGAAAGCTGGTCGGCGAGCGGGCGTTCATGCCGTAGAGTGGTCCTCACGACGCGGGGTGGAGCAGCTCGGTAGCTCGCTGGGCTCATAACCCAGAGGTCGCAGGTTCAAATCCTGTCCCCGCTACGAGATGAAGGCCCGGACCTCACGGTCCGGGCCTTCGTCGTGGTCCGGGCCTTCGTCGTTCCCCCGGTCTCACGCGGGGCCGGGTACGCGCTTGATTAGGTATGCCTTACCTTAGTGCGCGTGACAGTGAACTCAGCGGACGCCGCCTCGGCGGCGATGTGGGCGGAGGACGTGCGGGCGGGCTACCGCGGCACGGCCGTCGTGAACGACGCCTCGGTCCGGCTGACCGCCGGGCGCGTGACCGCGCTCATCGGCCCCAACGGCAGCGGCAAGTCGACGCTGCTGCGCGCCATGGCCGCCCTCCATCCCACGATGGCGGGGCGGATCGACCTCGCGGGGGAGGTGCCGGTCCGGGACCTCGCCCCGCGCGAGCTCGCGCGGCGCGTCACCCTCCTGTCCCAGGCGCGGCCCACCCCGGGCGGGGTGACCGTGCGCGAGGTGGTCGAGTACGGCCGCCACCCGCACCGCCCGCGGTGGGGCTCGGGGGACGCCGGGGGACCCGAGACCGTCCGGCGGGTCATGGCGATGACCGGCGTGAGCGAACTCGCGCTCCGGCCCGTGGACAGCCTGTCGGGCGGGCAGCTCCAGCGCGTCTGGCTCGCCAGCTGCCTCGCCCAGGACACCCCCGTGCTGCTGCTGGACGAGCCGACCACGTTCCTCGACCTGCGCTACCAGGTGGAACTGCTCGACATCGTCCGCGACCTGACCGACCGCGAGGGCATCGCGGTCGGCCTCGTCCTCCACGACCTCGACCAGGCCGCCGCGGTGGCCGACGACGTCGTGCTGCTCGTCGGCGGCCGGGTGGTCGCCACCGGGCCGCCGGCCGAGGTCATGACCCCCGACCTCCTCACCCCCGCCTACGGCATCGACGTCGATGTCCACCGCGACCCCGCCTCCGGCCTCATCCACACCCGGGCCCGCGCGCGCCACCACGGGCGCCTCAGATCCCGGTAGAACCCGCACCACCCCACATC
>NZ_LAVK01000174.1 GCF_001083795.1 Streptomyces sp. SBT349
CATGATCCACATCGCGTCGATCGACAACCTTACCAAGCGCATAACAGGCGAGACCACACCAACCTGGCGAGGCACCTACTAGGGCATAAGCGGCAATCTGCCTACTTCAAACGCCCTCTGAGAGCACCGACAGATGCCAAAGAGAGGCCACCACCGCATAACATCACCGATAACGAATTGGCAAAGCACCTCTAACACCCCAGGTCAGTAAGGGTTCTCCCCGCGCGAGCGGGGGTCTTCCGGAGAGCGAGCGCGCGGTAGGGCGGAACCTCGAGTTCTCCCCGCGCGGGCGGGGGTGCTCGATAGTTGGATCGGGTCTTGCGGCGCTCAAGATCTGTCGTTCCCAGGCACCAGAAGCCGCGGCGCGGCCTCGGCGCTTGTTGACGGATAGGCCCGGGGCGCGCAGAAGGCTCGCGTTGTCCTGGCGGTGGGAGGGTGCGTTATCGCGGAGTGCTGTCGGGGTCGTCGTCTCCCGTGGGGAGACGGACTTCCTCACCCATGGCTCGGCAGGCCTGCTCGTACCAGTCAACCGGGACGATGACCGCCTGGGGGTCCTGGTAGCGCACGGCCTGGATATGTTCGCGGCCGTACTGGACTCGGCCCATCACCTTCACGATGTTCTTCCGCAGATCCGCGGACTTCATCCGTACGGTCCGCGGCAGGCGTCCGTCCTCCGCAGAGGTCCCCTTCGACATGGGCGACATCGTACGGGACTCTAAAGTTGCGCAACATATGCATGTTGCGCGATACTCTGTGTAGTCGGAGAGTCACTTCGGCAGTCACAAGACACGGAGGTCGGACGATGCCCCACCCCACCCTCACCGCCGATACGCACATCAGCACCACAACGGAAGGCGGGCGGTGACGGCGCCCGCCTCCGGGCCGCCGTCCGTGGAGGACCGGGTACGCGGCCAGGCCGCCGTCATCGCGGCCACCGCGTTCACCGCGTTCCTGCCGCTCGTCCTCGTCACCCTCACCACCATCTCCATCTGGACCGGCGCGGTGAACGTCATGGCGATGCACGCCTACCTCGACCACCCCGGCGCGACACCGGGCGTGATGTGGGCGGTGCCCGTCGCCGTCCAGGCGTTCATCATCGTGGGCGAGGTGACCATGGTGCTCAACTCCGTGCTGCGCCGCACCTGGATCCTGGTGTCGGGAGCAGCCGCCGCCGTCGCCGGATACGGAGTCGAGATCGGCGCGCACATCCACTACGGCGAGCAGGCCGACGCGATCGGCACGATGATCGTGGCCGCGATCGCCTGCGGCGGCGGTTGGGCGCTGGTCGCCGCCCTCATGGACCGCGGAGTCGAAATCGCCAACGGCCGGACCGACGAGCACCCACAACCAATGCGGGCCGCGATCCCCGCACCGGACCCCGAGGCCACCGCCGACACACCCGAGCCGGCACCAGCACCAGCCCGCGAAAGCGACACCCCCGAACCGGACGCTCCCCCGCGCACGTACCAGCGCAAAAGGCAGGGCCGCCGGACGCGGGAGCAACTACTCCGGGAAGTACGCGTACTGGCCCCCCAGCACGCGAAGCTCAGCCCCAACTGGGTCGCCTCCCAGCTCGGGATCTCCTGGGTCAACGCCCGCGCACTGCTCAACGATGCAGGCCGCCTCGCCACCCCGCCTCCCACCAGGCGCGGCCGGATGAGCACAGCCATGCCGAGCGAATAAACACATGTTTACGAGCCACCCGGGCGAAGTTGGCGAAACCGCCGCCCGCGCTCAGCGAACGCCCGTCAGCGATCCCTACAGTCGTAAACGTATGTGAACAGTCCATCCGCACAACCTCAGCGACAACCGCCGCTGACCGGCCCCCCGGACGGCTCCGATACCGCCAAGCATCACGCCGTCCGGCGGGCCACACCCACCCGAACCGTGACGATCCGAGAGGCACGCACCATCATGCCCCAGTCACCCACCCCCGCACCGCCCTGCCCTAACTGCGGCGACTTCCCCGTCGTGGCCGTCACCACCGGACGCCGACTCCCCGACGGCGCGCGCGAGACCAACACCGTCCACTGCGCCACCCACACCACAACGACCGGCGAACCCCGCCTCTACCGCATCACCGACGCCGTCACCCTCCTCAACCTCAGCCGCAGCAACATCTACGACCTCATCCGCACCGGCCGCCTCCGCACCGTCACCCAAGGCCGAGCCCGCCGCATCCCCGCCACCGCCCTCAACGAGTACATCCACCTCCTGGAGCACGAGGCAGGACAGGCAACGTGACCACCCGCCGCAGCAGAGGCGACGGCGGGCTCCACTGGAACGAGGCCCGCAAACGCTGGATCGCCACCGCCAGCCTCGGCCACCACCCGGACGGCACACGCAACACCAAACGCGCCAGCGGACGCACCAAGACCGAAGCCAAGACCAAACTCAAAGAACTACTCGCCAGCAGCGACACACCCACCGCCGAGCACGAGGACCCCGCCGACTGCACCGTCGAACAGGCCGTGACCAACTGGCTCGACCACGGCCTCGCCGACAAGGACCCCGCCACCGTCAAGAACTACCGCACCCTGAGCAACACCCACATCATCCCCACCCTCGGCGACATCGAACTCAACGACCTCACCATCGACCACATCGAGGCATGGCTGGCCGCCAAGGCGAAAAAGCTCAGCACCCGCACCCTCAAAGCCATCCACTCCTGCCTCAACCGCTCCGCCCAACGCGCCCTCATCCGCGGCAAGGCCACCCGCAACGTCGTCACCCTCTGCACCGTCCCACCAGGACAACCCGGCCGCCCCTCCAAGGCGTTCACCCGCGCCCAGACCGCCGCCATCCTCGACGCCACCCGCAACGACCGGCTCCACGCCTACCTCGTCCTCTCCCTCCTCACCGGCGCACGCACCGAAGAACTCCGCGCCCTCACCTGGGACAACGTCGACCTCGAAGGAAACCCCCAAGCAGAACCACCCATCCCGCCCCACATCGCCGTCCGGCGCTCCGTGCGCCGCACCGGAGACACCAAGACCCACCGATCCCGCAGAACCCTCGCCCTGCCCGCCCGCTGCGTCACCGCCCTCACCACCCACCGCACCCGACAGCGACGCGAATACAAGAACGCCGGACTCACCTGGCGGGACACCGGGCTCGTCTTCACCACCACCGCCGGCACCCCCATGGACGCCGCCAACGTCCGCCGCGCCTTCCGGCGCGCCCTCGCCACCATCGACGGCATCGACCCCGCGGAGTGGACACCGCGCGAGGGGCGACCCACCTTCGTCTCCGTCCTCTCCGACGACGGCATCACCACCGACAAGATCGCCCCCCTCGTCGGCCACAGCAGCACATCCACCACAGAGAGGATCTATCGAAAGCAGATCCGACCCGTCGTCCAGACCGGCGCGGTGGTCATAGACCGCATCTTCACCGCGAAACAGGATCGGTAGTCACTCAGATAGTCGCTCACCCACACCACAGAGGCCGCCTCCCTCACGGGAGACGGCCTCTGACCTGTGGAGCTAAGGAGAATTGAACTCCTGACCTCTTGCATGCCATGCAAGCGCTCTACCAACTGAGCTATAGCCCCTGGCTGGTCCGCCTCGGGGTTTCCTTGGCGGCGACGCCTACTCTACACGGGGGCCGGGGGCGTTTGCCAAATTGGTTTGGGGTGGTGGGAGGCGGGGTCAGACGCTCGCGAAGGAGTAGAAACGCTTCAGCGCGCAGTGCTCGTCGAGGAGGCGGCCGTAGATCGGTTCGCCCTCCAGCTCGCGGTAGACCTCGATGGGGTCGCCCTTGATGATCAGCGCCCGCGCGCACTCCACGCACCAGTACTGGTAGGCGACATTGACCGGCTGGAGGTCGCGGACGATGGGCGTGCCCGCACCGCACCAGTCACACTTTCGGCTGTGGGCACCCATGCGCGGTCAGCTCCACTCTCGGTCGCGGGCTGTGCACACGTGGCATACCCCTCCGTCGAGCCGGGTGACGTCGGCCGGGGCTCCCGCTCCCGACGTAGCTCCGATTCTGCCACGTCACCGGCGGCCCGATAAGCCCACCGATCCCGTCTCCACACGAAGGGAGACGGGATCGATACACAGCGGGTCCACCTCGATCGTCGCCGGTCGATTCCGGACAGCGACCGGGCGGCGCTTCGTCAACGCCCCCCGCCAACGACGGTCAGCGCGCCCGCAGCCGCCTCACGCCTCCCGAGACGGCGCCCGCCACCGCGCCCGCGGCGCCCACGGCGCACAGCGCGAGCATCGTCGCCCACAGCCCCTCGGCCGTCGACAGCCGGCTCTCGGCGCGGTTGAGGAAGAGCGTTCCCAGCGCCGCGATGCCCACCAGCAGGCCGAGTTGGGACATCATCGCGGTCACGCCGCTCGCGTCGCCCGCGTCCTCCGGGGCCACCAGCGCCAGCGCCCGCGTCAGGACGGGGCCGTAGGCGAGCGCCAGCCCCAGGCCGTTGAGGAGGAACGGGCCCGTCAGCGCCGCCCATCCCCCGTCGCCGCCCCGCATCGCCAGCCCCATCCACAGCACCGCCGCCGCGGAGAGCGTGAAGCCCAACGGCACGAGCCCCCCGTGCCGGCTCGCGGGCAGTCTCCGCCACAACAGCGAGGCCGCCCCGAACGCGACCGCCGTCGGTATGAACATCAGCCCGGTGCGCAGGGCGCCATAGCCCAGCCCCTCCGCCTCCACCGGCCCCTGGAGGTGCAGGGACAGGGTGAACAGCACGCCCCCGTTGATCGCCATCGACAGGAAGATCCGGACGGCGGCCAGCGGCATCCCCGGGCTGCGCAGCACCCGCGGCGACAGCAGCGGCGCCCCTCCGCGCCGCGCCAGCCGGGCCTCGTACCGCACGAAGGACGCCAGCAGCGCCGCGCTGGCGCCGAAGGACAGCCAGCACCACAGCGGCCAGCCCTCCTCCCGCCCCAGCACCAGCGGCACCGTCAGCGTGAGCACCGCGGCCGTCATCATCGTGAGGCCCGGGAGGTCGAGGCCGCGCGCCCGTTCCGCGCCGGCGGGCCGGTCGAGCGGGATGGCCCGCGCGCCGACCGCGAGGAGGGCGAGGCCGATGGGCACGTTGACCAGGAAGACCGGCCGCCAGCCCCAGCCGAACAGGTCGGCCTGGATCAGCACCCCGCCCACCACCTGCCCCGCCGCGGCACCGGTGGCCAGCACCATCGCGAACATCGTCAGCGCCCGCGCCCGTTCCTGCCCCTGGAACGTGCGCTGGATCAGGCTCAGCACCTGCGGCAGCATCAGCGCGGCTCCCGCGCCCTGGACGAAGCGGAACGTGATCAGCTGCCCGCTCGTGGCGGCCAGCCCGCAGGCCAGCGAGGCCGCGGTGAACAGCGCGAGCCCGCCGAGGAAGAGGCGACCGTGCCCGTACCGCCCGCCGAGACGAGCGCCGGTGATCAGGAGGACCGCGTAGGAGATGGTGTAACCGGCGAGAACGAGTTGGAGCGCGCCGTCGGAGGCGCCCAGGTCGGTCCTGATGGTCGGCGCCGCGACATTGACGATGAAGACGTCGAGCAGCGCCATGAACTGCCCGGTCAGCACGGTGGCGAGCAGCCGCCCCCGGCGCCTCGCCCCGGTGGCTCCCGCGGTCGGCGGGCGCGCCGTGAGCGTCGTGGTGGTGGTCATGGGTCCAGGCTCCGCCCGCCGCGGTGCCGCCGACGAGAGCCCGTTGATACTGGTACCGACAGCACCCGTCGGCGGCCTCCGGGCGGCCCGCGGCCAGGGGCAGACTGGGAGGATGAGCATGGCGACCGTGGCACGCGGCCACCGGTCGGAGCGGCGCAGGCCGCAGCTGGCCGCCTTCCTGCGCAGCCGCCGGGCGCGGATCGCCCCCGCCGACCTGGGGCTCCCGGCCGGGCTCCGGCGGCGGACGCCGGGGCTGCGCCGCGAGGAGGTCGCGCAGCTCGCGGGCGTGGGGGTCACCTGGTACACGTGGCTGGAACAGGGTCGGCCGATCAACGCCAGCGCCCAGGTGCTGGACGCGGTGGCCAGGACGCTGCGGCTCGACGCGGCGGAACGCGAGCACCTGTACCACCTGGCCGAGGTGCCGCTCGCCCCCGACCGGGACGGCGAGGACGGGCCGGAGCGCGGGGTGAGCGAGGACGTCCGGGCGGTGCTCGACGCCCTCGACCCGCTGCCCGCCGTGATCTTCAATCCGCGGTACGACGCGCTGGGGGCGAACGCGACCTACTGGGCGCTGTTCCCCGACATCCACCACGTGCCCCCGGCCGAACGGAACGCCCTCCGCCTGCTGTTCGGCGGTCCCGTCGAGGGCTGCCCGCTGGTCTTCCGCGAGTCGGAGCTGAAGGTGATGGTGGCGACCCTGCGCTCCTCCTACGGCGCGCACGTCGGCGAGCCGGTGTGGGAGGAATTCATCCGCGATCTGGCCGAGCGCAGCCCGGAGTTCGCGGCGATGTGGTCGAGCGGGGACGTGGTGCCGCCGGGGCCGCGGGTCAAGACGTTCCGGCATCCGCTGGTGGGCCAGGTCAGGCTGCGGTCGACGTCCATGACCATCAACGGGATACCCGACAGCCGCATGGTCGTCTACGTCCCGGGTGACGAGGAGAGCCGCCGCGGCATCGAGGCGGTCTGCGAGGAGGCCCGGCGGGCCCTGGCGCCCTGACCGGAGGAGAACGGAACGGCCGGGCCGGGGGCCGGGGCGTGGGCCCGGCGGTCACGGGCCCGGCCCGTCAGACGTCGTCGCCGAGAACCGGCTCGGGCAGCGAGCCCGCGTTGTGCTCCGTCAGCCGCCAGCCGCGCGCCCCCTCGCCCAGCACGGACCAGGCGCAGTTCGACAGGCCGCCCAGCGCCTCCCAGCTCACCGGGGGCAGGCCGAGCAGGCGGCCGATGGTGGTGCGGATGGCGCCGCCGTGGCTGACGACCACGAGCACGCCGTCCGCGGGCAGCTTCTCCACGGCCCGCTCGACCAGCGGCGCGGCGCGGTCGGCGACCTCGGTCTCCAGCTCGCCGCCGCCCCTGCGGACGGGCTCGCCGCGCTTCCACGCGGCGTACTCCTCGCCGAAACTGGCCTGGATCTCCTCGTGCGTCAGCCCCTGCCAGGCGCCGGCGTACGTCTCGCGCAGGGCCTCGTCATAGCTGACGGACAGGCCGGTGACGGCGGCGAGCTCGGCGGCCGTGTCCACGGTGCGCCGCAGGTCGGAGCAGATGATCGCGTGCGGGTTCAGGGTGGCGAGCAGCCGGGCCGCGCGCCTGGCCTGGGCCCGGCCGATCTCGGTCAGGTCGACGTCGGTGGTGCCCTGGAAGCGGCGCTCCAGGTTCCACGCGGTCTGCCCGTGCCGCCACAGGACGATGCGCCGGGAGCCGGGGGCGCTCAGCTGAGCTCACCGCCCCTGACGGCGCCGTCGGCCACGCGCTCCCTCTCCCGGGCCGCCGCCTTGCCCTGCGTGGCCTTGGCGTCCTCGGGCAGCTCGATGGACGGGCAGTCCTTCCACAGCCGCTCCAGGGCGTAGAAGACGCGCTCCTCGGCGTGCTGGACGTGGACCACGATGTCGACGTAGTCCAGCAGGACCCAGCGGCCGTCGCGCTCGCCCTCCCGGCGGACCGGCTTGGCGCCGAGCTCCGTGAGCAGTCGCTCCTCGATGCCGTCGACGATCGCCTTCACCTGCCGGTCGTTGGGGGCCGAGGCGAGGAGGAAGGCGTCGGTGATGGCCAGGACGTCGCTGACGTCGTAGGCGATGATGTCGTGCGCGAGCTTGTCGGCGGCGGCCTGGGCGGCGACCTCGACCATCTCGGTGGCGCGGTCCGTTGCGGTCACGGGTGCGGCTGTCTCCTCGGTGTCGCGGTTGCGCGGTGTCGCGGTGTTCACGGTGTCGCGGTGTTCACGAGCGCCGGTCGATCCGGTGCTTCCGGTGCTTCCGGTCGTTTCAGGGTCTCACGGAGCGCTGACACTCACTGCTCATAATCCTCGCCCAGGATGATCGTCACATCGGCATTTCCCGCGCCCTCGCCCGCGGCGACGGCCTCCTCGGGAAGCCCCAGCGTCCGTGCGACCTCGAGGGCGGTCTCCTGGTGGGCCTCGTCCCCGTAGACCACCCGCGACTCGGCGCTCGTCTCGTCGGCCGCGCGGCTGTCCACGACGGTGAAACCCCCGTTGACCAGCGAGATCCTCGCCGTCTCCGCCGCCTCGGCGCCGCTGGCGTCCCTGATGCCGATGCGCGGCGCGGCGTCGGGGTCCGCGTTGCTGACGGTGCCGCCGAGCACGTCGACCACGAGGCCGTCCGCGGTCGCGTCACTGAGCGTGCCGTTCCCCTCGACGGGCAGTGCGGTGGTCGTGTAGGCGTCGTCCTGGGCATACCCCGCCAGCTGGGCGAGGCTGACGCCGAGCTCGTCCTCCGTCAGGGAGGGGTCGGTGATCTGCGCGAGCGCCTCGACCACCTGGGTGGCGCCGCTCTCGCC
Source organism: Streptomyces sp. SBT349 (assembly GCF_001083795.1). Lineage (GTDB taxonomy): Bacteria > Actinomycetota > Actinomycetes > Streptomycetales > Streptomycetaceae > Streptomyces. Next base: position 8,401 of record NZ_LAVK01000174.1, read on the forward strand.
GTCGGGCATCTTCGCCAGCGCCGCCTGCATCACCTGGCCGAAACGCTCCAGCTGCGCCGTTCCCGGCTCCTCCTCGGCCCGGTGGGTGGCGTAGGCGACGGCGGCGCGCCCCGCGAGCAGCACGTCCTCGCCCTGGGGAACGAGCGGCCCCTCGCCCTCCTCCTCGCCCGCGATCTCCGTGTCCGTGGTCAGCGTGATGCCGCCGACGAGGTCCACCAGGTTCTCCAGGTAGGGGGTGTCCAGCCGCCAGGTGCCCTTGATGTCGGCGCCGAGGAGGCCGCCGATGGCGTCGCGGACCGAACCGGCGGCCTCCTCGCTGACGGCCTGGCCGAGCGTGGTGGTTCCGCCGTCGGGGGTGACGGCCAGTTCGTTGGGGAGCAGGAGGGTGGTGCCGGTGCCCGCGGTCTCGTTGGCGACCAGCAGGGCCGTGGAGGTCTCCTCGGAGTCGAGCGGCCGCAGGTGGACCACGATCACGTCGCGCACCTCGGCGCCGGGTCCCGCCTCCGCGGCGGAGTCGGGCCCCGGCAGGAACGGCAGCCGGTCGGTGGTCCAGAGGAAGGCAACGCCGCCGACCAGCGCGAGGACCAGCGCGATCACCAGCAGCTTGCGCCTGCTGCGACCGCGGCGCTTGGCCTCCTCGCGGCGCTCGGTGCGGCTCTCGCTGAACTTCAGCCAGTCGATGACGTCTTCGGTCTCTTCGTCCTGCTCGTCGACGAACGCGAACTCGCCCGTCTCGTAGTCGATGTCCCCCTCGTCGTCCCGGCCCTGAGGGCCGTCCCCCGCGCCCGGGGGCCTGCGCTGGGGCGGCACGCCGGGCGCGGGCGCGTGCGCGGGCCCCGCCCCGTACGCCGCCTGCTCGGTCACCGGCGGCTGAGGCCCGGTGCCGTAGTCCGCCACCGGCGGCTGCGGACCCGTCCCGTAATCCGCCACCGGCGCCTGCGGACCCGTCCCGTAGTCCGCCACCGGCGCCTGCGGACCCGTCCCGTAATCGGTCACCGGCGGTTGAGGACCCGTCCCGTAATCGGTCACCGGCGGCTGCGGACCCGTGCCGTAGTCGTGCGGCGCCGGGGGCTGGCCGGGGTATCCCTGGTAGTAGTCCTGCGGCGCCTGATAGTCCTGCGGCGCCTGGTACGCCTGAGGGTCCTGGTACACGGGGGAGCCGGGGGGACCCGAGTAGTCCTGGGGAACGGGCGGCTGCTGCCCCGTTCCGTAGTCGTAGCCGTAGGGGTCGGCGACCGGCTGCCGCTGCCAGCCGCCCTGCTCCTGCGGGTCCCCCGGCTGCTGAGGCCGCTGCTGAGGCTCCTGGTGCCGCTGGTACTGAGGGGGGTCCTGCTGCGGCGCGGAGCCGTACAGCGGGCGGCCGTACTCGTCGTAGCCGTAGACCTGCCCGTACGGATCCTGTCGGTCGTTCACCCGTACCGCCCTTCAGTCCGTTCAGCGCGCGGGGTCGCCAGGGTTCCGGTAGAGCTCCCGCTTGTTGATGTAGCGCACCACGCCATCAGGCACCAGATACCAGACGGGGTCCCCGCGGGCGACCCGTTCCCGGCAGTCGGTGGAGGAGATCGACAGCGCGGGCACCTCCACCAGCGACACGCCACCGCCCGGCAGCCCGGGGTCGGCCAGGATGTGTCCGGGCCGGGTCACCCCGATGAAGTGCGCCAGCGAGAACAGCTCGGGGGCGTCACGCCACCCGAGGATCTGGGCGAGCGCGTCGGCGCCGGTGATGAAGAACAGGTCCGCGTCCGCGTGTTGGGCCCGCAGGTCGCGCAGCGTATCGATGGTGTACGTCTTGCCGCCGCGGTCGATGTCGGTCCGGCTCACGGAGAACTGCGGGTTCGACGCCGTCGCGATCACCGTCATCAGGTAACGGTCCTCGGCCGGGGACACCGTGCGGTGCCCCTTCTGCCACGGCTGGCCGGTCGGGACGAAGACGACCTCGTCCAGGTCGAACCGGGCGGCCACTTCGCTCGCGGCGACCAAGTGCCCGTGGTGGACGGGATCGAACGTCCCGCCCATCACGCCGAGCCGCCGCTTCGCGGCGCCTATCCGGTCAGCCATGGAAGGGGCCTCAGCGATCGCGGTTCAGCCGGGTGGTGATCCAGAGCAGCAGGAGCAGCGCGCCGAGGGCGCCGCCGCCGATGGCGTAGGGGTTCAGACTCGCGTGCCGGCCTCCCTCCTCGGCGAGGGTGTGCAGAGCGGAGACGGCGTTCGAGGCGGTGAGCTGAGTCATGCGCGGACCTATCCGGGAACGGGACTGCTGGAAACACTGCTGAGGCTCAGTGCCATCGTATGCGCAGGACTATGCCATGGCCTCTTGCCCCCATCGCTCGCTACCGTGCGGTGGGCGGCGCGGGAGCGGCCACGCCGCGGTTCACGACGCAGGTCGGACGCCGACCGGACCCAGGCCGGACGCCGACGGGAACACAGACGAGAGGGCCCGATGACGGAGCACACCGAGGGAGCGGGAAGTGACGCAACAGTGCGGGAATGGAGGAGATTCCCCGGCATATCGTCCCGCGCCTACGAGCACCCGGCCGACCGCTCGGCGCTGGTGGCGCTGCGGAGGCTGGCCGGGTTCGACACCGTCCTCAAGACGCTGAGCGGCATGCTCCCCGAGCGGAGCCTGCGGCTGCTGTACCTCTCCGACTCGGTCCGCGTGAGCGAGCGCCAGTTCCCCGGCCTGCACATGCTGCTGCGCGACGCCTGCTACACGCTGGACCTGAAGGCGGTCCCCGCGCTCTACGTGACCCAGGACCCCAGGCCGAACGCGATGTGCGTGGGTCTCGACCAGCCGTTCATCGTGGTCACCAGCGGGCTGGTGGAGCTGATGGACGAGGACGAGATGCGGGCGGTCATCGGCCACGAGGTGGGCCACGCCCTCTCCGGCCACGCCGTCTACCGCACGCTGCTGCTCTTCCTGACGAACCTCGCGGTCCGCGTCGCCTGGATCCCGCTGGGCGGCATGGCGGTCATGGCCATCGTCTCCGCGCTGCGCGAGTGGCACCGCACCGCCGAGCTGTCGGCGGACCGCGCCGGGCTGCTGGCCGGGCAGGACCCGCGGGCGTCGATCCGCGCGCTGATGAAGCTCGCGGGCGGCAACCACCTGAGCGAGATGAACACCGACGCGTTCCTGGAGCAGGCCGACGAGTACGAGGCGGGCGGCGACCTGCGCGACTCGGTGCTCAAGATCCTCAACGTGATGCCGCGCACCCATCCGTTCGCCGTCGTGCGCGCCGCCCAGCTGCGCGCCTGGGCGGCGGGCCCCGACTACCAGCGGATCCTGGACGGCCACTACCCGCACCGCGACGAGGACGGGGACGCCTCGGTCACCGACGCGATCCGGGAGTCGGCCGGGCACTACGCGGAGCGGGTGCGCTCGGGCAAGGATCCGCTGATGCGGCTCGTCAGCGAGGTGGCGGGCGGCGCGGGCCAACTGGGCGGCAGGCTGCGGGACTTCGCCACCGGCGCGGGCCGCAGGGCGCAGGCGAACGAGAGACCGCCGGAGCACGAGGGCCCGGGCCCCGAGCACGCCGAGCGGCCCGAGCGCCCCGAGGGATACGAGGGCTCCGAGGGATACGAGCGTCCCGAGGGGTACGAGAGCCGCGAGAGCCGCGAGAGTTACGGCGGCCCCGAGGGATACCAGGGCGGCGAGGGCCGACAGGGGCCATGGGGCCGCGAGGGGCCGGCGGGGCCCGACGGCGGCGTTAGTGGACCTCGGGACGCGGAGGGTCGCTGACGGCCAACGTCCCGCAGGGCGCCGCGCGTTCACCGTCGAGCGCATACGGGTCGGTGCCCTCCGACGCGGGCTGCGAGGCCCGCTCCCCCGCCAGCAGCGGGTGGAGCACGGCCGAGCGGTCCGCGGCGCAGTCCATCGGCCCGGCCACGGTGTCCGCCTGCCGCAGCACGACGTGCCGGTCGCGCAGCTCCTTCTCGCCGAACTGGAGCCGCACCTGCCGCTGCACGGTGAACAGCGCGGCCGGGGCGGCGGCCCCCACCCCGGCCGGGCGCAGGGCGTAGACGTAGACGTGGCGCCCGTTCACCTGGAGGACGTCGTCGGCGATCTCGCTGAACGTGAACGAGCCCTCCACGCGCACCTGCGGGTCGGCGAGCACCGCCTCGTCGGGGTCGAAGCGGACCAGCCAGTCCGTGGCGTCCGACTGCGGGTCCTGGCCGCCCACCGCGGCGTCGAACCGCTGCCGCTGCTCCGCGCCGAGCAACTCCCGCACCGGAACGCTGGTGGTCCCGGTCAGCACCTCGGGCGTGAGGGCGCCGGCGACGGCGTACTCCTTGGCCAGGGTCAGCGCGGTGAGGACCTGCTCGGCGGTGAAGTGGTCCGTGGCCCTGGGGTCCGGCAGGTCGACGCCGCCCGCCCCGGCGCCGAAGCCCGCGGCCGGGCTGTCGGCCCAGAGCGCCGCGAGGTCGGTGCCGCCCCGCACCTCGCCCTCCGGGGCCAGCGCGACCGTCATGGCGGCGGGCGGGTCGGCGACCATGGCGCGGCCCACGTCGTACGGGTTGTTGGCACCCAGGTAGATCGCGGCGGCGAAGGCCAGCAGGATGATGAGCGCCAGGGCTATGCCCTGCTTGGGCACCGTCCGCCCGGTGAGATGACCCCCCGTCTCGGGGGCCCGGGTGCGGACCGCGGTGGTGTGATCTTCGAGCCGCTGGCGCGCGGAGAACTCCTGGAGGCGCGCAGCTCTGATGAACGACTCGTCGAAGACGGTCGATGGGTATTCCTCGTCCCCGGCTCCCGGGACACCCCCGGGGGTACCTTCTGGAGGGTCAGCACGCCCGGCCACCCCTCCAGCGTAGGTCGCCGGACGGAGTGTAAAAAGCCCTCGTGGGCATGGAATTCAGGAGCCGCCCTCGGCGGGGTCCCGGTCCACGACGGTCTGCTCCTCGTCACCCGGCCCCGGATCGCGGGAGGATGAGGACCCCGTGCGCTGCACGGCTATGAGCGCGAAGGCGATCACGCTGATGCCCATGACCATGGCGAGCACGCAGGCCACGGGCCGCTGCCAGCGGGCCGGGCGCCAGCCGGGCGAACGGGCCTCCCACGCGCCGGAGTGGGACCCGCGCGACGGCGGGGGCGGGGAGGAGGAGCGAGGCGCCGCCGGGTACCCGCCCTGCGCGGAACCGAGCGGGCCCAGGGGAACGGCCGAGCCGGGGGAACCGCCGAGGAAGCGGCCCCGCTCGCCGCCGAGCGACGCGGAAAGACCGTGGCCGCCATGGCCGCCATGGCCGTCGGGCCCGTCGTACGGGTGGGGAGCGTCGAAGCCACCGTGACCGTCGAAGCCGCCGTGTCCGTCCAGGTCGTCCAGGTCGTCCAGGTCGTGCTCGTCGAGGTCGTCCGGGAGATAGCGCGTGTAGTCGGAGCGGTCGAATCTGCCCTCGTCGTCCGGATCGTCCGGATCATCCCCGAGGTCGCCGTCGAAGCCACCGAACTCCACCAGGCCCTCGGCGCCGCCCGGTTCCCTGTCGGGGTCGCGGTAGTAGAGGCCGAACTCGGCGGCGGACTCCGACTCGGCGCGCTCCATCGCCGCGAACAGGATGCGTTCGGCCGCCGTCGGCTCGTGGATCGCGGCCGCGTCCACGAAGTCGTCGTCGAGCACCACGGAGGCGAACGCCTCGTCGGCGGCCCCGCGTTCTCCGCTGTCGGGGCCGTCGCCGTCACGGAACGGCAAGCCCCCCAGATCGTCAGGCACGCGTCCAGCCTAGGACGAATGTGTCCGTGACGGGAGGGTCGCCCGAAATTCACTCCCGGGTGTGACCGTCTCCCGTCACCACGTACGTGGTCGAGGTGAGCTCCGGAAGTCCCATCGGGCCGCGGGCGTGCAGCTTCTGCGTGGAGATGCCGATCTCCGCGCCGAAGCCGAACTGGCCGCCGTCGGTGAAGCGGGTCGAGGCGTTCACCATGACGGCGGCCGAGTCCATCAGCGAGACGAAACGGCGGGCCGCGGCCGTGTCCCGCGTCACGATCGCCTCGGTGTGGCCGGAGGTCCAGCGCCTGATGTGCTCCGCGGCCGCGTCGAGCGAGGGCACCACGGCCGCCGCGATGTCGTGACTCAGGTACTCGGTCTCCCAGTCCGTGTCGGTCGCGGCGGCGACCGGCGTGCCCGTGTCCTGGCCCGCCTTCTGCCACGCGTCGTCGCCGTGGACCGTGACGCCGGCCTCGGTGAGCGCGGCGAGGGCGCGCGGCAGGAAGCGGTCGGCGATCCCCGCGTGCACCAGCACGGTCTCGGCCGCGTTGCAGACGCTGGGGCGCTGGGCCTTGGAGTTGACCAGGATGTCCACGGCCATGTCCAGGTCGGCCAGCTCGTCCACGTACACGTGGCAGTTGCCCACGCCGGTCTCGATGACCGGGACGGTGGACTCGCGCACCACGGTCCGGATCAGCGAGGCGCCGCCGCGGGGGATCAGCACGTCGACCAGTCCGCGGGCGCGCATCAGCTCGTGGACCGACTCGCGGCCCTCGCCCGGCACCAGCTGCACGGCGTCGGCGGGCAGCCCGGCGCCCGCGACGGCGTCCCGCAGGACGGCGACCAGCGCGGCGTTGGAGGCGTGGGCGGAGGAGGAGCCGCGCAGCAGCACCGCGTTGCCCGACTTCAGGCAGAGCGCGGCGGCGTCCACGGTCACGTTGGGCCTGGCCTCGTAGATGATGCCGACGACGCCGAGCGGCACGCGCACCTGCCGCAGTTCGAGGCCGTTGGGCAGGGTCGAGCCGCGCACCACCTCGCCGACCGGGTCGGGCAGGGCGACCACGTCGCGGACGTCGGTGGCCATGGCGGCGACGCGCGCGGGGGTGAGGGTGAGCCGGTCCACGATCGCGGCGGGGGTCCCCGCCGCGCGGGCGCGGGCGATGTCCTCGGCGTTGGCCTCGATCACCTCGGCGGAACGGGCCTCCAGCGCGTCCGCGACGGCCGTCAGCGCCGCGTCGCGCGCCGTGCGCGGCAGCGGGGCGAGTTCACCGGCCGCGGCCCTGGCGCGGCGGGCGGCGGCGGTGACGTCGGAGGGGGCGTGACTCATGCCCAGCAGCATAGCCGCGGGCGGAAACCGGCGGCGGGCCCGTTCGCGAGGGGGGGACGGGGAGGGGGGACGGCTGTCTCTTCTACTCAACTGACGCTGCCGACGACGAGGATAGGGGACGAGTCGGGTGGCTGCCGAGTCGTATAAAAAAAATACCAGAAAC
>NZ_LAVK01000175.1 GCF_001083795.1 Streptomyces sp. SBT349
CCTTCCGCTCCTTCCGCCCGGCCCCCGGCCTGGCCTGGCTCTCGTCGCTTCTCGCCCTGACCGGGGCGCTGACCGTGGCGCAGCTCCTGTCGGACAGCCATCTGTTCCTGCTCCTCTTCGTCGTGGTCTCGCTGACGACGTTCGTCGTGGGGGTCGTGTTGGCCGCCCGGTGGACTCAGGCGCAGCGGCACGCCGGGGACGACGCGGCCAGGCTGGACGAGTTGGAGCCCCTCCCGCCGCTCCCACCCGCCACGAACGGCGAGAACCGGCCGTGAGCGGCGCGCATGGCGACCGCCTGACCGAGCGGGAGGTGACCGACCTGCGCGAGGCCATCGCGGAAGCGGTGCTGGCCGTCCGCCCGGGGAGCCGCGGAAGCCTCGGCAGCGACCCCGCGGCCCCTCTGGCCATGGTCGCCGTGTCGCGGATCGCCGCCGAGGAGACCAGTCGGCTGCTGCGCCAGTCGATCAACGGAGCCCGCGCCGCCGGACACAGCTGGGAGGCCATCGGCCACCAGCTGGGCATCAGCCGTCAGGCCGCGCAGCAGCGCTTCGGAGCGACGGCGGCGACCGCGGCCAGGGCAACGGCGACGGCGACGGCGGACGTGGGGCAGGAGTCCCCCGCTCCGCACCGCCGAGTCCTCTCCCCGCTCCACGCCTTCAACGAGATGGAGGCCCTGGCGGAGGCGGGCCGCCGGGGGTGGCACGCCGTCGACTACGGCTACCTCCACCACCTCGTCGAGTCGTCGCCCCACCAGTGGGAGCACCAGCGGCTGTGGTGGCCGACGCGGCGCCGGCGGCGCCGGATCGACGAGCAGGGCTGGGAGGCGATCGTCCCCTCGGACTTCGACTCGCCCTGGGCCTACTACAAACGGCGCCTGGACCTCCCGGCCGAGCCCGGCCTCGGCTGACCCAGCGACCCTGACCCCTGACGCCCTGACCCCCGGGAGAAACGGGAAGCGGCCCGCGGCGCCCTTTCCCAGGCGCGCGGACCGCTGGCCCCCGCCGGTCAGACGGTGGTGATGACCTCGTCGTAGCCGAGGCGCGGGTTGCGCGCCATCCAGGCATCCGGGCCCGGCTTGCCGATGTTGACCACGACCAGGACCTTGTGGGCCTCGTCGAAGAACTCCTTGGTGACGGCCGCGGCGTCGAAGCCGGTCATCGGGCCGGCGGCCAGGCCCGCCGCCCGGATGCCGAGAATGACGTACCCGACCTGGATCGCCGCGTTGAGCAGCGCCGAGTTCTCGCGGTACGTGGGGTCGGCGTAGGCGTCCTTGGCCCCCGGGAAGTGGGGGAACTGGGTCGGCAGTTCCTCGTGGAACTCCAGGTCCGCGGCGAGCACCGCGGTCAGCGGGGCGGTGGAGGTCTTCTTCTGGTTGCCCGGGGACATGTGCTGGACCAGCCGTTCCCGGGCCTCGGCCGAGCGGACCAGCACGACGCGCAGCGGCTGCATGTTCATCGAGGTGGGCGCGTACTTGACCAGGTCGTAGACGTCCCTGATCTGCTCTTCCGTCACCGGCTCGTCGGTGAAGGTGTTCGCGGTGCGGGCTTCGCGAAAGAGGAGGTCCTGGGCGGCGGGGTCAAGGAGTAAAGACATAGGGACACCTTTACAGAGTCGTGAGGGTCGTGCGCCGCGGCCTGCGGGCGCACGCCACCCCCAGCGTGGGCGAACGCGTCAAGTATTCCCCGCCGCCCGCGTCGCCGTGGTCACCTGATCCACATGGCTTCCCCCACCCGGCTCCGGCGCCCGCGGCCCCTCCGGGCTCGCGGTCCCGGGTTCACCAGGTGGTCGCCCCGACCACGTGCAGGGCGATGTCCCGCACCGACCGGCCGTCCGTCGGGATCCGGACCGTGCCCGCCGGAGCCTCCTCGTCCAGACGTCTGCTCATGTGCAGGCTGCGCTCGATGTGGATGTCCAGCTCCGAACCGATCTCCCGCTGGGCGAGCCGTTGCTTCACGGTGGTGTCCTCGGCCGTGAGCAGGACGCGGGTGGCTCTCACCTCGTCACCGCCCATGGCCCGGATGATCATCGCCTCGTCGAGGATGCTCACCGTGTTGCTGTAGACGAGTCGACGCTGCCCGAGAGCCGCGTAGTTCGACCAGACCGCGGCGATGTTCCGTTCCGTGATCGCCGAGCGGTGAGGGTCGCCCTCGGGGGCGGGGTGGATCTGGTCCATGAAGTCCCCCTCGATGAAGCAGTGCGCCGTCCCCCGCCTCCGCAACGCCGCGGACACCTCCCAGGCGACGGTCGTCTTCCCGACGCCCGCGCCCCCACCGATGAGCAACAGTTCGTAGGCCGCCATGGCCGGTCAGCCTGGCAGAACCCGGGCCGGGCGGCATCTGCTTTCGGCGCCCGGCGGCTCCTGCGTCGGGCATATGTACATCGATGTAAGTGTCGTGATGCCATGGACGACAACCGTCAGCCGACGCTGTCACGGCGTCAACGGAACGCGATGAGACCAAGGGAGCCGCTGATGCGTGCCGGATCGAGAACCACGCTGGTGACCGCGTTGTTCGCGCTGCTCGTCGGACTCGCCTGGGTGCCGCAGGCCACCGCCGGGGACACGATGCCCGCCGCCGCGGGAACCTTCCGCAATCCGCTGAACCCGGGCCCCGACCCGTTCATGACCCATGCGAACGGGGAGTACCACCTCACCACCACCCAGGGCGACAGCATCAGGATGTGGAGCTCGCCCTCGCTGAGCACCCTGCTGGACGCCGACCCGGTCACCGTGTGGACGGACACCGACCCCTCGCGGAACCAGCACATCTGGGCGTCCGAGTTCTACCGCTTCGACGACCGCTGGTACATGTACTACACGGCCGACGACGGCGTGGACGAGCACCACCGGCTGTACGTCCTGGAGTCGGAGGGCGATGACCCGACCGGGCCCTACCACTTCAAGGCGAAGCTCGCCCCGCCCAACCACACCGACGACTTCGCCATCGACCCCGGGATCCTCCAGCACGACGGGCAGCTCTACCTGGCCTACAGCGGCATCAACGCCTACCAGCACAACGGCCTGAACATCGCGCCCATGTCGAACCCCTACACCGTCTCCGGCGACGCGGTCGCGCTCGACGGGGACGGGGGCTGCCCCGAGGTCCGCGAAGGCCCCCAGTTCCTCAACCGCAACGGCCGTACCTGGATGACGTACTCGACCTGCGACACCGGCAAGCCCGACTACCAGGTGTGGATGATGTCCCTCCCCGACGGCGCCGACCCGCTGGTGCCGGGCAACTGGACCCAGCACGCCGGGCCCGTCTTCTCCCGGAACGACGCCCAGGGGGTCTACGGCCCCGGCCACCACTCCTTCTTCGAGTCCCCGGACGGCACGGAGGACTGGATCATCTACCACGCCAAGACCACTGCGGACTACACCTACACCAACCGCACGACCCGCGCCCAGCGGATCGGCTGGCACGCCGACGGCAGCCCGGATCTCGGCACCCCGCTCGCGATGGGCGCGACGCAGAACCTGCCGTCCGGCGACCCCGGGTCCGGCAACCACTGGATCAACGACGACGGCCGGTCCAGTGCCGACGGCTCGGTCACGTACCAGGGTTCGTGGAACGCGGGCACCGGCTGCGCGGCCCAGTGCTTCTGGGGCGACGACCACTGGAGCGATCAGGCGGGGAGCACCGCGACGTTCCGTTTCACCGGCACCAGGATCGCGCTGCTCTCCGTGCAGGACACCGGCAACGGCATCGCCGCGATCAGCGTCGACGGGGGCCCCGAACAACGTGTCGACTTCTACGGCCCCATCAGGACCGGCGAGACCCTCCAGTACCTCAGCCCGCGATTGCCGCACGGCTCGCACACGCTGGAGATCCGCGTCACCGGCGAGCACAACCCCTCGTCCGGGGCGGCGTTCGTGAGTGTGGACCGGGCCGAGGTCTATACCGACTGAGATCGATCCGGTACCGGACGGGGCGGCGGCACGAACCGCCCCACGGCGCCGGGCCCAGCCCCGCCGGAACCGGCTCGCGCAGAGCCTGTTCCCGGCGGGGCTCGCATGCGATCGCTCCGGTGATCGCGGCGCGTGGACGTGTTGACCGATTCATGATCGCCGTCTAGCATCCGCCACTGAAACGATTCATGACATCGTTGCCATTCATGGAGGACAGCAGATGCGACACCATGACAGTCCGGCGCTCGCCGAGCGAAGGTCGCGCACCGGGCGCTTACGCACGTTCCTCGCCCAGACCGCGATCGTCCTCGGAGTGCTTGCCGCAACCGCGTTTCCCCCCACCGCCTCCGCCGCGCAGAACCACGAGCGCGGCCCCGACCCGACGCCCGCCGGCATCGCCGCCCCGATGGGACCCTTCGCCATCGAGTCGGTCCAGGTGCCTCGCGGGAACGGCTTCGGTGGCGGGGTCATCTACTACCCGACCGACACCAGCCAGGGCACGTTCGGCGGGCTCGCCATCTCCCCGGGCTGGAACGGCACCTGGCCCGGTATCGCCTGGCTCGGCCCGAGGCTCGCCTCGCAGGGCTTCGTGGTGTTCGGGATCGACACCAACACCCTCAATGACGATCAGGCCAGCCGCGGCACGCAACTGCTGGCCGCACTCGACTATTTGACCCAGCGAAGCCCGGTTCGCGACCGGGTCGACGCCGACCGGCTGGCGGTGGCCGGACACTCCATGGGCGGTGGCGGTGCCTTCCACGCGTCCCTCCAGCGGCCCTCGCTGCGCACCGCGATCGGCAACGCGCCGTTCTGGCCGGGGAGCCTGTCCGGCCAAGGGGTCCCGACTCTCGTCTCCGCCATGCAGAACGACGGCCTGGTGGGCCAGAACCGCAACGCCTACAACTCCATCCCGGCCGGCACCGAGAAGGCGTACATCGAGATCGCCGGCGCCGACCACAACTACATCGGCCAGCCGAGCACCCACCTCGCGCGCACCTGGATCCCGTGGCTGAAGATCTTCCTCGACGAGGACACCCGCTACCACGAGTTCCTGTGCCCGGCGCTGTACGACAGCACCGGCATCTCCCAGTACCTCGACACCTGCTCGTTCCTCCCGACCGCCACGCAGACACCCGAGGTATCCGTAAGCGGGCCATGACCCGCGCGAAGGCGAGTGCGTCGGCTCCTCGGTGTAGGCCGCGAGGCGGGCGGCGTCGCCGGGCCGGCGGGCGAACGCGACGCCCAGCGGGTCGTTCGCGCGCCCGGCCTGGAGCTGGGCGCGCACCTGGCCGTACCGGCGCCACCGCTGCGGGTCCCCTGCGGGTGGCGCCGGTCCCCGCCACGTCGATGATCACCGGCGTGGGCTCGGCGTCCAGCAGCGGGCGCGGCCGATGGGCGAGCGGGTAGCGGCTCAGGGAGTACAGGGCGAAGGTGTACTCCAGCCCGTCGGCCGTCTCCCGGCGGTGCGGGACAGGTCCGCGCGCAGGAACGGCAGGTCGGGGTGGTCGGCGTGCGCGAGCGGCGCGCGGCCCATCCCGTCCGTTCCGCCGCCGATGATCACGTTCTTGCGCGGTTGTCCCGGCACGGGCGTGGGCCGCGCTCCCGGCGGCCGGTGCCGCGTCCCGTCCCGGTCGGGGGCGTGTTCCGGCGGCTGGGCGCCGAGGGGGCCACCTGCCGGCGGGCAACGCGGTGGCGCACCGTGGAGCGCGCCGCCCCGGGCGCTCCGCGACATCCCGGAGCGCCGGGGCACCCGCAAACCGGTCGGGTCCGTCGGCAGTTCGGGCATGCGCCGCCCGGGGCCGGGCGCCCGGAGCGGTGTCGGTGCTCCCTCCACCAACGTGTCGGCGGCCACGGTCCTCTGCCGGGCCGATCGGCGGGTGCGGGTGCGGGTGTGGATCAGGACGCCGCTTCGCCCGCGGTGAAGACATGAGTCCCTGAGGTGACGCGGTATATCGCGCGGTCGCCTTCGACGCGTTGGAAGGCCGCTCCCGGGGAGGACGTCCGTGGCCTTCCGCCGTGCGCCGGCACCCGTACCTCGGCCGTGCTGTTCGGCGGCACCCGCACTTCGAGCCGGAACGTGCCGCGCCGGCGTGTCCACTCGGACGTGACCTCGCCGTGCGGTGTCCGGTAGCCGCCGCTGACGTGGGTGAGGTCGCCGACGACGCGCGGGTCGATCACCAGGCTCCGGTAGCCGACCGAGTCACGTTCCTGCCTGATGCCGGCCAGGCCCCGGTGGAACCACTCCTCGATCTGGAGCAGGATCATGTGGTTCTTCGAGTTGCCCAGGTCCCACTGCTCGGGGATGGTCGTCAGGCCGTCCGGGTTGGCCGTGGTCGGGGCCATGAGGAAGCCGTAGCCGGGCCGCGTGTCCTCCTGGAGCACGTCCCACAGGACATCGTCGCGCCCGCCGTCCGTCAGCGCCCGGACCGTGGGGGCGAGGCCGATCGTTCCGCCGCTGAGGTGCGGGCCGCCGCCGAACGGCTGGTAGGCGTGGACCAGTTCGACCAGGGAGTCCAGGACCCGGCCTCGCTCGTCCTCGGGCACGAGTCCCTCGTCGAGCGCCAGCGCCTGAGCGGCCTGCGTGGCGCCCTCGGTGCCGCGGTCGCCCTCGCTCGTGTAGCGGCCCAGCGCCCGGTTGTAGAACGCCGCGTTGAACGCGTCCCTGATGTCCGAGGCGAGGGCGCGGTACTCCTCGGCGTCGGCGGTGCGGCCGAGCAGGGCGGCCATCCTCGCCATCCGGTCCACGGTCTGGTGGTAGCCCCAGGTGCCGGTGATGCGGCCCGACGTGCCGTCGTCGGCGGCGACCCAGTCCGCCAGCGCGGCGTCGACGAGGTGCGCGTCCGCGCCGGTTCCGGCCTTCCGTGTCCTGATGTAGTTGACGAACGCCTGCATCCGCGGGAAGGAGCGTTCCATCATCTGCGTGTCGCCGTAGGTCTCGTGGAGCAGCCAGGGCACCAGGACGATGCCGTTGCCCCAGTTGATCTCGTCCCCGAACCTGTCGAGGTAGCCCCAGTCGTAGACCGGGGCCTTGAGCGCGACGTTGCCGATGTTGTCCCCGGCCCGGGACTGGCCCTCGACCAGGTGGCGCTGCATGGTGCGCAGGTAGGCGTCGAAGCCGAAATTGCGGGACAGCGAGGCGAACGGCTGCACGTAGTCGGCGGGGTAGGCGAGCTTCTCCCGGCCGGGGCAGTCGGTGAACGTCGACATCATGTTGCTCATGATCGAGTAACGGGCCATGCGGTGGACGCGGTTGATCCGTTCGTCGGAGGTCTCCACCTCGCCCGCCACCGGGGTCGCGGCGTGCAGTTGCAACCCGGTGACCGTGTCGGCCGTGGGGGTGTACCCGTCCGGGAGTCCGGTCACCTGGAGCCACTGCATGCCGACATAGTCGAACCGCGGGTGCCAGCTCTCGCCGTCCGGGTCGCCATGCGTCGTGTACGCGGCGAAGACGTCGGTCCCGCGCCCGCCACCGCCACCCATGAGGGAGCTCTGGTCCACGGTCCCGTCGGCCGCCAGCGACTCCGCGGGCCGCATCGTGATGGTCGTGCCCGCGGGCACGGACCCGTCGACGGTCAGCTCCGGCCAGCCCGCGAAGTTCTGGCCGAAGTCGAAGACCCACACCCCCGGCTCGGGCTGCGTGACGCGCGCCGGCCGGAGACGGTCGACCACCTTCACCGGCTCGCCCACCCGCCAGACGAGCTCCGTCGTCAGATTGGGCGGCGGGGCGACACCCGCCGGAACCCACCCCACCGGGGATCCGTCGCGTCGCGTCGCCGCCTCGCCCAGGTCCGCGCCCGGATCGGTCCAACCGGCCTGCTCACGCCGCGCGTCGTAATCGGTCCCGGAGAACCAGTTGCCGGTCACGGAGGGGCCGAGCGCGGCCTTCCAGGAACGGTCGCTGACGATGACGTCGACCGAGCCGTCGGCCCTCGTGATCTCCAGCCGGGCGATCATCCGCGGCGTCACGGCGGCGCCGGCGCTCGGGTCGGTGCTCGCGATCGGGTTCCCCGAACCGGTCACCGACGCGCCCTCCGGGTGCGCCCGGTCCAGCGGGGGCTCGAAGGTGATGCCGGAGCCGTCCGCTCCGGCGGTGCCGATCGCCGTGATCTCGCGTGATTCGAGCCGGTCGCCACCGTCTCCCGTGTCGATGTTGATGGCGCCGCCGACGTGGTAGTCGGCCACGCTGCTCACCATGACGACGCTCTCTCCGGCGGCGGCCGGCGCGACCAGCGTTCCGCTCCCCTTGAACTGGCTCTGCCACCAGCTGTACGGAGCCGTGCGGCCCGTCTCGCCGTTGGGTACCGAGCGCGTGACCAGGGCCGTTCCATGCCCCAGCGCGACCCCCAGGGTGTTGGACCCGGTGCGCACGAGCCGGGTCACGTCGTAGGCGCGGTACTCGGTGGAGAGCTGGTAGTTGGAATTGCCGGGCGCCAGCACCTCGTCGGTCACGGCCGCGCCGTTCAGCCGGGCGTCGTGGAGACCGACGCCCGCGAGGTACAGCCGAGCCCGGACGACCCGCGCCCCGCGCCGTCCACCGACCGTGAACCCCCGGGCGAAGACGGGCAGCGGATCCTCGACGCCCCGGCCGGGGTGCTCGATCCACTCGGCCGCCCCCCAGTCACCGCGCTCCAGGAGCCCCATCTCCCAGGAGGCGGGCCGGCTCCAGGGCGTCACGTCGCCACGCGTGTCCCAGGCCCTGACCTGCCACACGACCGTCTGCCGGGAACGGAGAGGGCCGCCGCCCCACGGGATGTCGTTCTGCGCGGCCGACCGCACCGTGCCGGAATCCCACAGGTACGGGCCCTCGGCGAGTTCCCGGACGCTGCGCGCGGCACGGATCCGGTAGGCGCCCTGCATCCAGCCGGCGGGCGCGCTCGTCACCTGCCAACTCAGCCTCGGGGCCGTGTCGTCGACCCCCAGCGGCTCGTCCCCGCGGCCGTCGACCCGGAGATTCCCCACCGCCGCACGGCCGGAGCCCGCGGACGCCGTGTCCCCGGCCGCCAGGGGAAGCACGACTCCCGCCCCTCCGGCCACGAATGCCCCGACCACCTGCCGACGACTCAGGATCCCGAGCGCTGGTGTGAGCATGCCGAACCCACCCTCCAGATTGATACGTTTCACATCCGGGGCACAAAGCTAGCGCCGCCCCCGAAAAGGGCCAACCCCTCCCGCAGCAACTTTGGTACCCCCGAGGAATTGAACGTTTCAAGTGAGGATCAGCGGCGGGCGGGCCTCGCCCGCCGTCCCGGCCGAAGCCCGGCGACAGGACCCGGGCCACGACGGGGCGCCGGGCGGGAGGGCAGAACCCGGACGCCGACGCGGGGGACGTCGCGCTCGATACGCGGCGCGAGAGGGGGCAGGGCCCGCGAATCCGTCGCGCACCCGTTCGTCGCACCCGCACCTGAGGAGGTAAGCGCGGTCATCCCCTCCGCCCCCGCGGGAAGGGCAGTCCGAACGGGCGGCCCGCGGCGACCGGTTCGGCTGGCGCGCCGGGCGGCCGGGCGACGATCCGCGCCCACCCCGACCGCCGCCCGGGGAGCGATCAGCGGCCATGGAGACGCGGAGAACGAGAAAGGGCTTTCTATACCACCTCCCGCGCCGTGACGGCGCGGACACGCATCGGCTTAACCGTTTCGTTACAGTTGCGCCGCTTGACCGGCAGCCACCTCCGAGCCAATCTTGACTCACTTCCGGAGATTAAATCGTTTCAATCGCTGCTGCGGCTTCCGTCTCCCCGCGATGCAGAGCTCGCCGCGCTCCCCCGGGCACCGTCACGTCGACACCGGCCAACGCTGTCCTCAGTCATGGAGGTTGACGCCATGAGGTTCGGAATCACCACTCACCGTCCACCGGTGCTCGCCGCGCTGGTGGCGTTCACGCTCAGTCTGACCGCCTGTAGCGCGGGCGATCTCGGTTCGAGCGGCGACGAGGGCGAGCTGACCCTCACCTTCCTGGTCCCGACCGGCCCGGACAGCCTCCCCGTGGGCGAGCAACTGGCGCAGGACTTCATGGAGGCCAATCCGGACGTCGAGATCACCGTGGAGGCCCGGCCCGGCGGCGCCGAGGGCGACAACGTGGTCAAGACGCGGCTCGCCACGGGCGACATGGCCGACGTCTTCCAGTACAACACCGGGTCCCTGTTCCAGGCGATCAACCCGGGGCAGAATCTCGTGCCGCTCACCGACGAGGGCTGGACCGGGGGCCTGGACGACCTGTTCGCTCCCACGGTCACCGCCGACGACGAGGTGTACGGCGCGCCCTTCGGCTCGAACATGGGCGGCGGCGTGCTCTACAACCGGCAGGTCTACGCCGACCTCGGTCTTGAGGTGCCCACGACCTGGGACGCGTTCATGGCGAACAACGAGGCGATCAGCGACGCGGGAATCGCCCCGGTGATCCAGACCTACCAGGACACCTGGACCTCGCAGCTCTTCGTGCTCGCCGACTTCCACAACGTGGAAGCCGAGGAACCGGGCTTCGCGGAAAGGTACACCGCCAACGACGCGAAGTACGCCACCACTCCGGCCGCGCTCCGGGGCTTCCAGCATCTCCAGGACACCCACGACGCCGGCTACCTGAACGAGGACTTCGCCTCGGCCACCTATGAGGACGGCCTGCGCATGATCGGCGAGGGAGAGGGCGCGCACTACCCGATGCTGACCAACGCGATCACCCCGGTGGTGGAGGCCGTGCCCGCGGCCGAGGACGACATGGGCTTCTTCGCGCTCCCCGGCGAGGACGCCGCCATGAACGGACTGACGGCATGGAGCCCCGGCGGGGTCTACATCCCGACCACGACCGAGGGCGAGAAGCTGGAGGCGTCCAAGCGGTTCCTCGCCTTCATCGCCAGCCCGGCCGGCTGCGAGTCC
Organism: Streptomyces sp. SBT349; assembly: GCF_001083795.1. Classification (GTDB taxonomy): domain Bacteria; phylum Actinomycetota; class Actinomycetes; order Streptomycetales; family Streptomycetaceae; genus Streptomyces. Next base: position 10,777 of record NZ_LAVK01000175.1, read on the forward strand.
ATCTCCAGGGCGCAGACCCCCTCCGGGCCTTACCCCGTCGAGGGCTGCGAGCTGCCCGGGGACGTGCCCCAGGCGGTCGTCGACACGCAGAGCTACTTCGAGGACGACGCCGTGACGCCCGCGCTGGAGTTCCTCACCCCGGTGAAGGGCCCGGCCCTGGAGCAGATCGCCGTCGAGGTCGGCTCGGGCATCCGCTCCGCGCAGTCCGGGGCGGAGCTCTACGACGAGGACGTGGAGAAGCAGGCCCAGCAGCTCGGTCTCGACGGCTGGTGAGGGGCCGGTGACCACGACCTTCGAGGCCCGCCGGCGGCGGAAGCAGCCGCCGGCCGGGCGCGGGCGGCGGGCCCGCACCGCGAGCGCCGCCCGCCGCAAGAGCTCCTATCCCTTCTGGTTCTACCTGCCGGCCGGCGTCGTCTACGCGACGCTGTTCATCGTGCCGACCCTGGCGGCGTTCTTCTTCAGCTTCACCCGATGGACCCTCTTCGACTGGGAGTTCATCGGCCTGGACAACTTCGAGCAGTTCTTCCGCGAGCCGGCGCTGGTGAAGGGCCTGACCAACACCCTGATCTACGCCGTCGTCACCTCGGGCCTGAAGGTCGTGCTCGGCCTGCTGCTCGCGGTGCTGCTCACCAGCCAGATCGTCGGGCGTGGCTTCCTGCGCTCGGTCGTGTTCTTCCCCGTCCTCGTCAGCACCATCGGCGTCGGCATCACCTTCACCGTGCTGATGCACCCCTCCGAGGGTCTGATCAACGAGTCGCTGGCCACGATCGGCGTGGACGGCCCGGCCTGGCTGACCGACCCCTCATGGGCGTTGCTGTCGGTCGCGCTGGTGGACGTGTGGAAGGGCGTCGGGCTGGCCACCGTGATCTTCATCGCGGGAGTGGTGTCCATCCCGCGCGAGTACTACGAGGCCGCCGAGGTGGACGGGGCCGGGCCGGTCGCCCGCTTCCGGCACATCACCCTGCCCCTGGCCCGCCCGGCGACGGTCACCGTGATCATCCTGTCCCTGATCGGCGGCCTGCGCTCGTTCGACCTCATCTGGGCCATGACCGGCGGCGGCCCCGGGTTCACCTCGGACGTCATCGCCTCGGTCATCTACAAGCAGTACCAGGCCGGCTTCTACGGCCTGTCGACGGCGGGCAACGTCGTGCTGTTCCTGCTGGTGTCGGCGATCGTCGTCCCGCTGTTCTGGTTCCTCAACCGCAAGGAGACGGAGCGGTGAACGGAACCGTGAAGCCAACCGTCAGGACCCGCCGCCCCAACTACTGGCTCACTGCCCTCGCGACCCTGGCCTTCGCCGTCGTCTTCCTGGTGCCCTTCGTCTTCATCCTGCTGACCGCGTTCAAGGGCGACCAGGAGGCCGCCCGGCTGGAGTTCTCGCTGCCGACCGACTGGCAGATCGTCGAGAACGTCCAGGCCGTCTTCGAGGCCCGCGACTACATCCTGATCATCGCGTTCATCAACAGCGTGGTCCTGACGGTCGCCAGCGTCTCCCTCATGGTCTTCCTCGGCGCGATGGTGGCGTTCGTCCTGCAACGCCGCGCCGGGCGCACCACCGGACCGATCAGCTTCCTGGTGCTGTCCGGGCTCATCATCCCCCCGGCCGTGGTCCCCACCATCTGGGTGCTGCAAGAGATCGGCCTCTTCAAGACGCTCCTCGGTCTCATCCTGGTCGAGGTCGCCTTCCACCTGCCGTTCTGCGTCCTGCTGTTCCGCGCGTTCATCGCGACCGTCCCGCGCGAGCTGGACGAGTCCGCCGTGATCGACGGGGCGGGCCCGGTCCGCCTGTTCTTCCGCGTGATCTTCCCGCTGCTGCGGCCGGTCACCGTCACCGTGATCGTCGTCCAGTCGGTCGGCGTCTTCAACGACTTCGTGAACCCGCTCTACTTCCTCCCCGGCGAGGAGAACGCCACCGTCCAGCTCACCCTGTTCAACTTCCAGAGCCAGTTCGAGACGCAGTACAACCTCCTCTTCATGGACATCCTGATCATCACGATCCCGCCGCTGATCATGTTCCTCTTCTTCAACCGGCAGATCGTGGCCGGCATGACATCCGGCGCGATCAAGGGCTGAGGGAGGGGTGGGGGCGCCGCGGTCAGGCGTCCCAGCCGGCCTGGCTCCCGCCGACGCGCGCGTCCACGACGCGTTCCAGGTAGCCGGAGTCCGCGAAGGCCGCCATCGGGTCGGCGGCGAGTCCCCGTTCCTCGCGCAGATCCGCCAGGAGCGGGCGGACGTCGGTGGCGAAGGCGTCCATCAGCACGGCGTTGGCTCCCAGGACGTCGCCGGCCCGCTGCGCGGTGCGCAGCTCGTCGGCGTCGACCAGCAGGGCCTTGGCCAGCGCTTCCTGCACGTTGAGCACCGACCGGATCTGTCCGGCGATCTTGGGCTCGATGTTGTGGCACTGGTCGAGCATGAAGTTCACGCCCGACGACGGCTTGTGCGCGTCCTGGGAGACGATCTCGTGCAGGATCCGGAAGAGCTGGAAGGGGTCGGCCGCTCCGACCATCAGGTCGTCGTCCGCGTAGAAGCGGGAATTGAAGTCGAACGCCCCCAGCCGACCGGCCCGTAGCAGCATCATCACGATGAACTCGATGTTGGTGCCGGGCGCGTGGTGACCGGTGTCGAGCACCACGGCGGCCCGGTCCCCCAGAGCGAGACAGTGGGTGAGCGAGGTGCCCCAGTCGGGGATGTCGGTGGCGTAGAAGGCCGGTTCGAAGAACTTGTATTCGAGGAGCAGGCGGTGCTCGGGATCCAGGGCGGCGTAGATCTCGCCCAGCGACTCGGCGAGCCGCTCCTGCCGGGCGCGCAGCGAGTCCTGGCCCGGGTAGTTCAGCCCGTCGGCCAACCAGATCTTGAGGTCGGTCGAGCCGGTGGCCCGCATGATGTCGAGGCACCGCAGGTGGTGCCGGACGGCCTTGGCGCGGACGGCCCGATCGGCGTGGGTCAGGGAGCCCAGCTTGTAGTCGTCGTCCTGGAAGACGTTGCTGTTGATGGCCCCGATCCGGACGCCGTGCTCCTCCGCGTAGCGGGCCAGCGCACCGAAGTCGTCGACGAGGTCCCACGGGATGTGGAGCGAGACCCGGGGGGCGGCGCCCGTGTAGCGGTGGACCTGGGCGGCGTCGGCGATCTTCTCGAAGGGGTCGCGCGGGACCCCGGGCTGGGCGAAGACCTTGAATCGGGTCCCCGAGTTCCCGAAGGCCCAGGAGGGCAGCTCGATCGAGAAGTTGTGGAGATCGGCGTGAGCCTCCGCGGTCGGGCCCGTGGGGAGTGTCATGACCGTGCTGCCTTCTTTCGATGGTCGACCGCCCAGGTCTCCCCGCCGGGGCGGCCGCGCGCCGGCGGGGAGACCTGGGCGGCCTCGGTCAGAAGTCGTAGTCGTCGATGTTGTCGGCGTTGAAACGGGTCGGCGGCCCGAGCGTGATGATGCCGTCGGCGCCCACGGTGTACTCGCCCAACTCACCGGCGGTGAACGTCTCGCCCTCGGTACCGGCGATGATGCCGGAAGCGACGGCGGCACCCGCGTAGGCGGCCAGCTCGCCCAGCGCGGTCGGGTCCCACAGCGCGAACTCGGTGACGGTGCCGTCCTCGACGAACTCCCGCATCTGGTTGGGCGTGCCCAGGCCGGTCACCGCGACCTGCCCCTGGTACTCCGAGCCCGAGATGTACCGGGCGGCGGCCGCGATGCCCACGGTGGTCGGGGAGATGATGGCCTTCAGGTCCGGGTTGGCCTGCATCAGGCCCTGGGTCTCCTGGAACGACTTCTCGTCCTCGTCGTCCCCGTACACGGTGCTCACCAGCTCGATGTCCGCGTAGTCCGGGTTGCTGGCCAGCTCGTCCTCGATCACGTCGATCCAGGCGTTCTGGTTGGTCGCGTTCGCCGTCGCGGACAGGATGGCGACCTGCCCCTCGCCGCCGATCTGCTCGGCGGTCATCTCGATCAGCGTGCGGCCGACCTCCGCGCCGTCGACCTGGGAGACGAACGCGTCGCGGCACTCCGGGTTCACGTCCGAGTCGAAGGTCACGACGGCGGTGCCGGCCGCACGGGCCTGCTCCAGCGACGAGCAGAGGGCGTTCGGGTCGTTGGCCGACAGCAGCACGACATCGGTGCCCTGCTGGCTGATGGTGTTGAGGTAGGAGAGCTGCGAGGAGGCCGATGCCTCGGTCGGCCCGGTGTACTCGTACTCGCCGTCGAGCTCGCCCACCACCGCCTCGGCGCCGGCGCTGGACGCCTCGAAGTAGGGGTTGTTCACCGACTTCGGGAGCATGGCGATGCCGAGCCCGCTCTCGTAGTCGCCGTCCGGGTTGGCGGCCGCCTCGCGGGTGGCGTCGCCGCCGCCCTCGTCGGCGTCGTCCTGTGTCGTACCGCCGCACGCGGTGAGCGTCAGCGCGAGCGTGAGCCCGAGGGCGACGGGCGCGAAGCGAATGAGCCGCGGTGCCAGAAGTCGCGGAGACCGGCTGTCAGACATCAGCGTTGTCCCAATCCATGCGTAGGGGTGACCGGTGAGGAAGGTCCTTGTCCGAAGAGGGCGGGATCGAGGGTGGGATCGAGGGCGGGATGGTGCGACCGGCTCGGCGGGGGCGGGGCGGTCGGCGGGCTGGGCGGGGGGCCCCCGCCCCCTGGCCGGCGCCGCGCCCCCGT
>NZ_LAVK01000176.1 GCF_001083795.1 Streptomyces sp. SBT349
GCGTGACCACCGCCGCGCGAGGAGAGTGGCGCCCGGAGCCCTGATCCCGCGTGACCCAGCCCCAGGACCCCAACGCCCCCAGGACCCCAAGGACGTGAACGCATGTACTCACAGGACGCGATGTTCACCCGCCGCAACGGATCGGCGGAGCCGACGGAGGAGATGAGCGCCGGGCTGGCGTGTGTCGTCTGCGGCGCCGACTACCGCGCCGCCACCGCCGTGGAAGCCGTCGTGGTCTCCCACCGCGGCGACCACCAGTTGCTCGCCTGCCGGGGTGTGTGCGCGCGCATGACGAGCGGGGCGGTCGGCGGCCTGGACGAGGCGCCCCTGCCCCTGGCCGAGCGCGAGCGCCGGTTCCAGGCCCCGCGCACCTGACCGCCGCCGTCCCCGACCGCCGCCGGCTCGGGTCCCCCCGGGTCAGGGCCTGACGTCGGCGAGGGTGACGACGGAGCCGCCCCTGCGGGAGCGTTCCGCGGCGAACGCCATCCAGTGGCTGTCCAGCGAGGCGGCCAGCGTGGTCGTCACCCGCGCCTCGAAGTCGCCACCGGCGACGGCGCGGACGAACCGTTCCACCAGGGCGTCGTCGCCGCCCCCGTGCCCGCGGTGGTCCCCCGACTCGGAGGCGGGCGGCAGCGCGTGCCACTCGTCCACCCGGTGGCCGAGTGGTCCCGCGGTGCCCGAGGTCACCTCGTACCCCACCGGCGGCGGCCCGGTCTCGGCGGGCGAGAACCGCTGGAGCCGCAGCTCACCCGTCTCCATCCGGCCCGACAACTCGCCGCGGGTACCGGTGATCTGGATGGTCCTGGTGTTGGCGCCGGTGAAGGCGGAGGTGGTCAGCGTCGCGGTGAGGCCGCCGGGGAACGCGAAGACCGTCTGCTGGTGGTCCACCACGTCGTTGTCCGACCGGTACACGCAGCGCCCGTAGGGCCCCTCGGCCAGGGCGGCGAGCCTGCCCTCCCTGCTGACGTCGGGGCCGAGCAGCGCCACCGGCCAGCCGTCCACGTCCGCCAGCGCGTCCGCGTAGTAACGCGGCGCGTGGAACGGGCAGGTGCCGGCCGCCGGGCACCCGTGCACGCAGTGGGTGGGGGCGCCCTCGGGGGCGTTCTCGGGCCGGAAGTGGGCCAGCCCTCCGACGCTGGTGACCGTGAGCGGCGCGCTGCCCGCCAGCCAGCGGATGATGTCCAGGTCGTGGCAGGTCTTGGCGAGGACCATCGGGCTGGACTCGGCCGTGTTCCGCCAGTTCCCGCGCACATACGAGTGCGCGAAGTGCCAGAAGCCGATGTTCTCCTCCATGCGGAGGGTCACCGGCTCGCCGATCAGCCCGTCGCCGAGGACGCCGTGGACGCTGCGCCAGAACGGCGTCTCGCGCAGCACGTGCGCCACCGCGACCCGGGGCGCCAGCCCGCGCAGCCGCGTCTCCAGGTCGCGCAGCGCCCCCTCGTCCGTGGCCATCGGCTTCTCCAGCAGGATCGCGAGGCCGCGCTCGGCCGCCGCCACCGCGGGCTCCACGTGCACGCGGTCCGGCAGCGCGATCACCACCGCGTCCAGGCCGAGCCGTTCGCTGTCGTCGAGCAGCGCGGGCCACGCCGCGTACCGGGCCCCGGCCGGGACGCCGGCCCGGTCGGCGAACGTCTCGCGCCGGTGCTCCAGGGGCTCGGCCACGGCCACCACGGTGGCCAGGTCCCGGTGGCGCAGGAACCACTGGCCGTAGGACTCGACGCCCCGGCCGCCGAGTCCGAGGATCGCCACCTTCACCGGTCGGCCGTTGGCGCTCATATGCCGTACTCCGTTCGTCGAGTTCCGTCCTGTGACCGTTCCTGACCGTCGAGCTCCGAGAAGGCGCGGCGGACCACGTCGTCCAGCGTCCAGAAGCCGCCGGAGATGCGCCGCAGGTTCTCCGCCGCCACCTCGTCCACCGGCCGGTCGAAGGCGCCGTCGAAGAACTCCCTGGTCGAGTCCAGATGCGCCACGCTCAGCCGCCGCGCCGCCTCGGCGTCGCGCGCCGCGACCGCGTCGAGGATCTGGTCGTGCCGCGCGCCGCTCGCCGCCGGTCTGCGTTCCCGGCGCAGCGTCATGAACAGCACGTAGGGCGCGATGGCCCGGTGCATGGCGCCGAGCACCGGGTTGGCCGCGGCCACGCACAGCAGCGAGTGGAACCGCAGGTCGCTGATGGCCTGTTCGAGCAGGTCGTCACCCTCGTCGATCGCCGCCGCCAGGGCCGCGAGCCGGTCGAGCACCGGCTCTCCGCCGCGATCCGCGGCGAGCCCCGCGACCTCGGTCTCCAGCAGCACCCGCGCCCCGAACACGTCGCGGACCGTCGCGCCGTTCGTGCTGAGCAGCTGGCTGAGCGCGCCCGCGAGGACGCTGCCGTCCGGCCGCCGCACGAACGCGCCCCTGGCGGGCGAGATCTCGATGAGCCCCTGGCTCGCGATCGACTGGAGCACCTCGCGCACCACGGCGCGCGAGACGGCGTACTCGTTCGCCAGCGCGCGCTCCCCGGGGAGGCGGTGGCCGGGCCGCCAGTCGCGGGCGCGGATGCGCTCCTCGATGTCGTGCTTGAGCTCGGCCCCCGCGTCGAAGGCCCCGTAAGGGCGCGGGCGGCGCCCCTCGTTCGGTCCGGCACCGCTCACCCTGGTCCCTCCCCGCCCTCCGGCCGTCCGGCCAGGCGCCACCACGCCGTCTCGGCCGCGCGCAGCGCCCGGTCGCCGCCCGGCCGTCCCGACCTCCACAGCATCTCAGCGTCCGCCCCGGCGAGCCCCGGCGGCGGCAGTTCGGACAGCGGCAGTTCGGACAGCGGCACGTCCGCCTCGCCCAGGTTGGCCACCGCGAGCAGCGGCCCGCGGCGCACCACCAGCAGATCGCCGTGGCGCTCGGTGACCACCGCGCGCGGCAGCGCCCCGCGCAGCGCGCGGAGCGCGGCGATCAGCGCGCGCCACCTGGCCAGGTGGCTGCCGGGGTCGGCTGCCTGCTCCGCGACGGAGCCCGCCGCGGGCAGCGGCCCGTGCGGCAGCCAGGGCGCCGCGGCGAACCCGCGGTCGCCCGCGACGGTCCACGGCATGGGCGCCCGCGCCCGGTCGCGCGACGCCTCCGGCTCCCCGGCGCGCACCGCCAGCGGGTCGCGCGCCTCGCCGGCCGCGACGCGCAGGTCCTCGGCGCCGATCTCCTCGCCCTGGTACAGCAGATAGGGCCCGGGGACCGCCATGACCACCGCGGCCACCGCCAGCGCCCGGTCCGCGTCCCCGAGGCGGGTGGCGGGCCGCGACCTGTCGTGGTTGGACAGGAACCACGCCACGGCGCCGGGGCCCGGGGCGTGCGCCACCGCGTCCAGCGCCTCGTGCAGCTCGCGCGCGTCGAAGCGCGCCGCCTGCGCGCCGAACCACATCGCCGCGTCGAGCCCGTCGCGTTCCACGTAACGGGCCACGCGCCCCGGGTCGTCGAGCACCGTCTCGCCCAGCAGGAACGGCCGTTCGCCCCCGGTGGTGTTCGGCAGCGCGGCGCGCAGCGCGCGGAAGACGTCCACCACGCCGTCCTGGTCGATGTCGAAGACCCGGGCGAGGCCGTGCGCCTGCCGCGCCCGGCCCACCCGCGCCTCGCGCGCGGCCGGACCGGCGGCGGGCGGGTTGTCCGGGAAGTCGGGGTGCTTGAGCAGGTTGTGCGCGACGTCGATCCGGAAGCCGTCCACGCCGCGGGCGAGCCAGAACCCCAGGATCCGTTCCCACTCGGCGCGCACCGCCCCGGAGCGCCAGTTGAGATCCGGCTGCTCGGGGAGGTAGGCGTGCATCCAGTACTGGCCCGAGGCGGGGTCCCGGGTCCAGGCGGGGCCGCCGAAGTTGGAGATCCAGTTGTTCGGCGGCCCGCCGTCGGGGGCCGGGTCGCGCCAGATGTAGTAGTCGCGGTACCGGCGCCCGCCCCTGCCCTCGGCGAGCGCGGCCATGAACCACGGGTGCGCGTCGGAGGTGTGGTTGGGCACGATGTCCACCAGCACCCTCAGGCCGAGCGCGTGCGCCCGTTCCACCAGCGCGTCGAACGCCGCCAGGTCGCCGAAGAGCGGGTCGACGGCCGTGAAGTCGCTGACGTCGTACCCGTGGTCCCGCCCCGGGGAGGGGAAGAACGGCGTGATCCACAGGGCGTCCACCCCCAGGTCCGCCAGGTGCGGCAGCCGCGCCGTGACCCCCGCCAGGTCACCGACCCCGTCGCCGTCGGAGTCGGCGAAGCTGCGGACGTACACCTCGTAGACGACCGCGTCGGCCCACCAGGTCATCCCTTCTCCGCCCCGGCGGTCAGCCCGGAGAGCAGCGAGCGCTGCGTGAGCACGAAGACGACGACGACCGGCAGGGTCAGCGCGATCGAGCCCGCCATCAGGACGGTCGGCGGCACGGCGAAGTCGGAGAGCTGGGCGATGCCGAGCGAGGCGGTCCACCGGTCGCGCTTGTCCACCAGGAAGAGCAGCGCGTACAGGTACTCGTTCCAGGCGATCATGAAGACATACAGGCCGGTGGAGATGATGCCGGGCAGCGCCATCGGCAGCACGATCCGCCAGATCACCTGCATCCGGGTGCAGCCGTCCGTCATGGCCGCCTCCTCGACGCCGGCGGGGACCGCGAGGAAGTAGTTGCGCAGCATGAACAGCGACACGGGCACCGTCTGCGCCAGATAGATGATGACCAGCCCGATCAGCTCCCCGCGCAGCCCGATCCGCGAGAACATCACGAACAGCGGGACGGCCAGCACGATGCCGGGGAAGAGGTAGACCATCAGGAACAGCGCGTTGACCGAGTCCCGTCCGAAGAACCGCAGCCGCACCGCCGCGTAGGCGCCCAGCACGCTGCACACGGTGGCCAGGGCCACGGTCCCCAGCGCGACCACCGCCGAGTTGCCCATGAAACGGGCCAGGCCGTGGCCGCCGTCCTCCTCGGGGCGCAGCGCGGTGGTGTAGGAGCTGAAGTCCATCTCCGAGGGCGCGGGAAAGATGTCGAGGGGGTTGTTGATGACCTCGGTCAGCGGGCGCAGCGAGAGCAGGATGCCGTAGACCAGCGGCCCCGCGCAGGCGAGGACGGTCACGGCTATGGTGGCCCACTTGAGCACGCCGAGGACCCGCCGCTCCACGCGGTGGCGGGTGGAGCCCCTGGGGTGCGTGCGGACGGCGCTCATCGCGAGACCTCCTTGCGGGACATGCGGACGTAGATCACCAGCAGCACGGCCAGGGCCGCCATCATCACCAGGCCGAGCGCCGACGCGGTGCCGATGTCGCCCTGGGTGGTGAGCTCCTCGTAGACCCGCACGGCGAGCACCTGGGTGCCGCCCGCGCCCCCGGTGAGCAGGTAGATCTCGTTGAAGCTCTGGAACGACCAGATGAAGCGGAGCACCGCCAGCAGGGCCAGGACGCCCGCGAGCTGGGGGAGCAGGACATGCCGGAAGCTCTGGGTGGGGGCGGCGCCGTCGATGAGCGCGGCCTCCTCCAGGTCGCCGGGCACGGCCTGGAGGCGCGCGGTGATGAAGAGATAGGCCAGCGGCGCGGTCTTCCATATCTCGAAGAGCACGACCACCAGCAGCGTGACGGGCACCGGAAGCCCGGCGACGTCCATCGAGGTGGTGGAGAGGAACGAGACGGGCTCGGTCCAGCCGAGGAACCGCTCCCCGAAGGCGTTGACGAAGCCGTACTGGGAGTTGAGCAGCTGCTCCCAGATCATGACGGCGGCGACCACGGGCAGCACGTAGGGGATCAGCACCAGACCGCGGACGAGCCCCCGGCCGCGGAACGGCTTGCGCAGCGCCAGCGCGATGGCCAGGCCCGCCGCCACCGAGCCGACGGTGGTGGCCACGGCGAACAGCGCGGTGGTCCGCACGGCGGCCCAGAAGCCGCTGCTGGACAGCACCTCGCGGAAGTTGTCCAGCGTCCACCGCGTCTCGCCGTCGCCGAGCGGCCCTATGTCGATGAGGCGCACGTCCTGGAACGCGTACAGCACGCTCATGACGAAGGGGACGAGGACGACGAAGACGACCACCAGCAGGGTCGGGCTCACCAGCGCCCTGCCGGTCAGGTCCTCGCGTTTGGCGAGGGTGATGCGTCCTGGCAGCCTGCTCACTGGTTCTCCCGCTGGATGGTCCGCAGTTCGGCGGCCACGCGGTCCGCGTAGTCACCTGGATCGCCGCCGCCCACCAGCCGGTTGACGTCGGTGACCAGCGTGTTCTGGGTGTAGGCGGCCCCCGCCGTCGCCCAGTTCTCGGTGCCGAAGCCCCACCGGCTGAAGGCGTTGGCGGCCTCGTACACCTCCTCGATGACCTCCGGCGCGAACGCCTCGTCGAACGGCCGCCGGTTCTCCGGGTCGGCGCCAAGCGGCAGCGAGCGCCACTCCTCGATGAAGCGCCCCGGCTCACCCGGTGGCCCGGACCGCACCGGGACGCGGCCCTCGGGGGTCATGGCCAGGGTGTCGGCATAGCCCTCGTTCATGACGTAGTCGACATAGCGCAGGGCGGCCTCCCGGTCGGCGCCCTGGAGCACCGCGTGGTTCATCGTGAGGCCGAAGCCGGTGGGGGTGTCGTTGTTCTCGCCGGTCATCGCGCCGACGACGCCGGTGTTCGCGGCCAGGAAGCCGGGGTCTTCCGCGCACTGGTCGCAGCTCACCGGGAAGGCGGGGTCCAGGTTCGCGATCTCGTCCAGCAGGTGCGGCGACCACAGGACCATCGCCGCGTCCCCGGCCAGGTACGAGGCGCGGGTGGACTCGATGTTCTGGTCGCCGGCCACGGAGGCCCCGGTGAGCGCCTGGTACTCGCCGAAGGTGTGCTCGCAGGCGGCCGAGTCGAGCGCGACCTCCTCCCCCTCGAACATCGCGCAGCCGTCGGCCAGCGCCAGGTGTTCCAGGTTCTCGCCGGCCGAGGCGTTGGCGGGCTGGGTGCCCAGCACGATCCCGGCCATCCCGAGGTCCGAGCCGTCGATGGTCTCGGCCGCCTCCACCATGTCCCGCACGCTGGTGGGCGGCGACAGGCCGAGCGCGTCGAACACGTCGGTGCGGTAGAACAGCATCTCGCCCCAGCCGTCCGACGGCACGGCGGCGGGTTCGCCGTCGATGGAGACCAGGTCGAGGGCCCGCTCGCTCAGGGTGTCCTCGCCCAGGGCGTTCAGCGCCTCCCGCGCGGCGCCGGTGTCCACCAGGCCCTGCGCGGTCCAGCGGGCCACCTGGTCGGGGCCCACCAGGGCCACGTCGGGCAGGTCCCCGGAGGCGGCGCCCGCGACGATGGCCTGGTTCATGTCGGCGGCGGCCATGCCCACGACGTTCACGTGGATGCCGGTCTCCTCCTCGAAGTCGGCGGCTATCGCCTCCTGGGCCGCGATGCGCGGGGGCGTGCTGTGCGGGGTCCACACGGTGACCTCGCCGTCCCTGCCGTCCCCGGACGGACTGAAGAGGGAGCAGCCGCCGAGCGCGCCGGCGCACAGCGCCGCGGTGAGCAGGGCCGCCGTGCGCCGGCGCGCCGTTCGTGCCTTGCTGGTGGCCCGTCGCATCGGGCGACCTCCTCGGGTACGGGTACGGGTACGGAAACGGATAGCGGTACGGATATGCGGGGGGAACGGATGCGGCCGGGTGCCGCGTGCGTCAGGAGAAGGGGGCGAGCGCGGGTTCGTAGCCGCGAAGGACGGGCATCGGCCGCCCGTCGAGGAGGGCCAGGGCGATCAGGGCCGCCGAGGCCACGGTCGAGATGGGCGCCACCGCGGCGGGCGCTCCCGCGGCGGTGACCTTCTCCGGCAGGCTTCCGAGCGCCGTGCGGTGGGCGTCCATCCAGTCCAGCAGCGCGCGGGCGGTGGCGCGTTCACTCAGGGCCGCGGCGGTGATCGCGTACAGCGAGACCTGCGGGTTCCAGGCGGTGTGCGGGTCGGGCCAGCCCGCGCCGGGGCGCAGCCCGCCGTTGGCCACGCGCATCTCAGCGCGCGAACGGTTCCACGCGGCGCGCGCGCCGGGTACGAGGTCGGCGCCCGGGTCGGCGGATGAGGCGATGAAGGGGGGCAGCAGGAACGCCACGGACGCGTCGCGCCCGCCGCCCGAGGGGAAGTGCTCGTAGCCGGAGGGCCGATACGTCCGCACCACCGCGGCCAGCAGCGCGTCGGCGTGCCCGCGGGCGCGGTCGGCCAGGGCGGATTCGCCCAGCTGATCCGCGAGTTCGGCGCCGGCGCGCAGCCCGAACGCCAGCGGCCCCGCGACGCCGAGCGAGGGCTCGGCCTGGTCCATCTCCCAGAAGTCCTGGCTGGTGCGGGGCAGGGAGGTCGCCGCGTCCAGGACGTCGCCGCCCGCCGCCACGGCCGCCAGGACGGCGGGCCGCAGCTCGGCGAGCGCCGCCTCCCGCGTCGCGTCCGGGCTCAGCCGGGCGGCCAGCCACGTCGCCCACAGCGTGTAGCCGATGCCGTCGTCCTGCCGCCCGCGGTCGTCGGGCACCTCGCCCGAGCCGTCCGGGAGATAGCGCGCCTCCCACTGGCCGTCCGGCTCCTGGACGCCGTAGATGAAACGGAGCGCCGCCCACGCGTCCTCGTACTGGCCCAGCAGGGCGAACGCCGCCACCACCAGCGCGTTGTCCCGGGCCCACACGAACGCCCAGTACGGGCTGGCCGCGCCGAGCACGGCCCCGTTCGGCAGCGCCAGAGCGTACAGGTCGAGCAGCGCGGTGGTGGCCAGGTCGGCGTACCGGCCGCCGTCGTCGGGTATCGCGATCCCGGCCAGCCGCCGCCGGAAGGCACGCACCTCGGCCTCGTCCGCCTCGTGGGCCCCCGGGAGTCCGCCGCCGGCCGGGTCGAGGAACGGGGTCCCCTCGATCCGCCGGTGACCGCCGCCCGCCGGCGCGAGCACCGGGCGCTCGGTGCCGCGGAAGGCGCCCTCCGAGTACAGCCGGGTCTCCGGCTCCCAGGCGCCCCCGGTCGAGGCGTCCGGGTTGACCATCACCCGCCGGGCACCCTCGCGTCCCGTCCGCCCGCCCATGGCTCCGCACCGCCTTCCACGCCCACTGGTCTGACCGGTCTGATCGGTCTGATCGGTCTGATCGGTCTGATCGGTCTGATCGGTCTGATCGGTCCTGCCGGCGCACGCTAGCACGAGGGGCCGGTCGAGTGAATGGCTCGGGCACGCGGGGGACAGGTCAGCGGGCGATCCTGGCGCGTTCCTTCGCGGCCTTGACGGCGGCGGTCAGGTGGTCGATGTCATAGGCGCCCTGGTGGCGGCGGCCGTTGATGAAGAACGTCGGGGTGCCCGCGACGCCGCTGAGGTCGGCGGAGTCGACGTCCTCGGCGACCCGGGGGGCGCCCTTGCGCTTCTGGAGGTGCTGGCGGAACCGCTCCACGTCCAGGCCGAGCTCCTCGGCGTACCGCAGGAAGTCCGGCATCCGCAGGTCGCCCTGGTGATCGAGGAGCAGGTCGTGCATCTCCCAGAACGCGCCCTGGTCGGCCGCCGCCTCCGCCGCCTCGGCGGCGAGCTGGGCGTCGGGGTGCACGTCGGTGAGCGGCAGGTGCCGCCACACGTACCGCAGGTCGCCGACCTCGGCGAGCAGCTGCCGCACCACCGGTTCGGCCTGGCCGCAGTACGGGCACTCGAAGTCGCCGTACTCCACCATCGTCACCAGCGACTCGGCCGGGCCGCGCACATGGTCGCGGTCCGCGTCCACCGGCTTCGCGAGGTCCACGATGCTCTCGGCCATCCCCAGCAGCGCCCGCACCCGCGTGTCCCGCGGCAGGAGCCGCAGGAGGCGGGTGACGGCGAAGGCCAGGGCGGCGGAGGCGGCCACCGTGGAGATGATGCCGATCTTGGCCTCCTCCAGCTGTTCGCCGTTCAGGGCCTTGGTCGCGATCAGCAGGGACACGGTGAAGCCGACTCCGGCCATCGAGCCCGCGCCCAGGACCGAGCCCCAGCCGACGGGCGCGCGCAGCCGCCCCCGGCTCAGCGCGGTGGTCAGCCAGGAGGCGCCGAGGATGCCGATCGGCTTGCCCAGCAGGTAGCCGAGCAGGATGCCGAGGGTGACCGGCGAGGTGAACGCGTTCGCCAGCTGGTGGCCGCTGAGCTCGACGCCCGCGTTGGCCAGGGCGAACAGCGGCACGATGACATAGCTGGACCACGGGTGGAACGCGCGCTGGAGCCGGTCGTTGGGGGAGAGGGCGGCGGCGAGGCCGCTGCGGACCGAGCGCTCGAACTCGGGCGTCGGCTGCTCGCGGAACAGCCGGAACAGGTCGCTGGCCCGTTCCAGGTCGCCGCGTGCCGCCGGGTAGGCGTAGGTGAGCAGGCCCATCGCCAGCCCCACCACGATGGGGTCGATGCCCGATTCGAGGAACGCCACCCACAGGGCGACCCCCAGCACCCCGTAGACGCCGACCCGGGCGAGCCCCGCGGCCCGCGCGCCCAGCAGGAGGGCGAAGAGGCCGAGCCCGGCCCCCAGCGCCACCAGGTCGACGCTCTCGCTGTAGACGAGGGCGATGACGCCGAGCGCGACGAAGTCGTCCACGACCGTCACCGTCAGGAGGAACATCCGCAGGCTTCCGGGATAGCGGGAGCCGAGCAGGGCCAGCACGCCCAGGGCGAACGCGGTGTCCGTGGACATGGCGGCGCCCCAGCCGCCGGCCGCGTCGCCGCCCGCGTTGAGGGCGGCGTAGATCGCGACGGGGACCAGCATGCCGCTGAGCCCGGCGGCCAGCAGCGGCACCACCCGGCGGCGTTCGCGCAGGTCGCCGAGGTCCCACTCGCGGCGGGTCTCCAGGCCGACGACGAAGAAGAACAGCGTCATCAGCCCGCTGTTCACCCACTCGCGCACGGTGAGCGACACGCCGCGCGAGCCGGCCTCGACCGACACGTGCGTCCCCCAGAAGGACGCGAACGACGAGGGGCCCACGTTGATCCAGACCATCGAGGCGAGCACGGCGGCGAGCAGCACCACCGCGCCGCCCGTCTCCGTCCTCAGGAAGAGCCGGAGCGGGCTTAGCGCGTCCTGGTCCAATGTCGTCTGCCCGGAGTAGGGGCGAGATGTCCCCGATGCGGTCACCCGCCCAATTCTGCCCCCGGGCGCGGGGGGGGGGGGCCAGGTCGCCCCGGCGGCCCCGCCGTTTTCCGTGGGAGGCGGCGGCCTCCCCGCCCTACTCGTTCAGGTGGATGTCGAAGGTGGAGGTGGTGTTGCGGACGTCCTCGGCGTTGCCGGTAAGGGTCAGGCCGTGGAACGTGACCTCGCCGACCGCGGGACCCTGGCCCGGCTCGGGCAGCTCGTTCGCCCACAGGGCCATGCCGGACTTGCCGTCGTACCGGTCACCGCTGCGCCTGGCGCCCGAGATGGTCACGTCGGTGAGGACCGTGTCCGTGATCGGGTGCTCAGGCTGGCCCCCGACGTAGTTGGTCTGGAACATGATCCCCACATAGGTGGGGTCGATGATGTCGACGTCGCTGACCCGGATGCCCTGGAAGACCTCGGAGGCGGAGAACATCCAGATGCCGGGGAAGACCTGGTCGCCCCAGAAGTGGCCACCCGCCCGTTCGATGGTGATGTTCTCGAAGCGGGTGGGGATCTCCCCGAAGCCGTTCATCGGATAGCCGAAGTCGAGCGAGCTGATCGTGATGCCCGAGTAGACCAGCGTGTCGGCGATGCGGATGTTGCGGAAGACGTTGTCGTAGCCGCCGTAGGCCGCCAGGCCGGCGGCGCGCCAGGTCAGCAGCGAGGTGAGGTTCTCGTAGACGTTGCCGGTCTCGTCCGCGCCCCCGGCGTCGATCGCGGAGAAGAGGGCGAAGCTGTCGTCGCCCGTGGCCCGTGTCTCGTTGTTGGTCACGTGGTTGTGCGTGGAGCCGTTGGTCATGTTGAGGCCGTCGGCGAACGTGTTCCTGATGCGGGAGTTGCTGATGGTGGTCCTGTCGGTGTTGGCGCCCCAGTAGAGGCACACCATGTGCTCGGCCCAGATGTTGTCGATCGTCATGTCGGTGACGTTGGAGAAGTCGAAGACCTTGCCCGGCCCGTCGATCCGCGAGGTGTAGTTGCCGAAGTAGGCGAAGTTCGCGAACGTCGAGCCGCTCGCCGCCTGTTCGGCACGGAAGCCGACGTCCGTGTTGGTCTGGCCCTCCGGGGCGTGGAAGCGGGTGTACCAGGAGCCCGCGCCCACGACCTCGACGGGCTTGCCGTACACCTGGAACTTGCTGGACGTCTGGTAGTCGCCGGGCGGCAGGTAGACGCCGACGAGCGTGCCGGTGGTGTCCATCCGCACCCGGTCGAGGGCCGCCTGCACGTCCTGCTGCCCGAGGCCGGCCGGCACGGTGTAGCGCGCCGGGTCCGGGTTGGCCACCGGCGCGACCTGCTCGGTGTTGATGAAGTCGATCGTGTACCGGCTCCCGTTGGCCGCGTCCTTCTGGAGCCTGATCGTGCTGCCCGCCGGCACCGTCTCGCCGAGCATCAGGTGCGCCTCGTCGTAGATGTGGCGCGGCCCGCCCGCGGACGGCGCGTTCCCGGGGGCCGCCTCGGCGCCGTACAGCCACGCGTAGCGCGAGGTGAGGTCGAGGGCGCTGTGGAACGCGCCGTTCACGTAGACGTTGATCGTGCTGTCGATGCCGCCGCCGCCCGGGGCGTCCGGGATGGAGAAGCGGGTCACCAGGGTGTTGGTGGAGCCCCTGGTGGTGAACTCGACGAACTCGCCGTTCTGGTCGAGGGTCACCGCGCGGCGGCCCGACGCCTCGCCCGCGAGGTGGCCCACGTCCCGGTTGGGCCCGACGACGTCGGCGCCGCCGCCGCGCCTGGCGTCCTCCGCCTCGTACGCCGTGTACGGCATGTGCGCGCCGCGCCCGACGGAGAAGGCCCGGGTGGTGGTGTTGTTCTCGCGCTTGACCGGGATCTCGTTGGCGTCGGCGCCGACGGTGGCCTCCAGCGTGAAGCTGCCGTCGGCGGCCGTCCAGGTGCCGAGCTCCACGGCGGTGGTCGCGTCGCCGGCCTCCAGCACGCCGGTGAAGGCGCCGTCCAGCGTGGTGATCGTGGAGCCGTCGGTGTCCTTCACCGCCAGCGTGACGGGGTGGGCGCCGCCGGCCGAGTCCAGGGTGCCGCGGTTCTCCAGGGTGGCGAAGAACGTGACCTGGTCGCCCGAGGCGGGGGTGGAGGGGTCCGAGTCCACCGCCGAGACGACGAGGTCGGAGCTGGGCACCGGCTCGACCACCAGCGGTTCGGGGTGCTCGTAGGTGTTGTTGGTCTCGTCCTGCTCGACCACGGCGTCCTCGGCGTCGACCTCGGCGGCGAGGGTGTGCTCGCCCTCGGTCAGCGCGCCGATGTCCGCGGAGACCGTGGCGGTCTCGCCCGGGTCGAGGGCGGGGAGCGAGGCGGTGCCCTGCTCCTCGTCGTCCACCAGGAGCGTCACCTCGGTCGCCGCGGAGGCCAGCGGCCCGCTGTTGCGCACGCCGGCCGAGAGGGTCACGTCCTCCGACTCCAGCGGGACCTCGGGGTCGGCCGACATGGTGGTGACCTCCAGGTCGGGGGCGGGCGCGGGCTCGCCCATCACCTGGAACTCGGCGACCTGACCGGCCGGGGCCCCGGTGTTGGAGGTGAAGACGAGCCGCACGTCGTCGGCCCGCCCGTCGGTGGGAATGGTGACCGTGTTCCCCGTGGACGGTGAGAACGCGTAGTCCGCCGCGGGCGTCAGCGTGGTGAACGCCGTGGTGCCCTGGGCGCGGCCCTGCACCTCGATGCGCTGGGTGCGGTTGCCCCACGCGCCCGCCGGGTCCAGCTTGACCACGATCGAGGAGAGGTCGGCGTCGGAGCCGAGCTCCACGGTGAGGTGCCCGGGGTAGACGCCCGAGGCGCCCTCCCAGTAGGTCGCGGTGTTCCCGTCGTTGGCGTTGGCCGCGACGAAGGTGTGGACATGGCCCGAGGCGCTGATGGGCTTGCCCTCGGCGAGCTCCACCACCTGGGCGGGGTCGCCCGCGCGGCGGGTGACGGACTGGCTGTCGGGCGACTGGTTGCCCGCCGCGTCCCGGGCGCGGAGGTGGTAGGTGACGGTGACGTCGGTGGGCTGGGTGTCGGTGTAGGTGGTGACGTCGCCGGGGACGCTGGTGCGCAGCGTGTTGCCGGCGTAGATGTCGTAGCCCGCCACTCCGGTGTCATCCGAGGACGCGGACCAGTCGAGCCGGATCGTGCCGGGCTCCGGCTCGGTCAGCCTCAGGTTCGCCGGGGCCGTGGGCGCCTGTGTGTCGCCGTCCTGGGGACCGTAGATCTCCAGCTCGGAGACCTGCCCGGCGTGCTGCACGGTGTTGCCGGAGAACAGCACCCTGATGTACCGGGTGACGGTGGAGTCGAAGCTGAGCGTCACGGAGTTGCCGCCGGACGCCGCGTCGAAGAGGTGGTCCTCGTCGGGCGCCAGGTCGGTGTACTCCGCGCCGTCGGTGCTGCCCTGGAGCGCGAACGTCTGGGTGCGCGGCTCCCAGCCCGTGGGCAGGCGCAGCACGACCCGGTCGACCGCGACGGAGGCCCCGAGGTCGGCCCTGATCCACTGCGGCAGGTCGCCGTTCCGGCTCTCCCAGTAGCTGGCCCTGTCGCCGTCGCCCGCGTTGCCCGCGACCCGGTTGTCGGTGCTGCTGCTGGCTGTGAACGTCGCCTCGCGGGCCAGGTCCTCCCGTGACTCCTCGGCGGTGTACACCTCCAGTTCGGAGAGCTGGGCGGCTTCCCAGCCGCTGTTGGCGGTGATCTCCACCCGCACGTGGCGGGCCTGCACCCCGTGCATCGGGACGGTCACCGTGTTGTCCGAGCCGGGGTCGAACGCGAGGGTGGCGGGCGCCGCGAGGGTGGTGAAGCTCTCCCCGTTCATGCTGCCCTGCACGGACAGCGTCTGCTGCCTGCGCTCCCACCCGGCGGGGAGCTTGAGCACGGTCTCGTCGAGGCGGACGGTGTCGCCGAGGTCCACCTGCACCCACTGCGGGAACGCGCCGCCCGCGCCCTCCCAGTAGGTGTCCTGGTCCCCGTCGGTCACACGGTCAGCGGCGTGCGGGCCGTTGGCCCCGCTCGCCGCGGCGGGGGCGCCGGCGGCGAGGTTGCCGCCCTCCGCCGCGGAGGCGGTGGCGCTCAGCCCGCCGAGCAGCATCAGCAGGGCGGTCAGAACGGCGGCCGGCGCGCGCGTCCTGAAGCGTTGGCGAGTCATCTGTCCCCAATCTCCAGCCCTCACGCGGGGCGTGAGGGCTCAGGGCTCCGAGGGAGGGATCTCTGGTGGTGTGCGTGACGTGCACATGATTTTGCGAGATTGCGTCAGAGAGTTGCAGTCATCTGCCGACCTGTCCACCGGTCGCGCACCGCCTCTTCGTCCGTGCCCGACGCGGCCCCCCACCGCCCACGCAACGGCCCCGAGTCCATGAGCTGCGGCT
>NZ_LAVK01000177.1 GCF_001083795.1 Streptomyces sp. SBT349
AGCGAGTCCAGGTGCCGCCGCAGCGAAGCAGGGCCCGGCCGGGGGTACGGACGCCGTGCGGCGGCACCTGGACTCGCTGACCGGGACCGACGGCATCCCCGGGGCACTGGCGCGGATCCGTGACGGTGACCGCCGGGCGATCACCCTGACCTCCGGCACCGCCGAGCTGGGCACGGGCCGGCCGATGGTCGGCGGCGACGGGCGGTACCGGGTCGGCAGCGTCACCAAGTCGTTCACCGCCGTGGCCGTCCTCCAGCTGGCGGGCCGGGGCGCGGTCCGGCTCGACGAGCCGATCGAGACCTACCTGCCCGGCGTGGTGCGGGGCACCGGCGACGGCGCGGACATCGACGGCCGCCACATCTCGGTGCGCCGGCTGCTCCAGCACACCAGTGGCCTCCCGGACTACATGGCGCACCTGAACCCGCTGGACCGGGACGAGCCGGTCGAGGCGGCGGAGCTGGTCCGGTTCGCCCTCGCGCACGCACCGGACTTCGATCCGGGAAGGGGATGGGAGTACAGCAGCACCGGCTATCTGATCGCCGGGATGCTGGTGGAGCGGCTGACCGGAGACGACATCGGCACGGCGGTCACCGAACGCGTCATCAGGCCCGCGGGCCTGTCCGACACCTACTGGCCGCCCACGGGCGAACGCGCGATCCGCGGCCGGCACGCCCGCGCCTACGTGGCCGATCCGGCCGATCCGGGAGGCCCCCTGCTGGACGTCACCGAGTTCGAACCCTCGCTGGCGGGCGCGAGCGGCGCCCTGGTCTCCACCCCCTCGGACCTGAACCGCTTCTGGCAGCGGCTGTTCGAGGGCCGGCTGCTGACCGCGCCCGCGCTGGCCGAGATGATGACCGTCCTGCCGCCGGGCCCCGGCGAAGGCTGCGGCCTCGGACTCCGGCGGTTCCCGTTGACCGGGGGCGGCTCCTTCTGGGGCCACCTCGGCGACCACCTCGGCACGTCCACCCGGTCCGGCCGCGACGCCTCCGGCCGCCAGGTCACGGCCTACATCACCGCGCGGACCGGCTCCGACCAGGCCAAGGCCCGCCTGGAGGACGCCGTCGACGCCGCCTTCGTGGCCCGCCGCCTCAGTTGACCCGCCGCGTCAGTTGACCTGCCGCTCGAAGCCCTCCCAGTAGGGGGCGCGCAGCTTGAACTTCTGGAGCTTGCCGGTCGCCGTGCGGGCCAGCGCGTCCCGGAACTCCACGCTCGTCGGCGCCTTGAAGCGGGCCATCCTGGACTTGCAGTAGTCGATCAGCTCCCGCTCGGTCAGCGTCGAACCGTCGACCCTCACCACCAGGGCCTTGATCGTCTCGCCCCACTTCTCGTCGGGCACGCCGATCACGGCGATCTCGGCGACGTCGGGGTGGCTGAAGATGACGTCCTCGACCTCGATGGACGAGACGTTCTCACCGCCGGTGATGATCACGTCCTTCTTGCGGTCCTGGATGGTGAGGTAGCCGTCCTCCCCGAGCACACCGCCGTCGCCGGTGTGGAACCAGCCGTCGGCCATGCTCCGCCCGGTCTCCTCGGCGTTGTCCCAGTAGCCCTGCGACACCACGTTGGAGCGTGCGAGGACCTCGCCTCTCCCGTCGACCCTCAGCCGCACGCCCAGCGCCGGGGCGCCGGCCCGCACCAGTCTCGCGGCGCGCTCCTCGGGCGGCAGGTCGTCCCACTCCGGGCGGGCGCGGTTGATCGTGAGCAGCGGGGAGGTCTCCGTGAGGCCGTAGAGCTGGATGAACTCCCAGCCCAGCTCGGCCTCGACGCGCGCCACGGTCCTGGTCGGCGGTGGCGCGCCCGCGACGATGACGCGCACCCGGTCGCGGCCGGGGATCTCGCCGTCCCACGTCTGCGCGGCGTCGAGGATCGCCGCCACCACGGCGGGCGCGCCGCACATGACGGTGACGCCGTATCGCTCCACCCGGCGCAGGATCTCCGCGCCGTCGACCTTGCGCAGCACGATCTGCGGCACGCCCAGCCCCGCCATGGCGAACGGCATGCCCCAGCCGTTGGCGTGGAACATCGGCAGCGTGTGCAGGTAGACGTCGCGATCGCTGACCCCGGCGTGGAGCGCGAACGTGGTGGCGTTGACCCAGAGGTTGCGATGGGTGATCTGCACGCCCTTGGGCCGGGCGGTGGTGCCGGAGGTGTAGTTGATCGTGGCGGTGGCGTTCTCGTCGGGCTCCCAGGGGCGCGGCTCCGTGCCGGGCAGGTAGAGCGCGTCGTCGTCGCCCAGCGGATACGTGTGCGCGCAGTCGACGGACTTGAGGGCGTCCCTGAGCTCGGGGTCGACATAGAGCACCCGCGCGCCGGAGTGCTCGACGATGTAGGCCACCTCGTCGGCGGAGAGCCGGAAGTTGATGGGCACGAGGACCCGGCCGTAGCCGCTGACGCCGAAGAAGGCGGTCATCAGCCGGGCGCTGTTGTGCGACACCACGGCCACGCGCTCGCCCGTTCCGATGCCGAGCCGGTCCAGGTTCGCGGCCAGCGCCCGAGCGCGCTCGCCGACCTGCGCGTAGGTGAGCTCGCCGAGGGTGCGGGCGGGCTGGTCGGGCTCGTCGGCCACCCCGAGGCGGTCGCCGTACACCGTGAGGGCTCGATCGAGGAAGTCGGTGACGCTGAACGGGACAATCATCGGTGGTCCTCCCGTGCGAAGAGATCGCCCGTGGGCGAGCGGTCGCGTCGGGCCGGGCGCGCGGTCGGCCGTCCGACCCGGCCGCGAGACCCGTCCCACTGCCGGTGCGCCATCATCGCACGACCGGCGCTCCCTGCCACGGTCCGGTCAACACCCGCCCGCACGCCCCCCGTTCGGCCGCCCACCCGCGTGGTCCTGGCTCAGTTCCCCACGCCGAGACCGGACATGAACGCGGCCGGGTACCGGTCGCCGCGCGCCGCGCCGGGCGGCACCGCCTTCTCGATCTCGGCCAGGTCGTCCGCGGTGAGGCTCAACTCCGCCGCGGGCAGCGCCTCGGCCAGCCGCTCGCGGGTGCGGGCGCCGACCAGCGGCACGATGTCCTCGCCCTGCGCGGCCACCCAGGCGATGGCCGACTGGGCGACGGTGCGCCCCTTCGCCTCGGCCACCCGGCGCAGCGCCTCCACGAGGGCGAGGTTGTGCTCCACGTTCCCGCCGGCGAACCGCGGCCCGGTGGCGCGGCCGTCGCCGGGACCGGCGGTGTGGCCCGCGGACCAGTGCCCGGAGATGAGGCCGCGGCCGAGGACGCCGTACGCGGTCATGCCGATGCCGAGCTCCCTCAGCGTGGGCAGGACGTCCGCCTCCACCGCGCGGGAGATGAGCGAGTACTCGATCTGGAGGTCGGCGACCGGGTGCACGGCGTGCGCCCGGCGGATCGTCGCCGCGTCGACCTCCGAGAGGCCGAGGTGCCGCACATACCCGGCGTCGATCATCTCCTTGATCGCGCCCACCGTCTCCTCCACCGGCACCGCCGGGTCCAGCCGGGCGGGGCGGTAGACGTCGATGTGGTCGGTGCCCAGCCGGGTCAGCGAGTAGGCCAGGAAGTTCCTCACCGCCTCGGGCCGGCAGTCGTGCCCGCCGAACACCGGGCCCGGCCCCCGCAACATGCCGAACTTGACGCTCAACCGGTAGCTGTCACGGTCCCGGCCGCGCAGTGCCTCGGCGAGCAGCGACTCGTTGTGGCCCATGCCGTAGAAGTCGCCCGTGTCGATCAGCGTGACGCCGGCCTCCAGCGCGGCGTGCACGGTGGCGATACTCTCCGCGCGGTCGGCCGCGCCGTACGCGCCCGACATCCCCATCGCGCCCAGCCCCAGCGCGGAGACGGCCGGTCCGGTGCTGCCCAGGGTCCGTATCTGCATCGCGTTCTCCTTCGTCGTCCGCGTCCTCGACCTGTCCCCCACCGTGGACCCGCGCCGCGGCATGCGGGAGCGGAGCGTTCATCATGGGAGAGCCGCTCCCTGGATCGGCGCGCCCGCCGCGGGGACCATGGGGGCATGGAACGTGAGCAGCTCGCCGACTTCCTGCGCCTCCGCCGCGAGGCGATCCGCCCGGCCGAGGTGGGCATCGCCGACGGCCCCCGCCGCCGCACCACCGGCCTGCGCCGCGAAGAGGTGGCCATGCTCGCCGGCATGTCGGTGGACTACGTCGTCCGCCTCGAACAGGGCCGCAGCAGTCAGCCCTCGACGCAGCTGCTCGGCGCGCTGGCCCGGGTGCTGCGGCTCTCCGACGACGAGCGCGACCACCTCTTCCACCTGGCCGGCCACCGGCCCCCGCCCGCCGACGGGGTGGCCCGCCTCGCCCGCGCCGGCCTGATCCGGATGCTCGACCTGCTCGGCGACACCCCGGCCATGGTGCTGTCCGACCTGGGCGAGGTCCTCGCCCAGAACCGGGCGGCCGTCCTGCTGACGGGCGACCACACCCGCTACTGCGGCGACCGGCGCTATGTCGTGTACCGCTGGTTCACCGACCCCGCCACCAGCGCCACCCAGGCGCCCGAGGAACGGGAGCACTACGCCCGCCAGCTCGTGGCCGACCTGCGCGCGGTCGCCGGCCGCCGGTCGGGCGACCCCGCGGTCGCCGGGCTCGTCGACCGGCTGCTGACCGCCAGCGCCGACTTCCGCCGGCTCTGGGCCGAGCACGAGGTGGCGGTCCGACGCGCCGACCGCAAGACCGTGCTGCACCCTCGGGTGGGCCGCCTGCTGATGGACTGCGAGACCCTGACCACGCCCGACCAGGGTCAACTGCTGCTGGTGCTCACCCCGGCGGACGACGGGACCCGCGAACGGCTGGAGCTGCTACGGGTCCTGGGCATCGAGGAGTTCCCCAGCCCCCGGCTCGACGGTCAACTCGGCGTGTGAGGCTGGATGTCGCGGTGGAGGCGTGAGAGCCCCTGGGAGGGGCTCTCAGCCCTTTCACGAGGTCACGGCGTCAGCCGTGAGCCGGTGGCGGTGCTCCTACAGCTCCTACAGCCGGGAGCAGTTCGCGAACTCGGGGCGCCCGCCCGTGGCTTCCTCACCGCTGGGCGAGGTGATCACGACCGTGTAGGCGACGCACTGGCCGCCGGTCGGGGCGTAGACCGCCGCGTAGTGCCCGAAGGCGCCCGCGTCCCCCCAGGTGGAGCCGTCCTCGGTGTGGAGTTGGGCTTCGGTCCAGGTCGAGACGCCGTGGGCGGCGCCCGCCTTCAGGGTGACGACGCAGTTCTCCTGGAACGTGCCGCTCCACAGCAGGAACCCGGTGCCGAGGATCTCCCCGGCCGACGTCTGGATCAGGTCGGAGTGCAGGGTGAGGTATTCGGCGTCGTCACCCCAGGCGCAGCCGTCGGAGGCGGCGACCGCCTGGTCGATGGTGTGGGCGGAGGCGGTCGACGGAGCTGCCATCCATAAGACGGCGGCCACCGGGAGTATCGCGGCGAGGCGTTGAAGAGGACGTCTGAGTCGCGCGGACATACGGAAGCCTTTCCTCCGGATGAGAAGATCGGTCGCCAAGATCTTATCTGAGCATGATCTGTTTGTAATGAGGCCGTGACTCGAACTTCACGCCACCGCCCCGCCGTTCACACGCCACCGGCAGGCCCGTCCACGGGTTCGCAGCTCACCGTTGCCCCTCCGCCGTCGCCTCCCGGCCCTTCCGGCTCGTCGTGGATGGTGCGCGCTCCGCCGTCCGGTCCCACCGGGCATCAGCGCCCGGTGACCAGGCCCGCCATGTCGCTGCCGCGGCCCGGCACGCTCTGCGCGTACGCCGGGACGACCGGCAGCAGCAGGTAGAAGCTCGCCGAGGAGCCGACGACCGTCACCAAGCGCAGCAGGAGCGCGCGGGTGACCAGGCGCGGCGGCCCCTCGGCGGCCCGGTGTCCTGGATCGGCGGGTTCGGCCATGCGTCGCAACCTAGGGGACGGACCCGCCGCCCACGAACTGAATAGTCGGGCGCTCAGGCCGCGGTGCGGCCGACGTAGATGTTGCGGGCGCGGTAGAAGGTGTCGCCCGAAGGGCCCGATCCGCCCGAGGAGCCCTCCATCTGGAGGTTGCAGATGAGCCACAGCGGCTTGCCGACGAAGCCGGCGCCCCGGTGGACCGCCCGCCAGGTGTCGTCGAGGTAGTAATGGATCTCCACGTCCGTGGCGTTGACCCGGGTGATCCACGCGCGGTACGCGTGCCAGCTGCCGGGAGAGGTGACCGGCACGAGGGTGCTGGAGACGTCGGAGGAGGTGCGGAAGGTGTTGAACCAGTTCCGGTTGTCGCCCTTGAACTCCAGGATGTCGCTCTCCGGGGGCCAGCTGTTGACGCCGGTGAGCCAGAACGCGGGCCAGGTGCCGGGGGCGCTCGGCGCCTGGAACTCGCCCTTCACCTCGTAATCGGGGTACTGGTCGGTGACGCGCACCTGGTGCTTGGCGTGGATGGCACCCGAGTGGTAACGGATCGGCAGGTGCGGGTCGGCGCTGCTGTTCCCCTCGTCCCAGGTGATGCGGGTGGCCTTGAGGGTCAGCGTGCCGCCGGAGAGGGAGATGTGGTTGTGGTCGGCCGCGCTGCCGTACATGCGGGCGGAGCCGTTGTGGTCGGAGCCCCAGGGGTAGAGGTAGTTCCAGTTCGCCTCCAGGGACCCGTAGCTGCCCAAGGAGTCGGGCCCGAGGACCGTCTCCCAGGCCGCGGCCCGCGCGGGGCGGGCGGCGGCGAGGCTCGTCGCCGCCGCGGCGGTGGCGACGGCGGCGGCGCCGGTGATCAGCCTTCTGCGACCGATTCCCGCGCGGGGCCGGTCGGCGGACTCGCTCATGAGCGTCCTCCCTGGGAAGGGGTGGTGGCCTGGGCGCCGCCCGCGGCCCAGGCGTGGTGGAGCCGGTCGACGATGCTGGCGTTGCGCAGGGTCAGCGTCAGGTCGGTGCCGCTGCCCCCGAGGGCGTAGAGGGAGTACCAGTCGTGGTCGGGCCGGTTGGTGTGCTTGCCGCCGAGGGCAGGCCAGTAGACGGCGCCCATCCCCTGGGAACGGACGGTGTCGGTGGCGGCGCGGATGTACCGGACGAAGTTGTCGCCGCTGTCCGGGTCGTTGTAGTCCCTGCCGTCGTCCAGCGGGGCGCCGAACTCGTCCAGGACGGTGCGCGAACCGCAGTCGCCGATCCGGGAGTCGAACGTGTCCCGCCACGCGTCGTAGCTCATCTCGCCGAACTGGAACGCGTACAGGTGGAGCGACAGGTAGGTGCCGTCGAGGCGGCTGTCGCCGCACACGGAAGTGACGTCACCGTTGTAGCCGTGGCCGCTGACGAAAATCCGCTCCCTGGGGACCGTGGGGCGGTCGGCGATCCAGGCGGCGGCGATGTCGGCCCACTCCCCGGCGCTGTAGCCGTGGGGCTCGTTCATCGGCTCGAAGTGGACGCGGCTGTCGGAGCCCCACCGGTCGACGACGGCGTCCCACATCGCGTCGAAGCCCGCCATGTCGTCGATCCGGCCGTTCGACGATTCCCCTTCCCACATGGAGATGATCACGTTGAAGCCGCTCGCCGTGGCGGCGTCGACGGCCCCGGCGTAGGCGTCACCCCATGCCGTACCGGGATAGGAGTCGAAGTTGATCGGCAGCCGGACCGTGTTGGCGCCGATACTGCTGCGGAACCCGTCATAGACGGCGGTGGCCTTGGCCCTGACGGTGTCGTAACTGTCGGACTCGCTCAGTCCCTCGGGCACGACGGCGTCGTCGGTGAAGTTGTCTCCCGGCATGGCCCAGTTCACGCCCCTGAAGTCGGAGGCGGCCAGCGGGGCGGACTCCGGCGCGGACTCCGGCGCCGGTTCCGCCGCGGTGACGGAGGGGGAGGAGAGCGCCACGAGGGGCGCGGCGACCAGCGCGGCGAGCGCGGCCGGCAGGCCGCGGCGGCGGCGGTGGGCATGGAGGTGCGGCATGGTGATCCCTTTCGTGATGCGTCGCTGCCGACACCGTCAACTGGCCTCCCCACCCAGTCAATTGACTCATCACGGATCGGTCACAAGCGAACAGATCCGATCGTCGGTGCCTCGGCGCCGCAGGACTCGCGGACCTCAAGGGTGGGCCAGAGCTGCACCCGGTGCACCGGGCGGCGGCCGGGCTCGCTGACGCGGGCGAGGGCGAGTTGGGCGGCCAGCTGGCCCAGGCGGTGCTTCTGGGGGCGGACGGCGGTGAGCGGCGGGTCGGAGGTGGCGGCGACCTCGTCGTCGTAGGACACCACGGCCAGCTCGTCGGGTACGGCGATGCCGAGGTCCCGGGCGCGCTCCACCATGCCGATGGCCTCCCGGTCGGAGTGCACCAGCAGCGCGGTCATGCCCGACTCCCGGCAGCGTCGCAGCACCAGGTCGTAGGCCGCCGCCCACCCGGCGGTGCCGTAGACGGGCACCTCGAACCGCCAGGACTCGGGTTGCGGCAGGCCGAGTTCGGCCATGGTCTCCTGCCACCCCTGGCGCAGCGCGCGACTGGTGGGGCTCTGCCGGGAGAGGATCAGCGCGATGGCGGCGTGCCCGAGGGTCACCAGGTGCCGGACGCCGAGCCCGGCGCCCAGCGCGTGCGCCGTGGTGGCCGCGTCCAGTTCCAGGGTCGGCAGCTCGGGCGGGGGCTGGCGTTCCACCAGGACCACGGGCACGGGCAGCGTGGCCAGCCAGCGCAGCAGGTCCAGACCGTAGGCGCCGGTGACCACGGGGGCGACCAGCAGGGTGCGCGCCCCGCGGTCCAGCAGAGCGGTGATCTGGCGGCGGTCCTCGCCCGGTTCGTAGCTGGAGACGCGCATCACCAGCCGGCCCTCCGCCGCGTTCACCGCGGTCTGCGCGCCCTGGATGACCTGGGGCCAGTAATACTCCACGGACGGCACGACCATGCCGAGCAGCATGCCGGGGGCCACGGGGCCGAAGGCCGTCCGGTGCTGCTCCGGCTCCCGGCCGCCGCGGTGCGACAGGGTGACGCCGCCGTGCACCCGCCGCAGCAGGCCCCGGTCGGCGAGTGCGGTGACATCCCGGCGGACCGTGACCGCCGAGACGCCGAGCCGCTCGACCAGCTCGCTCAGCCGCACCGTGCCCTGGCTGCGGACGGTGGCGAGAATGCGCTCCTGGCGCTCCGAGGGGAGGATCACCGGCCGGGCCTCACTTTCACATGTGATCGATTCTGATCGTTTCGATTCATAGTGATTGACCGTGAACTATGACACGAGTTGAAGTGACCGGCACACCCTTCGGAAGGGACTGACGTCATGGCGCTACACACCGGCTGGTCACGCCGCGCCCTCCTGCGCGCCTCGGCCGGCGCCGCCGCGTTCGCGGCCGGGGGCGCCGGCCTCACCGGCTGCTCGTCCTCGACCACCGCCTCCGGCGCCACCCGGGTCACCCTCTGGTCCTGGATGACGGGCATGGACCAGTACGTTGCCGCCTTCAACGCGGCGCAGGACGACGTCCATGTGGAGCTGAGCGTGATAGCGGCCGGCCTCTCCGGGGGCTACGCCCAGCAGACCAACGCCATCAAGGCCCACAACGCGCCCGACATCCTGCACGTCGAGTACCAGGGCCTGATCCAGGTGCTGGCCACCGGCGGACTGCGCGAACTCACCGAGGACCTGGCCGACCTGGCCGAGGGATACTCGCCGGCCGCCTGGCGGGCCGTGCGCCCCGACGGGCGCACCTGGGCCACGCCCATGGACATGGCGCCCATGGCCCTCTACTACCGCAAGGACCTCTTCGACGAGCACGGCGTCCCGGTGCCGCGCGACTGGCGGGAGTTCGAGGCCGCCGCCGAGCTGGTGCGCGAGGCCGACCCGGGAGCGCGGCTGACCACGTTCCCGCTCAACGACGGCTCGTTCTTCGCGGGCATGGCCTGGGGCGCGGGCGACCCCTGGTGGCGCGTCGAGGGCGACACGTGGGTGGTCGACGTCGCCGGGGAGGGCACCCTGCGCACCGCCGGGTACTGGCAGGAGCTCATCGCCGCCGACCTGGTCGGCAGCGGCGGCACCGGCACCCAGGACTGGATCGCCGGCATCCACGAGGGCCGGCTGTGGGGATACCTGGGCGCGGCCTGGGGCGTGGGCACCCTGAAGAAGTCCGTCCCCGAGGACACCGGCCGCTGGGCCGTCACCACCATGCCGGCGTGGGGTGAGCCGCCGGCCAACGGGATGCAGGGCGGCACCGCCTTCGGGGTCTCCGCGGAGAGCGACGTCCCCGAGGCCGCCCTGACCTTCCTGCGCTGGCTGAGCACCGATCCCGACGTCCCGCGCATCGGCGCCACGTTCACCTCCCCCTTCCCCGCCTACCTGCCCAACCGGGACGTCGCCCGCCAGGTCGTCTCCAACGACTACTTCATCGGCGACCCCGTCTACGACGTGCTCGACGAGGCCGACGCCCGGGTCCCCGAGTGGACCTGGGGCCCCAACTCCCTCGGCCTCTTCTCCTCGGTCGCCGACGCCCTCGGCCGGGTCTCGTCCGGCGGCACCACCATCCCGGCGGCGATCCGCGACGTGCAGGCGACCGCCGTGGCCACCATGCGCGATCGCGGTCTCGCCGTCAGAGAAGGGAGCGCGGCATGACCGTCATCGCCCCCCGCCCCGCTGCCGGGAGCGGGCAGGACACCGGGGCGTCGCGCCCGGCGCGCCCCGCCGGACGCCGGGCCCGACTGGCCCCGCTGCTGCTGGCCGGGCCCTTCGCGCTGCTGCTGGTCGGCACCGTGCTGGTGCCCATCGGCTACGCGATCTATCTGAGCCTGTTCACCGAACGCCTGTCGGGACTCGGCTTCGACGGCCCCCGCGACGTCTTCGTCTGGCTGGACAACTACGGCGACGTGCTCGGCGACGCCGCGTTCCTGGAAGGCGTGGGCAACGTCGCCCTCTACGCCGCCGTCCACGTGCCGCTGATGCTCGGCGGCGCCCTGCTGCTGGCGCTGCTGCTCGACGGGGCGACGGTGCGGCTGCGGCGGACGTGGTCGCTGGCCGTGTTCCTGCCCTACGCCGTGCCGGGCGTGATCGCCGGGCTGATCTGGGCCTACCTGTACAGCCCCGGAGTCGGGCCGCTCGACGACGTGCTGCCCTGGGACCCGCTGGGCGCCAACGGCGTACTCCCCTCCATCGTCACCATGGCGACCTGGCAGTGGATGGGCTACAACGTCATCATCTTCTCCACCGCGCTGCGCGCCGTGCCCCGCGACGTGCTGGAGGCGTCCACGGCGGACGGGGCCGGGCCGATCCGCACCGCGCTGTCCATCAAGGTGCCGATGATCCGGCCGACCGTGTTCGTGGCCCTGGTCTTCACCGTCATCGGCTCCCTCCAGCTCTTCACGGAACCCCTGGTGCTGCGGGCGTTCAGCTCCTCGGTCACCAGCACCTGGACCCCCAGCCTCTACGTCTACGAGGCCGCCTTCATCAGCAACGACTACGGAAGGGCGGCGGCGGCCTCGCTGCTGCTCGCCCTCGCCTCGGCACTGCTCTCGGCGCTGGTGATGCGCCTGTCCACCCGGAGGTCCCGTTGACCACCTCGCGGCGGACGTCCCGCTGGACGTCCCGAGGCACCGTGCACGCCCTGCTGTTCATCGCCGCGCTCTACAGCGTGCTGCCGCTGGTGTGGCTGTTCACCTCGTCGACCAAGAACGTCGGGGACTTCTCCACCACCAGCGCCTTCGAGCTCGGGGACTGGAACCTCTGGAGCAACCTCGGCGACCTCTTCGCCGAGGAGGACGGCGTCTTCCTCCACTGGGTGCGCAACTCCCTGCTGTACGCCGGACTCGGCGCCGTCCTGGGCGCGCTGATCTGCGCCGCCTGCGGCTACGCCATCGCCAAGCTCGACTTCCCCGGCCGCCGCGCCCTGTTCGCCGTCACCCTGGCCGGCGTGCTCGTCCCCACCACCGCCCTGGCGCTGCCGCTCTACCTGCTCGCCTCGGAACTGCGCCTCGTCGACACCTTCTGGGCCGTCTTCATACCCCTGCTGACCAACCCCTTCGGCGTCTACCTCGCCCGCGCCTACGCCGAGGCGGCCGTCCCCGACGAGGTGCTGGAGGCGTCCCGCGTCGACGGCGCGAGCGAGCTGCGCACCTTCTTCACCATCGCCCTGCCGATGATGCGGCCCGGCGTGGTCACCATCGTGCTGTTCCAGTTCGTCGGCATCTGGAACAACTTCTTCCTCCCCCTGGTCATGCTCACCGACCCCGAGCTGTTCCCCATGACGCTCGGCCTGTTCCAGTGGAGTTCCCGCGTGGGCCAGTTCCCCCAGTACAGCCCCCTCGTCATCACCGGCTCGCTGCTGGCCGTGGTGCCGCTGGTGATCGCGTTCATCGTGCTCCAGCGGCAGTGGCGCTCCGGTCTGGCCACCGGGAGCCTCAAGTGACCGGACCCGCACGCCCCCAGACGATGCTGGTCATGGGGCGCGACACCTTCACCACCCAGTTCGCCGAGCCCGAACTGGCCCGGCTGGACCAACTGGCCACCCTGGACGATCCGTTGGTCACCGACGAGCTGCGCTCGCCCCGCACGCGTCGCCGGCTCGCCGAGACCGAGGTGCTCATCACCTCCTGGGGCTGCCCCCGCCTGGACACCGACGTCCTCGCCGCGGCCCCCCGGCTGCGCGCCGTCTTCCACGCGGCCGGATCGGTGCGGCCCCACGTGAGCGGAGCGGCCTTCGACCGCGGCCTGCTGGTCACCACCGCGGCGGGCGCCAACGCCGAGCCGGTGGCCCAGTACACGCTGGCCGCCGTGCTCTGGGCGTTCAAGAAGGTGCCGTTCCTCGCCACCGACGCCCGCCGGTTCCGCGCCGACTGGTCCTACCGGGACGGCCGCGGCGAACTGTCCGCCCGCGACCGCACGGTGGTCCTGGTGGGCCACTCCCGGGTCGGCGCCCGCGTCTGCGGCCTCCTCAGGGATCTCGGCCTGGCCCGCGTGCTGGTCGTCGACCCCGTGATCGACCCGGCCACCGTCCTCGCCGCCGGTGCCCAACCGGCGACGCTGGAGGAGGCGTTGCCCCAGGCCGACGTGCTCAGCCTGCACGCTCCCTCCCTCCCGCAGACCCGAGGACTGATCGGCGCCGCGGAACTTGCCGCCCTGCCGCCGCACGCCGTGCTGGTCAACACCGCGCGGGGGAGCCTGATCGACACCGAGGCGCTGACCCGGGCCTGCCTCGGCGGCGAGCTGCACGCCATCCTCGACGTGACCGAACCCGAGCCGCTGCCGCCCGACTCGCCGCTCTACGACCTGCCCAACGTGATGCTCACCCCGCACATCGCCGGCTCGCTCGGCTCGGAGACCCGCAGGATGACGCAGGCGGCCCTCACCGAACTGGAGCGCTACAACTCCGGCGCCCCGCCCCTGGACCCGGTCACCCGCCAGAGCCTGGCGGCCCAGGCATGACCGCACCGGCCGACCGCGCCCTCTCCCCCCACACCGGCTGGACCCGGGCCCACTGGACCGGCCTGGCCGACCGGATGCTGGCCGCCGTGGACCGGCACCGCTCCCCGCTGGGGGCGCGCGTCGACCTGCCGGGCCCGCCGAGCCGCTACGGCCCCGCCTCGGACGGGCTGGAGGGTTTCGCCCGCTCCCTGCTGCTGGCCGGCTTCCGGATCGCCGGCGAACGCGGCGCCGACCCCACCGGGCTGCTGGAGCGTTACGCCACGGGGCTGGCGGCCGGCACCGACCCCGCCTCGCCCGAAGCGTGGCCGCGCCCGGACGAGCTGGGCCAGGCGAAGGTGGAGGCGGCCTCCCTCGCGCTGATCCTCCAGCTCACCAGGCCCTGGCTCTGGGACCGCCTCGACGACCGGGTGCGACAGCGCACCGTCGACTGGCTGTCCACCGTCGTCGGCCAGCCCTACCCGCCCATCAACTGGGTCTGGTTCCGGATCGTCGTGGAGTCCTTCCTGCGCGAGGTGGGCGGGCCCTGGTCGCCCACCGACATCGAAGCCGACCTCGCCGTCCACGCCTCCCTGCGCCGGCCGGGCGGCTGGCTCTCCGACGGCGCCGACCAGCGCGCCTACGACCACTACACCGGCTGGGCGCTGCACCTCTACCCGCTGCTGTGGACCCACGCGTTCCCCGTCACCGGAACCCTCTGCCCGCCCGAACTCCGCCGGACCTGGGCCGAGGACCTCGCCCGTTATCTCCAGGACGCGGTGCACCTCATCGGCGCGGACGGCTCGCCCCTGCTCCAGGGCCGCAGCCTCATCTACCGGTTCGCCGCCGCGGCCCCCTTCTGGACCGCGGCCCTCACCGGGACGGGCGGGCTGCCGCCCGGCCTGCTGCGGCGAGCGGCCAGCGGCGTGCTGCGCCACTTCGCCGACCATGGCGCGCCGGACCGCGCGGGCCTGCTCACCCTGGGCTGGCACCACGCGTGGCCCCCGATGCGCCAGGCGTACTCCGGGCCCGGCTCGCCCTACTGGGCGGCCAAGGGGATGCTCGGCCTGGCCCTGCCCGCCGACCATCCGGTGTGGACCGCGACCGAACGGCCCCTGCCCGTGGAGGAGGGCGACTTCGCCCGGGTCATCGAGGCGCCCGGCTGGCTGGTCTCCGGGCGCCGCCGCGACGGCCTGGTCACCGTCGTCAACCACGGCACCGACCACGCCGCTCCGGGGGACACCGTCACCGACGCCCCGCTCTACGCCAGGCTCGGCTACTCCACCGCCACCCTCCCGCCGCTGACCGGGACGTCGGTCGAGGCGCCCGTGGACAACGCCGTGGTGCTGCTCGACGGTGCGGGGCGCGCCACGCACCGCACCGGCTTCACCACCCGCTACGCGCGGCGGGAGCCCGACGGGGTGCTGCTGGCGGCCTCGGCCGGTCCCGTCCACTGGGTGGACCCGGCACCCGACGCCGGACCCGACCACGGCTCGGGCCGCGCCGGCCGGATCACCCGGGGACCGCGTCTCACCGTCGCCTCCGCGCTCAACGGCGGGGTCGAAGTGCGCCTGGTGCGGGTGGAACGGGCCGGCCCCCGGGCCCTCGCGCACCGGCTGCGGCTGGGGGGCTGGCCCGTCACCGCGTCCGACCGCCCCCGCACCGGGCCCGGGGCCACC
Source organism: Streptomyces sp. SBT349 (assembly GCF_001083795.1). Lineage (GTDB taxonomy): Bacteria > Actinomycetota > Actinomycetes > Streptomycetales > Streptomycetaceae > Streptomyces. Next base: position 14,945 of record NZ_LAVK01000177.1, read on the forward strand.
GCCCGCACGGACCGACTGCGCAGCAGCGTCCACCCGTTGCTCGGCTTCGACCGCACCGGCGTATGGCTGGAACCTGACGTCAGCCCGCTCGGCACCTGGACGGCCGTGCCCTGGGTGGCCACGGTCGGCGCCCTCCCCGCCGGCGGCCTGCTGGCCGCCCTGACCGTCCTCGACCGGGGTCCGCGATCCGCAGGTGCCCCGCCGGAGGTGCCGCGGCTCGACGTGGATGACCGCACCGTCGTCATCGACTGGCCGGACGGCCGCCGCACCGAGGTCCCGATATGAGTCCTCCGCCCGAGCGGTCCGCGGCGGCCGTCCGGCCAGTCGATGACGACGGTGCGGT